>NZ_JAUMXC010000020.1 GCF_030529325.1 Porphyromonas sp. | reverse complement strand
CACAAACGAAAATAAATGGGGCTGCGCCAAAAATGAATTTTGACACAGCCCCCTCTTCGCATTTTATTATTGTAAGCAGAGCTGTTACTTCAGTGGCAATATCTCTATCCAATAGCCATCGGGGTCATTGATGAAGTAGAGCCCCATCGACTCATTCTCATAGCATACACACCCCATCTCTTTATGATATGCACGCCAAGCATCATAGTCTCCGGGCACACGCATACAGAGGTGAAACTCCAAATCTCCGAGATTGTATTGTTCAGAGCGGTCACGCAACCATGTGAGCTCCAAGGTAAAATGAGTCTCTCCATCCCCAAGATATACAAGGATGAATGAGCCATCTGAAGCTTCCTTACGACGCACTTCCTTGAGTCCGAGAGCTTTTTCGTAGAAGGCCAAACTCTTTTCCAAATCAAGGACATTGAAATTGAAGTGATCAAATCTTGATCTGATGTTGGTTATATCCATAGTCTTTTTATATACTTGATTATTATTGTAATTGTGTAGGGAAAATATCCTTCGCTATTAACTTTCAACAAAGGTAGAAAAAAGGTTGTCTAACTTGATGCGTCAAGTTAGACAACTTCATTCATCAAGTTAGACACATCGATTTCGAGGGTTGTGCATTCGCCTCCTAAGCTTTTCAGCAGTGCAAAACCCTTATCCGATTACTCCAACACCTCCATGACCACCGAAAAAGGCATTACCCTCTGAGAATAAGCTTCCATGATGCGACGCAGTACAGGGTCGCGTTGTTCATCAAATGAAGAGAGTTTCTCCAAGTCATCACACTCAAACTGTAATGCGTAGGCTACCATATCCTCATCGCCCATACCGGTGTGTATTCGCAAAAGTTTAGGAGAGTGCCAATGCTCATATGTACTCCATGTCGGCACAAGTTCCTTGCGGAGATAGTCGAGCACTTCTTCACTGATCTGACGGGTGCAATGTATGGTGACATTGTATCTGAACGTTCCCATGGTTCTAAAATTTTTCGATTTCGAGTTCAAAAAGCGGTGATGCCGTCGATCTTCCGAGAACATGCAACTGCAGATCCTTTCCGACACGGATACCTTCGTTGAAGAGCCTGTTTTCCATCGTCTTGTATGCCAGATCCGGATGATTGTTGTGCTTGCTGAGATGACAGAGCGCCAAAAATTTGAGCTCCATGTGATAGTTCTCTGCGATGAAGTTGGCGGCATCCTTGTTGCTGATATGCCCTTCCCCTCCGGTGATACGTAGCTTTAAGAACTCGGGATAGTTGCCCCCTGAGAGCATCTCAGGATCATAGTTGGACTCGAAGACGAGGAAGTTACTCCTGCTGACTGCCGCGCGGATCTCTTCATTGATATGTCCTATATCTGTAATGAGAGAGAAGACTCCTGCTGATGTCGTTATGCTATAACCCACGTTTTGGCAGGCATCGTGCGGAACTTCGAATGTAAGAATCTCCATGTCTCTAATCGTCATCTGGACTCCCACCTCGATCACATTGATATATGGGGTCAGATCCTCCGCAATGTATCTGCTATTGATGAGGACTTTTGCTACTTCCGGGCTGGCAAAGACAGGGATATTGTATTTCGTCGCAAGGAGTCCCACACTACGGACATGATCGGCATGATCGTGAGTAACAAAAATACCCGAGATCTCCCGCATGGATATGGAGAGACTTTTGAGTCTTTGGAGAATGGTCCTTGGTGCGACTCCTGCGTCAATAAGTATGCGAGTACCCTTGTGCGACAGATAGTAACAATTACCACTGCTGCCACTACCGAGACTGGCAAACCTCAGCATCTCATCCCCTTCGGTATCTGCAAACAAGCTTTGAGAGTGGATATAACTCATCTGTGTCCCTATCAGTCAAAGAGGCAGACTGCTCCGCAGCAGTCATCTTGGTTGTAATCAGCCGTAAATTCTCCCCTGAGACAGGTCTCCATGAGTCGTTTCACCTCATCGAGAGATCTTCCGCTGCCAAGTAGCATCATCAATTTTGCAACTGCACTCTCAGGAGTACTATCATAGCCACTCAACACTCCAGCATCAACAAGTTTTATACCGGTCTCATAGCGCTTCATCTCCACGTTGCCGACCATACACTGGGTAACATTGACAACCACGATACCTCTGTCGGTTGCATCTTTAAGGGCATTGAGAAACCACGGAGAACAAGGAGCATTACCACTGCCAAATGTCTCCATGACAACGCCCTTGAGTCCCTCCGTATTGAGGATGCTGGTCACCACGGCTTCGGACATACCGGGGAATATCTTAAATATCACGACATTACTGTCGTATGAGGTCTGGACTTTGAGCGCCTTACCTTCTGTGGGAGGAGCAATCCTTACCTTACGATTGTAGTGGATGTTGATCCCCACACTGGCGAGCGGAGGATAATTGGGCGAAGAAAATGCGCTGAACTGATCAGCAGAGATTTTGGTACAGCGGTTGCCTCTGAGCAGAAGGCTATCGAAGAGGACACATACCTCATTGACATAAGGTCTCCCTTCAGCATCTCGTGCCGCAGCTATCTCGATTGCGGTGATCAGATTCTCCTTACCGTCTGTACGGAGTTGTCCGATAGGCAATTGAGAACCTGTGAGCACGACGGGCTTGGAGAGATTTTCCAGCATAAAGCTAAGTCCTGATGCTGTAAATGCCATGGTATCCGTACCGTGTAGGATCACGAATCCGTCATAAGCATCATAGTTATCGCGGATGATCTCGACGATCTTGACCCACGAGTCGGGCCCCATGTCAGAAGAGTCCTTGACAGGATTGAATGAAATAGTATTGATCTTGAAGTTGAATCTCTTGATCTCAGGTACGTGCTCTTCAATATACTTGAAGTCAAAGGCTTCGAGTGCGCCATTGTACGGGTTTTCTATCATACCGATAGTGCCTCCTGTGTATATGATCAGCACTGAGGACTGAGTTGATGTGGTCTTTGCATCCATGAGATGAATAAAGCGTTTTCTCCGAAGTGTAACAAGATATAGGGACAAATCTCGATGCCTTTCCATGCCCACACAAAGGCAAAACATCGCAGATGATGAGTCCTAATCGTAGATATTATTTGGGTACAAAAATAATCATTATCCCTGACTATTTTGTCTATCAAGCATATAAGAAAACTGAATTAGCTATACTCAAGACTCGGAGATAATGGTATATGGCAGGGTCAGTTTGAAGATTGGTGCAATCGATCGTAACCTATCCGGAAATAGTTTTGGTTGAAGTCTTTGGATCGGAGGACGATACCATCACACACTACCACGTCTATATCAAGGGCGACATTGGAGGAAGTGCGATCTCTTCCCATGAGAGTTTCAAGAGCCTTGGCAGTAGCACTTAGCTCATCAGGAGTAGCACTATCACGAAGGCGCATCACCGTATTGGCATAGACCTTATCCGACTTTCCTGTGGCATCCGGGATCATATAAAAGTCGCAAATCTCACCACCCTTCCATGTTTTGAGCAAGAGTTGTCGGATGTTTTCCAAATGATCAGGTACGGTATTATCCGTCCCGATAGAAAGGTAATACTCCCTCTTGAAGTCTTTACCTACCCCCTCAATACCTCGAGCAAAAAAACTTTGGAGTACCCCTCGTACCGCAAGATAAGCAAGAAAAGCTGACCAAAGGGCGTGATTGGGATCTTCTGTCGTCAAGGTAAAAAACAGTATAAAAAAGACAGCTACTGCAGCAACCATACTCCACAGCATCTCTCTTGTTGCCGTGAGTCCGATATAGATCCCGTCCCAAAGGAAAGCAAGAAAACCGGCAATAGGCACAAGGCAGACCCAAATCATATAGGGCTGCGCATGCGTGATGAGTTCGGACTTGTCGGTAAGGAAGCGAAGAAAGACATTGCCTCCCCCAACATACAAGGCCGTGGCAACGATAGTGATACCCACACCCCACCACATGAGATAGCGTATCACACGACGCAAGAGCTCTCTGTCCTGACTTCCATAATATAGACCGACAAGAGCCTCAGCGGCATAAGCAAAGCCATCGGTGAAGTATGAGAAGATCGTGAAGAACTGCAACAAAAGTGTATTCGTGGAGAGAGTCAAGCCGCCAAATTGTGTCCCGGCATAAGTAAAAAATCCGGTGACGATGATAAGCAGGAGGGTACGCAGGAATATATCTGCATTGGTCTTGAAAAACCTCCCAAGGCCGACAGTGAGGTCTCCAAATCTGTTGGGTAATACAGCCTTACCCTTCTTCAGATACAGGACATAAGCACCTATGCCCAACATCACAACTCCCACGTAGTGTGCAACAAGAGTTCCCGTCGCAATACCCTGGATATCCCAACGTGCAACCAAAACGAGGTAGGCGCTGATGGCAATGTTCAGGACATTGGTCGTGAGGCTGACCACCATCGGCAACCATGTGTTTTGCATACCGATGATCCAACCATTGAGAGCATAAGTCATCAGTACGGCCGGTGCTGCCATAACGACGATGTAAAAATACTTGTGGCTATAAGAAATAAGAGGAGCTTCAGGAGACAAGAGTGCCATGACACCGGACAAGAGCGGAGTCTGAAAGAGAAGTATGAGCAGGCCGAAGGTCAGCCCTATCATAAGAGACTGCATGAGGAGGCGTCCGATGAGTTGGCGATCACCGGCCCCATTAGCTTGGGCTGTCATACCTGTGGTTCCCATACGAAGGAAAGCAAAGTTCCAATATATGAGATTGAAGATGGTTGTGGCGATGGCAATCCCTCCGATAGCATCTACATCATTGAGACGTCCGGCAAGTGCAAGATCGGCTATCCCGAGTAGAGGGACAGTGATATTGCTCAGTATATTGGGGATAGCAAGCGTCAATATCCTTCGATTGAGACATTTGCTCGAGTTGTTGCTCATATTTTAGAGGGGTTTACGGAATAGAAGAGAACTGTCGCCATAACTCAAAAAGCGATATCCACTTGCAAGGGCATGATCATAGATCTGTCTCCAACCTTCACCGACAAAAGCCGCTATAAGTAGCAAGAGAGTACTATGAGGCTGATGAAAATTGGTAACAAGCATATCAACAAGTCTGAACTGAAAACCGGGGACAATGATGATACGTGTAGCTCCCACAAGGTTTTCTTCACGAGAGGACTCCAAGTGATCGATGATGGCTGTAAGAGCCTCAGCAGTAGTGTAGTCATAGCCTCTTTCATATGGCTCCCATTGCTCTACTTCATAGGGGTTGTCTCGTCCCTCAAGGATGTGCACACCTATATAGTAAAGGCTCTCAAGCGTACGGGTTGAGGTAGTACCCACCGACATGATGTGTCCTAAAGACTCTCTGAGAGACTTAAGAGTAGCAAGAGGGATGACTATGGCTTCGGTATGCATCGTATGGCTGCCCATGGTTTCAGACTTCACCGGCCGGAAGGTCCCTGCCCCGACATGAAGCGTCACACGAGTAGAGTCGACACCTTTACTTTTGAGCGACTCCATGACCTCCGGAGTGAAGTGGAGTCCTGCAGTGGGCGCAGCGACAGATCCCTGAACTCGAGCAAAAAGGGTCTGATAAGTAGTCAGATCGGACTCCTCCGTATGTCGGTTGAGGTATGGAGGGATGGGTAACTCTCCATAGCCTTCGAGGATTATCCCAAAAGTTTCACCTCCTGTCCAAGATAGCGCGATAGACTGACCCTCCGGAGAAGGCTGCCCCACCTTGGTTGCCGTAAGACTGACCTCTCGACCATCAGGCAAATTGAATGTAGAAGTAATGTCTTCCTCTTTCCACTTTTTGGCATTGCCCACAAGACAGTGCCACACGCAGCGATTTGTTTCTTCAAACACCGTCTCATATACAGATGGTGCTACGGGATCAAGGAGAAATATCTCAATACGTCCCCCGGTAGCCTTAAAAAACTCCAGTCTCGCCCTTATGACTTTTGTATCATTGAAGACCATGAGCGTGCCCGCTGGCACAGCATCGGCAATATCTTTGAATTGGCGATCCTCAATCTTGCCTTCGGAATATATGAGTAGCTTGGACTCGTCTCGGCGACTTAGAGGGTATTTCGCAATTCTTTCATCCGGAAGAGTATAGGTAAATGCCTCAATCTTTGTATTTTTGTAATTCTGCATATAAGTTTTCCTCAGTGGCTTTGTATTTAACTGCAAAATTAGTGAACTTTGAGGGAAGAGAGAAACGTACAAGAGTTTTAGTATGAGCAACAAAGATATAAAGATAGGAGACAGAGTCAGGTTTTTGAACACAACGGGAGGCGGTATAGTCAAGTCCATATCTCGTGATGGAGTTGTGGAGGTTGAGGATGAGTCAGGATTTGATATCCCTGTCCTTGCGTCCGAAATCGTTGTGGTGACAGCCGGGAGCACGATCGTTCCCAAGCCTGAAATACACCGAAAAGAAACAACCCCGGAACCCGTAACCGTCAAGCAACCCGAATCACCAAAGAAAGTCGAGGTGAGAGAAAGACCGACCGACACGGGGCATGAGGCGATCAATGCCGTTCTTGCCTATTTACCATCCGATCCTGAGGCTGTGGGAGAAGGCGACTACGAAGCCTACATCGTCAATGACAGCAACTATGACCTTTATGTCCATTACATGATCAGCGATGGAGGAGACTGGAGGCTGATGTTTTCAGGAGTAGTACCGTTCGACAGTTCCGAATTCATAGAGTCTTTCCCTCCGAGTGGATTGGCAGCTCGCAACAGGATAAAAGCACAGATCATGGCTTTCAAAGACCGGGACTCCTTTGTTGCCAAACCCATGTTTGAAGCAAATATCCGCATCACGGGGTTGCGCTTCTTCAAGACTAATGCTTTTGTCCCCAACGATTACTTTGATGACGGTGCCATCATATTCCCTCTCGTGGAAGATGACAGATCCGTGCAAGGCAAAAAGATCGATGCCAAGAAGTTGGAACAGGAGATGATGAAGGCCAAGACCACGAATCAAACAACAAATCCCAAACCATCACCCAAAAGTTCCAAACAACGAGAAGTCATTGTGGAAGACCTTCATATCCATGAACTGATCGACTCTACCGCCGGTATGGATAATAAGGCGATGTTAGAGATACAGTTGGAACACGTCCGCAAGGTCATGCAACAATATAGCAATGACAAGAAGCGTCATATCGTATTTATCCATGGCAAAGGCGAAGGCGTGCTTCGCAAAGCCGTCATGGATCTGATCAAGAGAGAGTATCCTAAGGCTCAGATGCAGGATGCATCATTCCAAGAATATGGCTTCGGAGCTACCGAAGTTATCGTTTATTGAAAAGAACCATGGGAGTAGAGATAGAAAGGAAATACCTCATCAAGCCCAGTGCGACCTTACCTCCACCTGAACGCATCCTTACGATCAAGCAGGGTTATATTCGGAAAAATGCCGGAGTGAGTGTGCGTATCCGTATCAGCAATGACAAGGGATACATCACGATCAAGGGGTCTAAAGGGTCAGGTCGCTTATCCCGCCTCGAATATGAGTATGAGATCCCACTTCAGGATGCAGAGGAACTTCTATCCATGTGTAGTGACGGTGTCATCTCCAAAAATCGCTACCATATACGACATGAGGGGATGCTGTGGGAAGTAGACTACTTTGAGGGAGACAATGCCGGGCTCGTTCTTGCCGAGGTCGAGTTACCTACCGAGTCTGCGACTGTCGCTATTCCCGACTGGATCGATGAGGAAATTACAGGTAGAGAAGAGTACTACAACAGCTACCTCTCCCAGCACCCATTCAAAACTTGGGACAACAAGTAAAAGCATAAATACTTAATCACACAATAAGAGAATATGAAGACTTACAAGAAAATCTGCGCAGCACTGCTTACAGCATTACTCTGCGTACCTTCTCTCAAAGCTGACGAGGGGATGTGGCTTCTGCCATACCTCAAACAGCAAAACATCAAGCGCATGCAAGAAATGGGGCTTACCCTTTCGGCCGAACAGATCTACAATCCGGGCCAAGGCTCCGTCATAGATGCGGTTGTTCACTTTGACGGTGGATGTACCGGAGAACTCATCTCTTCTCAAGGACTTCTGCTCACCAACCACCACTGTGGCTACGATCAGATACGTGAGCACTCTACCGTAACCAACAATTTTCTCCGAGATGGTTTCTATGCTCCTACAATGAAAGATGAGCTTCCCAATCCCGGCTTGGTTGTGACATTTATCGATGAGATAGTAGATGTCACAGACTATGTCAATGCTTATCTCAAAAAAGCAAAATGCAACGATCCTATGGAGTACTTGTCTCGAGACTATCTCACCAAGGTCGCCAATGCTTGGTACAAGAAAAACAGAGGTAAAAAACCCGGTTATATCGTGCTTGACCTCGCACCATTTTATGAAGGCAACAAGTTCATCTTGTCTATAAGCAAGGAGTATTCTGACGTTCGTCTCGTGGCTGCTCCACCATCTTCGATCGGCTCTTACGGAGCAGATACAGACAACTGGGTCTGGCCTCGTCACTCCGGAGACTTCTGTGTCTTCCGTATCTATACCGACAAGGACGGTAAGCCTGCCAAGTATGATCCCAACAACGTACCGATGAGACCTAAGTTCCACTTCAAGGTCAATTCAGGTGGTCTCAACGAAGATGACTTCGTAATGATCATGGGTTATCCCGGACGTACCAATCACTTCTACACCGCAGCTGAGGTCGCAGAGCGTCGCGATATCGACAACACCGTACGTATCGATATGCGTAAGGTACGCCAAGAGACGATGCTTGCTGAGATGAGAGCTGACGAAGCAGTCAATATCCAATACGCATCGAAGTACGCAAGATCGACAAACGCATATAAAAATGCAATCGGCTCCAACTGGGCTATACGCAAGATGGACTTCGAGGGCATGAAGAAGGATCAGCAGGCCAAGCTCACCAAGTATGCGACAGAAAACAACAAGCCCGAGTACATCGAAGCGATGAAAAAAATCGAAGAGATGGTCGCTCAGAGAGCAGATTTTCGCAAGCAAGTATGGATGATCGATGAGGGTCTCCTACGTGCCGTAGAGTCGGTAGGCGCTCCTGTCCTTGACGAAAAGACATTCAACGAACTTAAATCAAACGCTGACAAGCGCACCAAGTTCATCAATGAAAAGTACCTCACTTACTTCAATAAAGACTACAACAAGGAAGTAGACCGCAAAGTCACAAAAGCCATGTTGACAGCCTTTATCAATGGCACAGCACCTGAAAATCTTCCTGCTGTCCTCCGCGGAGTAAAGGATATCAACGGTTTTGTAAACAATCTCCTCGACAAGACTATCTATAGAGATGCTTCTGTGCTGGAGTCTGCAATCATCAATGGTGATTATGCAAGTTACGATGCCGATCCGGTGGTACGCCTATCCAAAGATGTGCACGCTCTACACGCAGATGTCAAGGGCAAGGTTGCAGGTTTTGACCGCGAATTTGCCCGAGTACGCAAGACTTATGTCAAAGGAATCATGGAGATGGAAGGTGAAATGAACGTATGGCCGGATGCCAACTCCACGGTTCGTTACACATTCGGAAAGCTCAAAGGCTACATCCCAAGGGACAATGTCTACTATGGTTTCCAGACCACTATGGAAGGGGTGATGGAAAAGGAAGATCCGACCAATCCCGAATACACCCTCAGTCCAAAACTCAAAGATATCTACAACCGCAAGGACTTCGGCTCTTATGCTCTTGCCAACGGAAAGATGCCCGTAGATATCTGTGCTACGACTCACACTACCGGTGGCAACTCCGGCAGCCCTGTCATCGATAAGTATGGCAATCTCGTCGGTCTCAACTTCGACCGCAACTGGGAAGGTGTAGGTGGAGACATCAACTACCTTGCCGACTATCAACGCAGTATCATCTGTGATGTACGCTATGTACTGCTCATCCTCGACAAATACTTGGGTGCTCAACGTCTCATCGACGAGATGGACATTGCGAAATAACGCCTCAGGTCCCATAACGATGTAAAAAATAATCTCTCCCGAAGCAGTCAAGAGGCTTTCCTCTACTGCTTCGGAGAGTTTTTTCTTTCTTGATGATAAAGAGCCGTTTCAGCCCTTTACCATCGATACTTACCAACCGTATTATATCCATCACAGCCGTATGAATTTCCGCTTTCGTCATATCCTTTGGGCACTGACTTTCGTCACACTGTTTGTATCCTGTCAGTCCCGCTCAAAGACAGGTGTTGTCATCGTAGACATCTTCCACACCACTGACCTGCACGGCAATGTCTTTCCCCACGATTTCATCAACGATGTCGAGGGCAAGGGTAGCTACGCACGCATTGCTTCTTATGTCAAAGCATACAGACAGAGCTCCGGCAATATGCTCTTGCTCGATGCCGGAGACATCTTGCAGGGGCAACCCACAGCATATTATTACAACTTCATCGACACCTCGTCCAAGCATCTCATGGCCGAAGTCTTGAATCAGCTCGACTACAATGCCATCACAGTGGGCAATCACGATATTGAGACCGGGCACGATGTCTATGATCGTTGGGTAAAGGAGCTTTCGGCTCCTGTCCTTGGTGCCAACGTCATCGATGTGGCACGCAGTGAAGGACAAGAGACTCCGGTACCATACTTTGTTCCCTATACAATGATCACCAAGGCAGGGAAGAAATTTGCAATCCTCGGACTCACGACACCTGCAGTTCCCAACTTCTTGCCCGAAGTCCTATGGTCCGGGATGAGATTTGATGACATCGTCGAGACAGCACGCAGATACATGCCCGAAATACAAGCTGCCCAACCTGATTATATCATCGCCCTTGTCCACTCGGGTATAGGTGAGAAGACAGACTCTGTCAGATATCTTGCCGAAGATGCGGGTTATGCTCTGGCAAGTCAGGTAGCAGGGATAGATCTCGTGCTCCTTGGCCATGATCACCGCAGCTATGTAGACTCTGTGGTACACGAAAGCGGTCGCAAGACATATATCCTCAATCCTGCCAACAACGGTCACAATCTCTCACGTACCACAGTCACATTCAAGACGGATGCCGATGGCAACAATATCGTCGAGAGCACTCCATCTATCATAAATCTTGATAAGTACATCCCCGACGGCAAGTTCATCAAAGATCTGACCCCTCAGTACAACACCGTCAGACGCTTCGTTGCCGAACGCATCGGAGCAACCACTGCGGACATCTCCTCGCGCTCGTCATTCATGGGACCCTCCACCTTTGTTGATCTCGTACATCAGGTGCAACTTTCACTCTTTGAAGACGCTGACATGTCTCTGAGTGCACCCCTCATTTTTGATACCAAGATCACCACCGGAGACATTACGATGAGTGACCTTTTCAAGCTTTACAAGTTCGAAAACATGGCTTACCTCATGCGTCTCACAGGACAGGAAATCAAGGACCTGCTCGAGGAATCCTACGACAGATGGATACTGACGATGAAGTCTGCGGATGACAAGTTGTTGCGCCTTTCGACAGCACCCGATGCAGGGTTCAAGTTTGAAAAACCTTTCTTCAACTTTGACTCAGCTTGTGGGGTGATGTACACTGTCGATGTGACCAAGCCCAAGGGCGAGCGCATCAAGCTCACGACATTGAGAGACGGTCGGACTTTTGATCCCTCTGCAGAGTACAAGGTTGTTGTCAATTCGTATCGAGGAAACGGTGGCGGTGCACTTCTCACCGAAGGCTCAGGCATACCTCACTCCGAACTCACGTCACGGATTGTACGCGCTACAGAAAAGGACTTGAGGTATTATCTCATGGAGTATCTCAAAATCCACAATCCGATCACGCCTCAGATCATTTCTCAATGGTCATTTGAGCCTGCGGAGTGGACACGCCCTGCGCTCAAACGTGACAGCGTCCTCTTATTCAAAGCACAGTAATAGACAATCCTCCTTTTTTACGGCATATAATGAAAAAACTAAATACCTACTGCATTGTCATGGCCGGCGGTATCGGATCCCGATTCTGGCCTATGAGCCGTCAAGACAAGCCCAAGCAGTTTTTGGATATTCTCGGCACGGGACTTACCATGTTGCAGTCAACCGGCCACCGGTTTGAGTCCATCGTGGCATCGGAACGCTTCTTCATTGTCACGGGCGAACAGTTCGGCAACGAAGTGATGAAGCAACTCCACGCACTCCCACCAAGCAACATCCTCACCGAGCCGGAGCGACGGAACACTGCCCCTTGTATAGCTTATGCAGCATACAAGATATACGCATCCGATCCAGATGCCATCATGGTGGTGACGCCCTCAGATCATCACATAGGGGATGTAGAGGCGTTCAGACGCACGCTCCTCGAAGGTATCGAATATGTGGCGGAGCACGAAGTGCTGCTGACGATAGGGATCACACCGACGTTTCCGGCAACGAGTTACGGCTATATCGAACAAAGTGAAGAGGCCATCTCTACTGGCAAAGGTCCTATCGTCCGCTTCAAGGAAAAACCTCAAAAAGAGGAAGCCGAAGCTCTCCTTGCTTCGGGCAAATATGTCTGGAACTCAGGGATGTTTATATGGAAAGTGCGAGATATCGTTGCGGCTCTTGAGACTTACCTCCCCGAGGTGGCAGCCCTCTTTGCGGAGATCAAGACCTACAACACTTCGAGCGAACGCGCCGATGTCGCTCAAGCCTTTATGCAGTCCAAGTCGATCTCCATCGACTATGGTGTGATGGAAAAGGCAGACAATGTCCATGTCATCTCGGGAGAGTTTGGCTGGGATGATATAGGCACTTGGGAGTCTCTCTACCGGCATGTCTCCACGCAGGATAAAGGGGACAATCCCAACCATAAACTTGAGGGCTGTCCCAACACCCTCATCCGCACACAGAATCCAAACAAAAAAGTCATTGTGTCCGGACTCGACAACTATGTCATCGTAGACATGGACGATGTCCTTGTCATCGCCCCGAAGTCCGACGAAACCGCACTTCATGACCTGCTCAACAAACACTCCAAAGACTTATGACTATGGCAAAGAAAGGCAGTACATTCAAGAAGAGTTTCCTACTCATCTGGATACTCTCGATGATCAGCGTCCTGATTTCGTATCTCGCAGGAGAAAAGAAAAAATAAGTAACACAGCTACGCAATAAAAAAGTCCGTCGGGAAAATATCCGACGGACTTTTTTATTGTTATTCTTTACCTCGAATGCTCGGGAGTCAGAACTGTCGCACCGACAGAAGTTCGCCGATCACAAAGTTGCTTCCACCTATAAACAAGGTCGGAATACCCTTATCCCTACAACGAGCTACAGCCACATCATAAGCATCGGCAATATCCGAAATCACATCGCAGTCTGTAAACCCTTCGCCTTTCATCGTATCACAGAGCTTTTCCGCAGGCATGGAGCGCTCTCCCTTGGCTTTGCAACAGATATAGTGCGTATTGTCTCGAGGCAGGAGACTCAGGACCTCTGAGACATCTTTGTCCCCTGCCATACCGAGGACACACAAGAGAGGAGCATTGTCAGCCCATTTGCGGAGTTGTTCGGAGAGATAGACCCATGCACCGGGGTTGTGACCGGTATCGAGGACGATGCGAGGCGAAGCCTCCCTGACCACCTGCAGGCGCCCACGGAGACCTGTCTTTGCCACCTCTTCGATACCTCTTCGAACGGCTTCGGGTGAGAGGTCAAAGCCCGACTCAATGAGTCGAAGGCAGGCGCAGAGGACTGTTGCGGTATTTTCTACCTGATACAGACCTCCGAGGGGTTGATGTACCTTGCCGAAATGCTTGGTCTCAAAGGACTGAGTACCATCCTCATGTTGGTATACCTCGGTGATCTCACCACTTCTGTCGGCCACGGTGAGAGGTGCCGAGAGTGTTTCGGCTGTCTTGTGTACAACTTCATAGACTTCTCTCTCCTTGCTTCGGCCGAGGACGACCGGAGTACCAGCCTTGATGATACCCGCTTTTTCCATGGCTATCGCTTCGAGCGTACCTCCAAGGTACGCAGCATGATCGATGCTCACATTGGTAATCACGGACAAGAGGGGAGAGAGGACATTGGTGCTGTCCAAGCGACCGCCCATACCCACCTCTATCACAGCGACATCCACACCTTGTCCGGCAAAGTAACTGAATGCCATGGCCGTCGTGAGTTCAAAAAACGAGGGATTGAGCCCGGGAGGGATACGAGGACGTATATCATCCACAAAGTCGATGACAAAATCCTCTGTGATCATCTCTCCATCGATACGGATGCGCTCTCTGAAGTCAATAAGATGAGGGGAAGTGAAGAGACCGACCCTAAGACCCGCACTTTGCAAGATCGAGGCCAGCATATGGGATGTCGATCCCTTGCCGTTGGTGCCGGCAATGTGGATGGTCTTTAGTTTTTTGTGAGGATTGTCACAAAGGCTGAGAAGTTGTTCGACACGTTCAAGTCCGGGCTTGTAGGCACTGCCTCCTTGGTGTTGAAAGACAGGGAGAGAGTTGAATAGATAGTCTATGGTTGCCTCGTATTTTGTCATAATCTTGTTTCTGTTGCTTGAGAGAGGTAAAGAAAGGCTTTCACAATATCCTTTCGGCTACAAAGATACGACTTTTCGGTGCGCATGATCGGTGATCGGTATAGAAATGATAAAAGAGAAACGGCAGAGAAATGAGTCGGAAAAGAAAGGTTGCAAAATGAGATGGTGAACCTCCGAAATCAAGTTAGACAACCTTTGATGACAAGTTAGACAACCTTCGATCACAAGTTAGACAACCTTTTTTGGGGGGAGCTTCCTGCTCATACAAAAACAGCCCCGACACTTCTTTGTCATGAAGTGTCGGGGCTGTCGGTGATTGAACTCCTACCTGTGGGAGAAGTATGTTACTTGCGACCGACCTTACCTCCGCCGGATTGTTCAAGAGACCTATGACGTGGATTCCCGATATAATCCAGTTTTCCTGACGAACTCACATCGGCATTGAGAGACTCGGTGGCATGCACAACGGCTTTGGCGGAAGAGGAAACATCGATATCGACGGCTCTGGAGATAAATCTCTCTGCATCGAGTTTGGATGATCCCGAGACCTCTGCTTCGAAGCGATCGCAACGACCTGATAAGCTGACTTTTGATGCACCGGAAACTTCAACATCGGCCTTGCCGAAGATACCATTGAGTTTGAGAGAACTTGATCCGGAGACTTCGATGTCTGCATGATGTGCAAAGCATGAGCCGACAAACGATGAAGAACCGATAACTTTGATTTTGACTTCTTCTGCCCCCTCTCCTTGCCGTGAAACAAGTGGCATCTCGAGGTGAGCCGAACCCATCACATTGACCTTACCCGGGCTTTGGGCAGCGACATAGGCTTTGGATGCCCCTCCCACCTCCATATCGGCACGGTAAGCCATCAACTGTTTGCCATCAAAGAGAGAGGCGCCCCAAATACCGAGCAAGAGTTCTGAACATTCCCCCTCAATGACAAATTTGGAGGCTCCGGACTGATTCACTTTGAGCACCCCGCTATTACCCTTGATCCGCGCATGACTTGCACCATTGAGCTTGACATCGGCATTGTTGCAGTGTACCTCTCCGACGAACGTAGATGCACCCGACATATCGAGATCAAACATAGTGACGCGCATGATGGTCTCGGAGATGACCTTGGATGCCGACGACAACCGTAGCTCTGACAGCATGTTCGGATCGGAGGTATAAAGGGTACCGGTGAGTCTGCCTCTGAACTTATTGCCCCAAAAGCTCTTGTGCCCACGGATACGCAATTCGAGTCCTTTTGTCGTCACAACGACCTTCCGCAGGAGTTTTTTTGGCCCTTGGATCGTAAGATAATCCCTATCGGAAGCCACGACTCTGAGATCGAGAGGAAATGCCACCTCGAGAGTAAAGAGCGGATCATCCAATCGCTGCTCGATAGTCTCATCGCCTTGGGTGGTAGCGACCATGCGTGGTTGCATCTGTACGGCATAGGTGACGGAAGTAAAAACAATGGCAAAGAAGAGTCCCAATAGCAGGAACAAGTGTTTTCGTTTCATATTTGTGCTTGATGATTGGTATTTTTATACATCCACTAAGGTAATGTTTTTCCGGTACACAAAGGCATAAAATAGTTATCTTTGTTAAAATGAACAAAGAACAATGGCAGACCGAAGGACAATACTATCCCGAAAGCGCAGATTGACTGCATGCTACAAACACCTCAAAAAACAGAAACGTGTGCTATCCTATGCAGACCTTGCTGCTGTAATGGGAGTGCCTCCTGTATCCGTACGTGTGGCGTTCAGCAAGGCTTCTAATTTCGTTTCTGCCAACTTCATATCGACATTCTGTGGGGCTTACCCGTTTACTTTTTCTGAGGAATGGATACTCTCGGGAGAAGGGGAGATGCTCCTACCCACAGGGCTCGCGGCATCGGTACCCTTTCCGGAGCGTTGGCAAAGAGTGCGGCATATCATGGAGCTGGAGGGGCTGACATACACCAAGATGAGTCAGACCCTGGGCTACCCCGGCAACGCAACCATCTTCCGCATAGTGAAGCAGGAGACGCGTCCGCAGGATGAGACACTCGAGAGGATACTTACTCATTTTCCGAAATATAATCGGGATTGGTTGTTCAATGGGCGTGGGGAAGTGATGAACCTCTCTCTATCTCAGGTAAAAAAGGAGGGAGATACCGTGGCATTTTACAATGACTTTGAGGAAAAGGCGTTCCCTCTCATCTCCGATCCTGCGGCAGCCGGGACACTCACAAACTTTTCCGACTATGATCCCGATGAGGATGAACGCATGGTGCGTATCCCTGTCGATAGGGATTATCAGGGGAAGTATGCTCTATTCAAAGTAAAAGGAGCCTCCATGGATGATGGGACTCCTTTCTCTCTCTCCGATGGAGATGTTGTGCTTGCTCGTATGATACCGCAGTTGTACTGGCAGTACAAACTGCATAAAAATGCTTGGCGTTACTTTATCTTTGTGACCCGTACCGAGGGGATTATCATCAAGAGTGTAACAGAACACGATACGGAAAAAGGTATCCTGAAACTCCACTCCCTCAACCCTGACTATGCCGACATCACCCTACATATGGATGATATACAGGCAATATACAATGTGATAGAGCTTACCAAGCGTAGCTTACGCTGGTGACGAAGTGATCACTCCCGGGTCATGAGGCGTTGTTCGGCCATACGCTCGTACTTTGTACCCGGACGGCCATAGTTGGCATAAGGGTAGATAGAGATCCCTCCACGAGGAGTGAAGATACCTGTCACCTCAATATACTTGGGATCCATGAGTGCGATGAGGTCTTTCATGATGAGATTGACACAATCTTCGTGAAAGCCCCCGTGATTGCGGAAACTGAACATATACAATTTCAGACTCTTGCTCTCAACCATCTTCACATCGGGGATATAACTGATCCTTATCTCTGCAAAGTCGGGTTGTCCGGTGATGGGACACAGGCTCGTGAACTCAGGGCAATTGAATCGTACCCAATAGTCATTTTCCGGATGCTTATTGTCAAAAGCCTCCAATACCTCGGGAGCATAGTCTTGCTTGTACTCTGTTGTTCTCCCTAAGAGAGAAAGCTGATCTTTTAATTCGCTCATAGTCGGTAGTTTCTTTTTGTTTTCAATTGTTGTCCGGCTTCACTTTACTTTTTCGTTGCCAGATAGCGCTCCAGTCCCTCACGCCTCAGTGTGCAAGCGGGACAATCACCACAACCGTCGCCCTGAATGCCATTGTAACAAGTCAAGGTCTCATACCTGATAAGATCAAGTACCCCGAGTTGATCGGCGAGAGCCCATGTTTCTGACTTATCCAGCCACATCAGAGGAGTGTGGAGCACAAAGGACTCTTCCATCGCAAGGTTGAGGGTCACATTGAGAGACTTGATGAACGTGTCTCTACAATCGGGATAACCGCTGAAGTCCGTCTGAGAGACACCTGTCACGAGATCCCCGATCCCCAGTTCTCTAGCATACACTGCTGCGATACTCAGGAAGAACAGGTTGCGTCCGGGAACAAATGTATTTGGGACATCTCCTTCCGGTTTTTCCCTATCCATCTCGATCGTTGTATCGGTGAGTGCGTTTCGTCCGAGAGTTCCGATGAACGATACATCTTTCAGTTCGAAAGGCACACCGGCTTCCTCCGCAATCTTGCGTGCCAACTCGACTTCTTTTCTGTGCTTCTGACCATAGTCAAAACACAGAGCACGTACATGCTCGAAGTGTTTCTTGGCCCAAAAAAGACAAGTCGTAGAGTCTTGCCCGCCACTAAAAACGACAAGTGCCGAATTTCTATCCATCAAATCAGATATCCTTTATCTTCAATACGTTGTAAGAGATATCCTTATCGAAGACATCGATTCCTTCGATGCGCTTGATCGCTTTGACCACACGTATCGTGATAGGTAGGATGATGACCTCATAGAGAGACTTGAGGACCACCTGAAGTGCCATGAGCCCGAGGAGATTGTTCCACTCGATGATCCCGGCAAAGGCGATGGGGAAAAAGATGATAGAGTCTGCAGTCTCACCGACCAAGGTAGAAACGACTGCACGAGCAGAGAAGTTCTTTCCGCCGCTGGCAATCTTCATCTTACTCATCACATAGGCATTGAGGAACGAACCGACAAGGAATGCGAGCATACTTGCAACGAGGATCCTTGGAGCCATACCAAAGACAAAATTGAAGTGCTCTTCACCCTCCCAAAAGGACGCAGCGGGTAGAGCCACGGCGATCAGTCCAAGCGCACACACAAAGGCATTCATGGCAAACCCACTCCAGATGATGAGACGAGCTTTTTTGAAGCCCCACACCTCTGCGATGCAGTCATTGATGATGTAAGAGACGGGAAAAACCAAAAGTCCGGCTGTAACATCCAGGCCAAACACACTTATAACTTTGGTTTCAAGAAGGTTAGCTGCGATAAGGCATACATTGAACAAGATACCGAGCAGCATGAAAGGGATAGATACTTTTTCTTTCATAATTCCTGTTTTTTACGTGGTGTTCTAGAATACACGGTCGCTGTTTGCGACATCGAATGTAATTATTTTGGGCTGCAAAGGTAGTACAAATTCCGGATTACCACAAACAATTGTTTTTACCCTTGTTTTGCCCTCCGGAGATGCGGAGAGTACTGCATCTGACGATGATAAAGCTAAGAAACGAAGAGAATAAGTCATTTGAATACAGGCTTGTTAATTATACCAAACCGTGTTGGTTTATCAATTATTCTTCGTAAATTTGAATTCATGGAACATTTAACTAAAATATTCCAATCATCACCACAAGCATAAACAAAGACTCAAATATACACAGGATATGGAGAATACAATGGCATCCAAGGCGTTCTTTGATGAGAATCTTGTTCAGCTTCAAGACAATATGTATAGCTTCGCGCTTTCTCTGACTGCTGACAGAGAGACTGCCGAAGATTTGAGACAAGAGACGACACTCAAAGTACTCTCCAATAGAGATAAATACAGAGAAAATACCAACTTCAAGGGGTGGGTCTTCACTGTGATGCGCAACTTGTTCATCAACAACTACCACCGCATCATACGTACCCACTCGATCATCGATGCCAATGCGGATCTCGCATACGTAGGGGCTCAGAGTGACAACATCGGTATCAGCACACCTTACCACGAGCTAAGCATAAAGGAAATCAATGGCGCTATTGAAGGTCTCAGCGATGATCTCAAGCAGCCTTTTTCGATGTTTCTTGCCGGGTTCAAGTACAAAGAAATCGCAGATGCGCTCGACCTGCCCATAGGGACCGTAAAGAGTCGTATTTTCTTTGCTCGCAAGCAACTTCAGAGTGTACTTGCGGATTATGTGAAATGATTTTGAGATGGGAGATCAAGATTCTGCTATCAAACGATAAAAATAACTCGCGAGTGCTGTACTTACCGAGGCTGACAGGTCTCCGTGAGACAGCACTTGTTTTTTAAACTACAAGTAATAACTAAAAGAAAGGATAAAAAACTATGGGATGGATACTTACTATCGTCATCGGACTTCTTGCAGGACTTATCGGCTCTGCCATCATGCGTAACGGCTCACTCGGTTGGATCAAAAATATCATCCTCGGACTTCTTGGTAGTATCGTGGGAAAATGGGTCTACGGATTCTTTGGTGCAACTGCTGACGAAGGATTTTGGGGACAACTTATTGTCTCTGTTGTCGGAGCTTGTATTATTCTCTTTATTGCAGGGCTTTTCAACAGAAAGAAATAAAGGTCTCATGCGCTGTGAGAGTCATCCCTTCCGTTGAGGGGACTCACACAAGACATCTGAGTCAAAACCCTATTATTGTCCCCGATCAGGGCATCAGACTCTTCGGGACAAAGGATTTGTTGCAACTCACTACAAGGTACTCTTGCAGTGAGTTGCTTTTTATATACCTCCTTTCCCTACCTAAGAAAAAGGAGGCTGAAAATGCCTCGTTTGGTAAGAGGAGCTACACACCTCCCGAAAATAATGCATCTAACTTGATGAATCGATACACCTACCTTGATCAGTCAAGTCAGACAACCTTTCTCCGCCCATCGGAGCGGAGCGTTTGAGCTAAGATAAATCATACTGTCGAAAACAAGGGACCTTCTCAGAAGCGACAGCCACAGCAAGGCATTGTCCGGGACATAAGTAAAATGGAGGGTTCTCTCTTGATCGAAGCTACCCTCATTGAGAGCCTCCTACCCTACTCGGACAGAAAAGAACAAAAGACTCTGTTTCGTCAAATTTATATCAAAACAAAGGCAATACGCCTATGACCCCTTATGGATCATAGGCGTATTGCTTTTGTTTTAATCATATAGTCCTTATGGCATCGACTTTATTGTTGCACATCCCTTTTGTACACTCTACTGCTGAAAAGAGCATAATAGAGGAGATAGATCTCACCGATAGCAACGATAAGCCAAGTATACTCCCAATTGCCAAAATAATCAGCGAGTCCACCTTGTAGAAGAGGCAGGATAGCTCCCCCCACGACACCCATCATGAGGAGGCCTGTACCTTTGGATGTATAACGTCCGAGTCCCTCAATTGCCAAGGAGAAGATAGCAGGCCACATGATAGAGTGGAACAGTCCCACCCCGACAAGGAACCAAGGATTGTTCGTATATATTGCTATGAAGACGAGGATCGCAGCTCCTGCAGAAGCTCCGGTGAGCTGTGTCTGTCCGCTGATCTTGCTGAAAAGACTACCGAAAAGACGACCGATCAAGAGTCCCGACCAGTAAAGCATCGTCATATTCGCCGCTTGAGCGAAGAGGATACCGTTGTCCATAGCAAACAGGTTGAGGTTGGCACCTATACATACCTCTACTCCGACGTATGTGAATATCGCCACAACTCCGAGGACGAGGTGACGGAAACTGAAAATACTGTCAGGCAAAACTTCTCCGACTTTCTTTTCGGTGCTTGCGATGCTTGGCAAGGTTGTTCCCTTGAGAAAGAGAATAATCAAAAAGACCAAGATCATCAGACAGAGGATAGGGATATAGAGGGTGTTGATGTTGATATCAAGACCGCTTTTTCCCGAAAAGATGATGTATGCCACAAAGAAAGGTGCAAGGGTATTCATCAAAGAATTACCCGCACCTGCGATGCTTTGACGCTGTACTCCGGAAGTTCCCTTGACATCGCAAGCCACCAAGTAAGGATTGACGACCACCTGAAGGTAAGTCAGCGCCGTACCTGCGACAAAAGCAGCAAGCAAAAATATCCAATAAGCATAAGGTATCACGACACCGGGGAGATACTTGAGAGACGAATACTCACCGGTCTTGGTGAGGACAACTTCAAAGTTTCCCGTCTCTGCTGCCTTAGCCGTCATCGCTTGGAGAGAGTCAGTTTTGAGATCGAGGATTGCCTTTGCCTCGTTGATGTAAGCCTCAAAGTTGGGAAGGTCAAAAGTATCAAAGATGTATGCAGACAACTGGTAAAGGCCGAATGAAACGATCAGAATGATAAGACCAAAAATAAGAGATCTCTTGTATCCATTACGCTCGACATATCTCGAAGTCAAAGGCCCCATGACAAGATAAGCAGCAAAGAATGAAAACGTCAATAGAGTCGTCAGCGTATTGGTATATGACCCTCCGAGGAGGAGATACGCCGCCTGCATAGGCACTTGAAACTGTTGATTGAGACTCGTGATAAGCCCGATCAACGACATGAGTACGACCATTATTACAAATGGTACGAAATAACTTTGCGGTTGGTTCTTAACAGACATACTATATCATGTATTTTTAAATAAATATCCTTTGGGAGGTCTCTCAATCTGCTACCGGGCATCAAAAAACAAATAGCAAATACCCTTTGGCCGAGAAGATCTGTTCGGCAGACTTTCCGAAAGTCTCCGAACGAGCATTGTTGAAAAAGTCCCCCAGCCCCTGGTAGTAATTACCCCTGAGACCGAAGACCATCCTCTTCCACTCATACTCGATCCCTACTCCTCCACCAAGTCCCCAGGCAAAAGGTCTTTCTATCTCCTTATCGTGATGTACTATCACGATCCCATCAGAGTTGGAGCTGTCCAAGTTTGTTATTTTCCTGTCATTGAGCAGATATCCAAAGTGAGGGCCGACGCTTACAGTAAATCTGAAAGGGCCTGTCCCTGTCGAGTAATTGGTCATCACGGGCACGTGGACAAAGTTCATCTCACGCTCATAGTATAAGTCGGGCTTCTCATCATAGCGATCCTTCCATCCTCGGCGAGAGTAGTCTACTTCTATCCAGATCCCCCATATCCCGAAATAGTCATCAAGATCGGCTCTGAATACGATTCCGGCATCAAACCCTTGCTTGAGTCCCTGTGTGATAGAAGGGACAAATACCACGTTGGAGAGGTTCACCCCTCCGATGGCACCGAGCATTACTTTGGGTCTGAATGCACGTTGCTGAGCACCCAAAGACAGAGTGCTCACAAGCAGTAAAGAGATCAAAGCCAATAGCTTTGCTAAGTTTCTCATATAAATAATCTTAAACCTTTAGTATCCTATTAGTCTCCCTCGACAGTTCCATCCGGTCTATGACGCACAAAGATGACACCTTGGTTGTGAAATCTCCTCGATGTCGGAGACTCTGCGACAAAGTCAAAATGCGACTGCAGTCCTTGCTCCTCAGCTTTCCCAAACCTATTGGGGCCTTCGGGCTTTTTGAAAAGGAAATACTTACCGGTATCATATCCGAGTACACTGTATTTGGGATAAGTATTGCCGATGCTATGGCTGAACCAAGTCACAAAATCACGTTGAAATGTCTTGTATGCCGATGTCTTGGTATTGACGTAAAAAGGAGTATAAAACGTAGCATTGACTTTTGTCATATACTGATTGAGAGCGTAATAAGTCTGCCATTCGGGATAACCAAAGGCGGTGACATTGTTGATACCGAGGCTGTCCATGGCATGGACGATAGGAGACAATACACCCGTAGCCGATCGCAAAGAACCTGATGTAGGGATCATCACTGTGCGTTCATGAGCTTGGGACAAACGTCGGATATCGTCCTTTGTCATCAGACCATCGACCTTCATTTCCTCGTAGGTGATGTTATTGCCGTCCATATATCCCTTGAGGGTCGAGACGAACTCACCCTTCGGATGGACGGTGACAGTATCCCTTACGATGCAGACATGTTCGCCCCTATGCTCTTCGACAAATCTCTCTGCGGCGACCTTATTCATCACATCGTGCGGAGTGTTGATCTGAAAGATATAGGAGTTCTTCACATCAGGAAGTTTGTACCCCTTGGAAGTGAAAGGGATGACGTATGAAGCGCCCTTGAGTTCTGCCACAGCAGCAAGCTGTTTGATGGACTCATCCGACACCCCACCTATGATATAGTCGAGCGAAGGGAGCTTATCCATCTCATTGATTGTGGCGCGCAGTGCGCTCGGTGCACAGTCATAGACATACAGATCTACACTGTTGCCGGCCTCTTGAGTCTCCTTGACTGCCAACAAAAATCCCTCATAGTAGTCCGAAAAACGATTACCACTATCATTACTGAAAGGCAAGACAAGGGCAATCTTGAGTGTCGGCATCGTCGGGATAAATGGGCGGATAGGGATAATAGGTGTAGTCACACTATGCTTTTTCTCCTCGTGCGCCACAGGAGGTGGCACCTCTCCCAATACGGTGTCTTGGGGAATAAATATAGCCATACCGGCCTGCAATCCTTTCTTTATCTGAGGATTGTAATACAGTAGCTGCTCCTCGCTCCAGCCTGTGATCTTGCATATATTGTACACCGTCTGACCGGAAGGCACCACGTACTGCCTCAGCCCCTTTGTCGAAGGTGGCGGAGTCTCTCTCTGTGGTTCGACATCTCTACGGGGAGTCTCATCCTTGACACTTCCTCTGACCGTCTGTTCCTGACGGACCTCTTGAGGAGTTACTGTACGAGCAGTGTCTTGCACCTTTGTGGGCTTTGACTCTTCACGGACCGGAGACTCTTGTTTTGTATCCCTACTTCTGTTCGGCTCCAAGGCACGACGAGGAATAAGGATGATCATACCGACAGAGATTTTATCTTTTGAAAGGTTTGAATTGACTGCCAATATATCGTTCACAGAGACATTGTACTTGCGAGCGATAGACGAGAGGGTTTCTCCTCTCTCGACAGCGTGATAAAAGACCTCTTTTGGGGGGCTTTGAGTAGCACTTATCATCAAGGGCGGGTGGATTGCCGCTCCCATTGTCACATCCCTCATGTCCCACACGTGAGCCCACGACGACAGCGATGTAAGCATCACCATCGCTAAAATCTGTAATAATCTATTCATACTAAAGACCTAATGTACGCGACAAAAATACAGATAAAATATGATACAATATTCATTTACCCATACTCATCCGCAAGTAACGAAGTGCCAAATGGCGTATATACCCTGTGTGATATTCCTCAACACATCACTTTTTGAGCAAAGAGATACATGCCGGAAGCAAACAAAACGAAGGAGACTTGACAAGGGTCGAAAAAAGGTTGTCTAACTTGGTGCATCAAGTTAGACAACTTCATTCATCAAGTTAGACACATCGATTTCGAAGGTTCTACATCCTATTTTTCAAGCTCACATCTTTTTTCTGCTCCCTTTGGCATACCATCGAGGCACACCGACATGTTTTTCATAGCCAAAGTGCTCGGAATGTGTTATCTTTGCGTGTTGGCAAAACATCAATTAAATACCGAAGATATGAAGATACTTTATACACTTATACTGATGGCTGCCGTGGCGGCTTGCGGAGGACAGAAAAAGACTGCCGGAAGCGATACCGGTTCGCAACAATCTCAGGAGACAGCCTCTATCGCACCGTCTCCGTTCAGTGCAGACTCTGCATATCTCAATATCCAAAAGCAAGTGGATTTCGGGCCTCGAGTGCCCAATATGCCGTCGCACAGAGCTTGCGCAGACTTCCTCGCTGCTTCACTTGAGCGACAAGGCTTGCAACTCCATGTACAAAATATTAAAGTCAAGGCTTACGATGGCGCCATACTGGATGCACGCAACATCATCGGAGTGCACAATCCCGATGCCAAGAGGCGCATCCTCCTATTTGCCCACTGGGACACTCGCCCCATGGCAGACCATGATGGAGACAAGTCCAAGCGTCATCAGCCTATCGACGGAGCAGACGACGGTGGCAGCGGTACCGGTGTGCTACTCGAGATCGCACGCCTGCTCAAACAATATCCGATGAAAAATATCGGGATAGATATCGCCCTTTTCGATGCGGAAGACTATGGAGCTCCCGAAGAGGCCAACTATCAAGGCGAGAGCACAGAGACTTGGGCACTGGGGACTCAGAAATGGACCCGTGAACCTCACGTACCGGGCTATCATGCGGACTTCGGTATCCTCCTGGATATGGTGGGATCCAAGGATGCAAGATTTTACCGCGAGTATTTCTCGCAGGAGTCTGCAGGCCGTATGGTGACTCAGATATGGGATACTGCCAAGCGATTGGGGTACAACAAATACTTCATCAACGAGATGGGTGGAGCGGTGACGGATGATCATTACTTCGTGATCCGCAATCTCGGAATACCTTGCGTGGATATCATCAACTTTGATCCGGACTCTCGCAATGGATTCGGACACTATTGGCACACGCACAAAGACAACATGAGTATCATCGACCGTGAGACCCTCAAGGCAGTGGGTGAGACAGTATGGCAGGTACTCTTGGATTATGACAACACAGTCAAATAACATACAATGAACACAAAGGGAATCAACGAAATACAGGACGAGATAGTAGAAGAGTTTTCATACCTCGATGATTGGATGGACAGATACCAGATGATCATCGATATGGGTGATACTCTCGACGATATACCGGAGACAAACAAAGTCCCCGAAAATATCATCGAGGGCTGTCAGAGCCGTGTGTGGATCACTGCCAAAACCAATGATGACGGCACTTTGCACTTCGATGCGGCCAGCGATGCAGTCATCGTCAAGGGCATCATAGCCATGCTCTTGAAGGTTGTCAATGACCAAAAAGCAGCGGATATCGCTCAAGCCGACCTCTACTTCATCGACAAAATTGGTCTGAAAGAACATCTCTCACCGACACGTTCCAACGGACTCCTTGCGATGGTACGACGTATCAAGACTCACGCTCTGGAAGCACAGTCAAAGTGATGAAGCGACCAAAGATCGTTGCAGAGTACTCTGTGCCTTATCTCAGAGGAGTGATCGAGGAGCTGGGGGAGGTGACTTATCTCCCTTCGTCAGACTTCACCCGCGAGACCATACGGGATGCAGACTGGCTCATTGTCCGCAGCATCACCAAGTGCACACGCCAACTCCTTGAGGATTCTCGTGTGCGCCTTGTCACGACAGCAACGATAGGATTTGACCACATAGATACCACATATTGTGAGAGTGCCGGGATCACCTGGCGCAACGCACCCGGATGCAATGCAGAAGCCGTGGGACAATACTTTGCCGGGGCCATCAGCAGACTTGTGGTGGAGAAGGGCTTTGAGCCCAAGGGAAAAGTGCTCGGTATCGTCGGTGTAGGCCATGTGGGTAAGGTGGTCAAGCGCTATGCCGAGGCTTTCGGGATGAAATGCCTGCTCAATGACCCACCCCGTGCTGCCGCAGAGGGAGAAGAGGGATTTGTGAGTCTCGGCGAGATCGCCCGACGCTCAGACATAATTACCCTGCATACACCCCTTACAAAGGAGGGAGAGCACCCCACATTTCACCTTTTTGACAAAACTTTGGTGGATAGGCTTGAACGTAAGCCTGTTGTCATCAACGCATGTCGCGGGCCGGTATCGGATACGGTCTCCCTTTTGGAAGGTCTGGACAAGGGTAAGATAGATGAGATCATCATCGACTGTTGGGAGGGAGAACCCGATATTTCGAACCGACTACTGGAGCGTGCATTCATCGCAACGCCGCATATCGCGGGCTTTTCTGCCGATGGCAAGGCCAATGGTGCACGTATGTGTGTGGAGGAGGGCTTGAAATTCTTCGGCATCGACAGGCATGATCTTCTATCTCAGATGACTCCGCCACCTCCGAGCCCGGCAGAGGTGGATATGTCATGCTATGAAGATCAGAGACTATACAGAGCTTTGTTGGCGACCTTTGACCCTCGCAAAGCAGATGCGACCTTTCGCAAGGAATACACTGAATTTGAGCGTCTTCGTCGCGAGTATGATTATCCGAGAGAGCCTCATGCTTACCACTTTTTGAATGCCGACGAAGGACAGAAAAAGCAACTCCAACTCCTACTGCCGTGAGGCATGAGGTTGTCTCCGAGGGAGATAAACAAAGGGTGTGAAAAAGCCCCAAAAAACTATTATCCTATATAATAATGTGTGAGAAGCAGAAATTATGCTTATTTTTGCACCCGTATTTGACAAGTTAGCTCATTTTTTGGATAAGGTATATGGCAAAAGATCTCCTCATAGTAGAGTCCCCTGCAAAATCTAAGACAATAAGTAAGTTTTTAGGAAACGATTTTAATGTACTGTCGAGTTTCGGACACATCCGAGATCTCAAGACAAAGGGCATGGGTGTCGATATAGACAACCACTTCGCTCCTGAATACGAGATATCTGAGGATAAGAAGAATATAGTCAAGGAACTCAGAGCAGAGGCAAAAAAGGCGGAGAGGGTCTGGCTCGCATCCGATGAGGATCGTGAGGGAGAGGCCATAGCTTGGCACTTAGCCGAAGTCCTCGGTCTGGATATCTCCAAGACCAATCGTATAGTATTCCACGAGATCACACCAAAAGCCATCAATGCCGCACTTGCCAACCCTCGCACCATAGACATGAAGATGGTCGATGCCCAGCAGGCTCGCCGTGTCCTCGACCGTATCGTGGGATTTGAACTTTCGCCCGTGCTTTGGACAAAGGTGCGCCCTTCGCTTTCGGCAGGTCGTGTGCAGTCCGTGGCTGTGCGTATACTTGTCGAGCGTGAGCGTGAGATCAATGCTTTCGAGGCAGAGAGCAGTTATCGTATCCGCGCTACCTTTGTCACTTCTTCAGGTGAAACATTTGAGGCTGATGTCGACCGTCGTCCAAAGACGCTTGCTGAAGCTCAGGAGATACTCACTTCGCTTGTCGGTGCTTCGTACAAGGTGCAAGACATAGAGATCAAGCCCGCAAAGCGCCATCCGGCAGCTCCTTTCACCACATCTACATTGCAGCAGGAAGCTTCGCGCAGACTCGGCCTGTCGGTGACTCAGACGATGCGTATAGCGCAGAGCTTGTACGAAGCCGGGCATATCACTTATATGCGTACGGACTCGGTCAACCTTAGTTCGTTTGCTATCGGAGCAACTACGGATGAGGTGGAAAAAGAGTATGGAAAGACTTATGTCAAGGCTCGCAATTTCAAGACGTCTACAAAGGGTGCTCAAGAGGCTCACGAAGCCATCCGCCCCACCCACATAGAGATGGCAGTCGCCGGTACGACCAAGCAGGAAAAAGCTATCTATGAACTGATACGTAAGCGCACTCTCGCATCACAAATGGCAGATGCAGAGCTTGAGCGCACTCAGTTGGAGATTGTTAGCTCTACGGGTGTTAAGTTTGTTTCTCGTGGAGAGGTAATCACATTCGATGGGTTCTTGAAAGTCTACCTCGAGGGGAATGATGATGAGAGCACAGAGTCCGACGTAGTGTTGCTCCCTAAGGTAGCACAGGGAGAGGCTCTTGGTGCTGAAAAAGTCATCGCAACAGAGAGATTTACCCAGCGTCCGCCGAGATACACAGAAGCAGCTCTTGTCAAAAAGATGGAAGAGCTTGGTATCGGTCGTCCGTCTACCTATGCACCTACAATACAGACAATACAGAAGCGTGGCTATGTGGAACGCAAAACCATAGAAGGTGCACAAAGAACATATAATGAAATAACCCTTGCGGGAGATAAGATAAAAACCAAAGAGAAAAGTGAAGTCTACGGAACTGATCGCCAAAAGCTCGTTCCGACAGATGTGGGTATCGTTGTCAATGACTTCCTTGTCGAGTACTTCCCAAAGGTGTTGGAGTACAACTTTACGGCAAAGGTAGAGAAGGAGTTTGACAGCATCGCTGAAGGAGAAAAGCAATGGAACGACGTCATCAGTGATTTCTATCAGATATTCCACGATAATGTAGAGAGCGTAAAGTCCGAGCGCATGGATCGCCGTGTAGGTGAGCGCTCCATAGGTACAGACCCAAAAACCGGACAGCCAGTTTTTGCAAAGATTGGGCGTTTTGGACCTATGGTTCAGATAGGAGAGTCCTCCACAGATGGTGAGAAGCCTCGCTTCGCATCCATACCATCCAACCTTTCTCTTGAAACAATCACACTTGAGCAAGCTCTCGTCCTCTTCACCCTCCCACGTCCTCTCGGAGAATACAAGGGTGAAACGCTGGAAGCAAACACAGGTCGTTTTGGGCCATACGTCAGATTTGGGAAACTCTTTGCCGGCATCCCCAAGGATATGAGCCCATACGAGATTACTCTCGATCAGGCTATCGAACTTGTTGAGGCCAAGATAGAGGCAGAAAACAACAAGCACATCGTCTCTTTCGGAGAGGATAAAGAGCTTATCCAAGTCCTCAACGGTCGTTTTGGGCCATACATCTCGTACAAGAAAAAGAACTACAAGATCCCCAAGGGTACAGATCCGAAGACTCTTGATGAGGCAACTTGTCGCAAACTGATAGAGGAGGGCGGCAAGGAAACCAAGGAAAAGAAAGAGCCTGCACACAAAGCAAAGACTACAAAGAAAGCAACGACAAAGTCTTCAACAAAAAAAGCATAATACACCATGGCATCCACTCAGGACTACTACCTGCTCATTGACACATCAACGGACGTATGTTCGGTAGCTCTGGCTTCTGAGCAGGCCGTTATTGCTCAAGAGATAGAAAAGGGAGGGAACAGGCATTCGGCTCTTATCGGAGATTTTGTGTCGAAAGTACTCAAAGCGATGCCTGCCGAGGGAAATCTCAAGGCCGTAGTTCTTGCCGAAGGACCGGGCTCTTATACCGGACTCCGTATCGCTGCCGCATTTGCCAAGGCTTTTTGCATGATACGACAAATACCTCTCATCGCTGTTCCGACACCGGAAGTCATGGTATACAGATACCTTGCCCTTCATCCGGACAAAGCTATGGAAGATGTCCTTCTCATGCCCATGATCGATGCTCGTCGTATGGAAGTCTACACAGCTCTGTACGATTGCCACGGTGAAAAGTTATCAGACATCAAAGCCCTCATCATCGAAGAAGCCGGTTTGGCGACCATTGCGCCTCAGATGCAGGATAAAACGCTCCTTTATTTTGGTGATGGTGCAGCTAAAGGCCAAGAGATCATGTCTCGACTGTTTCCAAAGTCTCATTATGTCGATGGCATTATTCCCGAAGCTCAGGCACTGTTGAAGCCCATGCTTCTGCGCCTTGCCAAGGGCGAAACATGCGACATCGCCTATTGGACACCATTCTACCTCAAAGAGTATGAAGCAAAGATGAGTGTCAATAAAGTCCTTGGCAATCATCGCACGGAATAAATCCACTCACCGACTCATCGTTCGGAAAAGCAAAAGCAAAACGACATAGCACCAAAAAAACAGGCTGTATCGAGTGTAAAACTCTTGATACAGCCTGTTTTAGTTTGAGTTTACGGCAAAAAAAGACCCCTAAATCCAACGAAAGGATCAGGAGTGCCGCAATCTTCTACTTTGTACCCGGAGCGGGACTCGAACCCGCACAGCCATTACTGGCCAAAGGATTTTAAGTCCTTCGTGTCTACCATTCCACCATCCGGGCTCCTTGTAGAACTAAAAGTGAGCGGAAGACGGGACTCGAACCCGCGACCCTAACCTTGGCAAGGTTATGCTCTACCAACTGAGCTACTTCCGCATTTTACTATATATCTCAGGGTTGACAAGTCTTTCCCCGAATGCGAGTACAAATTTAGAATAATTATTTTGTTCTCACAAGAGAATCCACCCAAATTCCACTTCCTTATTGGATTTTACCCAAAAGAAGTCGCCTGCTTCATAGCCATATGAGCTACGAAGCAGGCGATTGATTTTGATATTATCTTCGTCCCAAGGGGGGGGGGATCAGAACTTCAGAGCCAGACCCACGTTTACCGCAGACACACCCCAGCCAAGTTCGGCAAAAGCTCCGATATTTTCGACAAACATATAGCGAGCACCAACAAATACACCGTATGCAAGCTTTGTAGAGCTATAAGATCTGCCGAAGTCCTTGTCCTTGAGAAGTTCGCCATTGCTGAAAGCCAGACCGACGATCATCCCTGCATAAGTATCCACCTTGGGGTGAAGCTCATGATGGTATGCACCGCGAGCACCCAAGATCGTGTAGTTTGCCGAGAGATTGGAGTCCTTGATCTTGTATGAAGTATAGCCGATATAAGCTCCGGCACCTATACTACCGTTGTTACCATTGACGAGATTATCTATCACACCGTACTCTGCCGATACCGACACAGGTGGCACCACCGTACTAGAGTTTATGGTCAAGGCATTGGCAAATCCTACACCAAAATTCATTGCGACATCTCCCTGCTTGAAAGTGTCTTGGGCACTCATGGCTGTTGTAGCAACAAGTGCGATAAAAAGTGAGAGTAATGTTTTTTTCATAAGTTTGATAAGTATATTATACGACTAATATCCAAGGGTATAGACCTCATCCCACATCCTTGAGGAGGAAGACTATACCCTTGTATTATTGTCAGGAGATATCTCCTCACGAGAGGAGGAGCCTCAGACCATTTGTTACCTTTTAGAATCTGAGTGTCAGACCACCATTGAGCATATAAGCCCCATAGCCACCCTCAGCATAGATACCCAGGAAGTTGGTAAACATATAGCGAATACCTCCGAATCCTGTCCATGCAAACTGAGACTTGATATTCAGAGTATCAAGCATCTCGTCTTTGCCACTGCTTCTGATAGCATAGCCGGCCATACCACCGATATAGAGATCAAGATTTTTGACAAATTCAAAGTGGAGTGTACCACGAGCGCCCACGGTAGTAAATCCGAAGTTACCCATTGCATCAGACTTATAGCCGACATTTGCGATGTATGCACCGACACCCAAGCTTCCGTATTCACCGAATAGCTTATCCACCACAGAGAGGTCATAAGCCACAGACAAGTGTGGAGTCTTTATGGTACGACCCTTATCGAGTTCGCCAAAGAATGCACCACCGATATTTATGGTAGATCTACCTTGTGAAAACACTCCTTGTGCATGAGCTGCACTCAATGTAAGTAGCACGGCTACAAGTGATAGAAATAATCTTTTCATGTTGTCCTATTTTTCAAAGTTGATAGTTAAGCAGCATCTCATATCTGAGATTATGAGCCACTTCGTTTCTATTCGCTACGAACAAAGATAATAGATTATTTGAAACAAAAAGTACAAGAAAAAGTGACACCCCGACTCCCTACTCCTTTTTTAGATATTTATAGCGGAGTTTTATTTCTTTTGTCACAATTCTAAGATGATTTAACAAGATACCGCACTTTCCACCCCACACACCTCAGCAACCCGATTCTACTTTCCCTGAAAGAATATATTTTTGTTCCTAACCTGAAAAATCAAGTTGTCTAACTTGACGAAAGAAGTTTAATAACAACTATTCGAGGAAAGGGCATTGGAGAGAGAATGGAAGGTAAGTAAATGAGAGTGAGAGGGATTTTCAGAGTATTGGGGTGGTTTGCATTGGGGTGTAAAGA
>NZ_JAUMXC010000079.1 GCF_030529325.1 Porphyromonas sp. | reverse complement strand
GAAGTGACTCTCCTGCATTCTTAAGCCCCAATACAAACATTTAGGACACTATTGGTTTTAGAGAAGATTTTACATCAAACCTGAAAGACGAAGTCTGAATGTTGGCTTCGGATATGTTTCGGTCTGCTTCATATTTTGATGTTTATCCCTCACAAATATTTTTAATAGCATTGGGGCTGATTCTATTTAGAATCAGCCCCAATGCTATTATTAGAATGTAGGTATACCTGTTTATTGTTCCTTTTCTCTGATGATTTCCATGCCTTTAAGGATTGCGGCCTCATTAAGTGGAATAAGCTTATGGTGACGCTCAGGGAGAGACTTCTTGAGACCAAGAAGCACGTGCTCAATATCTACCATTGGGGCAAGTTTCAGTAGACCTCCAAGTACAATCATATTGAATACTTGTGTATTATTCATTTGCAAACTTGCATCCATAGCATCTATCTTGTAGAGCTTGATATCATCTCGTTTAGGTTCTGTATGGATACCATAACCATCATATATAAGCATACCACCAGGCTTTACTTTGCCAATGAATTTGTCCAATGACGGCTGATTGAGGACGATTGCGATATCATAGCTGTTGAGGATTGGAGAGCTGATTTTTTCGTCACTTATGATGACAGTTACGTTTGCTGTACCACCTCTTTGTTCAGGGCCATACGAAGGCATCCAGCTCACTTCCTTGTTCCCCATAAGCCCGGAGTATGCAAGAATTTTACCCATTGAAAGCACACCTTGTCCTCCGAAGCCTGCGATAACTATCTCGTATTTCTTCATAATCTTTGATCTTTAAGTTCTTGTTTTTTACTCGTCCTTTAAGTCTCCGATAGGATAGTGTGCAAACATATTTTCAACCATCCAGTCATTTGACGCCGCTGGCGACATCTTCCATCCTGAGTTACATGTAGATACGACTTCTACTACAGATGTACCTCTACGATTGAGAGAGTTTTCAAATGCTTTACGGATAGCCTTTTTTGCCTTCTTTACCGATGGCGCATTGTGCACAGATTGTCTGGTAACATAACAAGTGCCATCAAGCTCCTTCAGAAGGTTAGAGATCTTTAGAGGGTAACCATTGAGTTCTACGCTGCGACCAGCAGGGCACGTTGCTGTCTTCATGCCGGGTAGGGTAGTTGGTGCCATCTGACCACCAGTCATACCATAGATACCGTTGTTGATAAAGATAATAGTGATATTTTCACCTCTGTTGCAAGCGTGGATGGTCTCTGCAGTTCCAATTGCAGCCAGGTCTCCGTCACCTTGATAAGTGAACACCAATTTTTCAGGGTTGAGTCTTTTGATAGCAGTTGCTAAAGCCGGAGCCCTACCATGGGCAGCCTCTTGCCAATCAATGTCTATATATTTATATGCGAATACGGCACATCCTACAGGTGCTACACCTATACTTTGTTCGCCCATATTCATTTCCTCGATGACTTCTGCAACGAGTTTATGCACCACACCGTGGCTACAACCCGGACAGTAGTGCATTTGGGTATCATTCATTAGCTTAGGCTTTTGATACACCAAGTTTTCGGGTTTGATAATATCTTTAATATCCATGTTGATGATATTATTATGGGTTGTAATTCTTGTTTGTTATTTATGTCTAATCTTGTTTTATTCTCTTGTAATGAACCTAATGAAGTAGTATATAAGTCTGATTCCGACAGCGGTCCCTCCAAGTACAAAGAACAATGTCTTTGACTCCGGTACAGCAAAGAACACTACAACTGTTGCTACTGCAAGTAATAGGAAGAGTAGGGTAAGTATCTGCAGGAAACGTGCCATGTCAGGATATACTTTCTTTCGTTACAAGGTTGTTGACAAGTTGTTTTTTACAAGTTAAATTCTCTACGAAGGGCATCAAATACTTCATCCGGAGAGAAGAGCATACCACCCATACGACCATAGTGATATACAGGTACCTTGCCATTTACTGCAAGCTTAACATCTTCAACCATTTGGCCGGCATTAAGTTCCACAGAGAGGAATCCTTTCACTCTTTCTGCAAGACGTTGGATTTCCTTGGTTGGGAAAGGCCAAAGTGTAATAGGGCGCAATAGACCTACCTTGATGCCATTTTCTCTTGCAACCTCCACAGTTTTAGAGCAGATACGGCTTGAAGAACCGAAGGCTACAATGATATAGTCAGCATCTTCGCACATTGTTTCCTCAAATCTTACCTCATTTTCCTCTATACGAGCATACTTAGCTTGGAATCTATGGTTGTTTTGCTCCATTACTTGAGAGTCAAGCTCCAAAGATGTTATAACATTTGGCTCTCTGCTGCTTGGTTTACCAAGGGTTGCCCATGGACATTCCTTACGAATTTCCTCTTCCGTTCTTCTTGGCTTCATAGGAGGGAGGATGACCTTTTCCATCATCTGACCGATAACTCCGTCCGAGAGGATGATTGCAGGGTTGAGATATTTGAAAGCAAGATCAAAACCGAGGGCTACAAAGTCCACCATTTCTTGCACCGAATTTGGAGCCAAGGTGATAAGTCTGTAGTCTCCATGACCACCACCTTTGACGGTCTGGAAGTAGTCTGCCTGACTGGGCTGGATTGTGCCAAGACCGGGACCTCCACGCATGACGTTCACAAGGAGACATGGTAGTTCCGCTCCTGCGAGGTAAGATACACCCTCTTGCTTGAGACTCATACCTGGGCTTGATGAAGATGTCATCACTCTCTTGCCACAACCTGCTCCTCCATAAACCATGTTTATTGCCGCAACTTCACTTTCAGCTTGAAGTACGACCATACCTGTAGTCTCCCAAGGTGCGAGTTCTGTAAACGTCTCAAGTACCTCACTTTGAGGTGTAATAGGATAACCAAAGTATCCATCAGTGCCGTAACGGATGGCTGCATGGGCAATTGCTTCATTGCCCTTCATCAGTTTAATTTCTTCTGACATAGTAGTTTTTTAGTTGTTTCTTCGTTAATACCTTTGTCTGTTAATCGACTCTAGAACTCCACGTTTCTTCTTGTCTCACTTCGAAAATATGTGATTGCCGGATCAAACAAGAGAATTTTTGGGAGTCAGACTTTTCATCGATTATAACTTCACTTTGTACACAGTGATGCAACCATCTGGGCATACCGTACCACAATTAGCACAGCCGATACATAGATCCGGTTCTTTCATGTAGGCGTAGTGATAGCCCTTGTCGTTTACTTCATCCGGGTGAAGTGAGAGTGTTTTAGTAGGGCAAGAGACAACGCAGAGGTTGCAGCCCTTGCAGCGTTGAGTATTAACAACTACCGCTCCTTTGATCTTTGCCATAAAATATATTAGATTAATATTTAGATGAGCTATTTATCCTCCCTAAGCCTCTCCTTCACTTGTTTGATTTTAGTTTGTGAGTTTAGAGAAGAATGTATTTAATTTGCTGCCAAAGATAGTAATATACTTGATAATAACCATACCTATCTAAGATTATTTACGCCAACTATTACAATAAATATTAACCACAAGTAGGTAGATGATGATATTGTTATAAAAAGCGGTGAGTGAAAAGGTTGTTGTATCTGATATTGTAGGAAAAAGAGCTCTCTTTTAGTCTGTTTTTTTAGTCTGTATGATACCACTTTGTATGGCATTTCTTGTATCTGCAGAGAGGCTTATGAGACCCTTGATGTCTTGAGGATACTTCAGGCTATCTATTACCGGATGTATTTTGAGGTGAATGTGTCCTCGCTTTGGTATCAGGTCTGATTTGCTGAGAATGTCATAAGCTCCACTGATCGACATTGGTAAGATGGGGGCTCCGGTGTCCATTGCGATTTTAAAAGCACCCTTCTTGAATTTTCCCAATTCTCCATCGGCACTCCTTGTACCTTCAGGAAATATGATCACATGATACTCGTTTTTTAAGGCTTGGTTGGCAGCTTTGACGACACCGGCTGCGCGTTCCGGAGTCGAGTTGTCTACGAATATGAACCCACACTTGCGACAAGCCCAACCTACAAAGGGGACTCTGTTGAGTGATCCTTTGAGTACCCACTTGAAAGGGATGTGAGTGTAGCCATAAAGAGCCCAGATGTCAAACGCGCTTTGATGATTGCACGCCACTACACAGCACTTGTCAGAAGGTATGTTCTCACGGCCTTCTACAGTGATCCTGCAGAGTGAGAGTATCATTGTCAGCTTACTCCAAATCATGCCCGGGTACATTGTGCCAAATCTCTCTAAACCGACAAAGGTGCTGAGGGATGCTGCAATGGCTGATAGTATAGTGATGATTGTAAACAGTGGAGTAAATATCAATACTATATATATGGTATAGAGAACTCGACCCATAGTTATTGCGTCTGTTGTTATTATATATTTGTATTATGTGCATAAGAGCACACTCTTTGCGCAAATGTAGCGATTTTTTTAGATACGAATATCTAGCTCTTTCTTCAATGAAGTATAGCGCGAATTCTATTTTGAATTAAGCTGATTTCCATCCATAAGTTAGCTTTAAGTAGTAATCTATTTAATCTCCGTATACAACCTGTCAAAACAATGTGTCTACCTTGATGAATCAATGTGCCTACCTTGATGCATTAAGTTAGACAACCTTTTTAGACTCCTTCAACATGATATCTTTCGGAGTGTATTAGCCCTAGTATTTTGAAGTGTTAACTGAACGTAAATCATCGGCTCATGTAGGGAGAATCGAGCGAGGGAGGATTGCAATAGTTCAATGGATACGAATCCTAATATTTAGGTAGAAAAACATTTGCAGGCTTTTCTAATTTGATAATTATTCCTATCTTTGCACCGTAATTGATGGTCGGGTAGCTCAGCTGGATAGAGCAACAGCCTTCTAAGCTGTGGGTCCTGGGT
>NZ_JAUMXC010000078.1 GCF_030529325.1 Porphyromonas sp. | reverse complement strand
CAAAGAATGGTGTTTTTGAGGAAACAGCTCCTAATATCTTAACTCCTAACCGTATTTTCACTCGTATAACTATGGAGTTTGCATATCTGCGTCAGTTATACAATTCAAATTGGAGTCGTGGATATCCAAATAACTTTACTGTAATTCACTACAAGTATGAAAGAGAAGTTGATGGTAGATGGGAAGAATATCCTGTAGGCCTTCCAACCCCGGACACAGAAACTGTTAAGATAACAGATCATACACGCCCTGTGGACGATGCGAATGTTACGACAGACGCAGAGTGGGGTAAGTCTTCTTTGGGAGCTGCTCCTTATGAAAAGATTACCGGTAAGATGCACTTCTTCTACCGTCCTGTAGTTTTGACAGCGAGTGAACGTAAGGCTCTTGATACAAACTTAGATATATATGCTGAGCATAATTCTATTTGGCTCAGAGAGCAATCAAATATGAATAGAAAGTATAAATGGGATGACATAGACAGATATATGTCCATTAGAGGAAAGACTAACTTCTATGGTGAAGCTCCGGTTATGGATGCAGCCGTTCATGTTCCAGAAATCTATCCAGTACCATCTGTATCAAAGGTCGATCTCAAAATGCAAATTAAGACGGGCTCAACTTCTCTTTGGGGCAAGCTTGCTGTAACAGATCCTGAACTTCCTCATTTCTATCAGAAGTATGAAGCGCCTGTTAATAAGGTTTGGAAGTCCGTAAAAATGGATGGTGCACAACTTCCTAAAAATACAAACATCGGTATCGGTATGACTAAGAACTGGAATGGTGGAGGTGGTAGTAGCTATGTTGCTATTAAACCAAAACTCAATAAAACAGGTCCTAACTTCCTACTGAACGATACATATCCAAATAACTATGTAGGAGCTTATTCTTACTTGACAGACGTTAAGGGGGCTGTGACAACAGATGCAGCTGATGATAGAATTCTACAGAATGACTGGGTGCCATATAGAGATAGTGCATTCTACAAACTCTTGATGGATGGAGGTTTGGAAAATCCTTCAAACATAAGACTCATTGATTTGTATGATAAGACAGTTGTTATTCCTATCACATTAGAGGAGGCTCCAAAAGATTGGGTCAAGTAAAAATTAACTGAAGCATGAAATTAAGACAAATAACATATACTCTTCTTTGTGCAGCACTCGGTACTACCGGGGTGCTTGCACAAAGCACAGAGCCTCGTAATGAGGAGCAGCAGCCCAAGTGCTGCAAAGCATGGGAGCTCGGTATCGGAGGCTCTTGGGTTAGTTGGGATCGTGTGTCCATCACCGGATTTCAGGATCGTCCTGACAACTACTTCTACAACCTTAAGGTCAATCACCTCTTGAGTGGGGGGCATCTCTACATCGCAAGAGAGTTGAACAAGTGGTTTTACCTCGACGTGCAGGGTTCGATGACCTTTACTGAAAACCATCACAGAAAAGCCGGAGAAGCAAAGTATCAGTACCTTTTGACTGCCGGTCCCGGTCTTCAGTTCAGATTGTCTCCTATCTTCAAGTCCAAGTATTTGGATCCTTACCTCAGAGTCGGTGTCAACTACCTACGTAAGAACTATGACGTCATGAGTGCAGGAGTATTCAAGGAAGATCCTACCGGTAAGGCAACATGGGAGTCTTTTAACACTTGGAACAAGGATAAGATCAGTGACAAGAACTCATATTTCCCTCTTTCTTTGGGCTTTGGTGTGAACGGTTGGCTCAACAATCGCTTTGGGCTCGGTATCCAAGGTCAGTACCAGATCCCTCTACAAAAAGATCTCCCACGCTACGCACAGATGTCTGTACGTCTCATGTGGCGCATCGGTGGCGAGGATAAGCGTCCTGCTCCAAGGGTGACTTATGTAGACAGGGAAGTAGAGAAGGTCGTAGAGGTAGAAAAAGTTGTTGAAAAGCTCGTTCCGATGGTTTCTGAGTCAACTATCTATGAGTTGTTTGAAAACATCAACTTCGAGTTTGACAAGCATGATCTTACTCCTCAGTCTCTCCAAATCCTTCAAGACGCTGCTAAGATCTTGAAGCAACTCGGTGGTGGCCACTTCCTCATCACAGGTTACACTGACGCAAGAGGTAGTGCAGAGTACAACCTTGATCTTTCAAGAAGACGTGCGAAGGTGGTGGTTGACCAACTCGTAGAGTATGGTGTCCCTGCTGAGATGTTGAAGTGGAGAGGCGTTGGTAAGAAGATCGTAACAGTATCCGAAGGTGAATCTGACAATGTTCGTCGAGGAGATCGTAAGACTACGATCGAAAAGATCTCCAACCTCGAGTATTGGAACAAACTTCCCTAATGCGATAAAACCACAACAATAATAGTTCAAAAAGTCCCTGTCTGAATAAGGCCGGGACTTTTTTTGTCCTGTAGAGTGGACATGATGAGTGATTCCCTTTCTGTTGCACTCTGATCAGATGTGTAAAGGGAGGGAGGGTAGGGGATTTTCGGGTACAGCTTCCCCTCTCCGTTTCAAGAGAGACAAACGATGCTTGTCTTTGATATTTCCTTGGACAGTTTCGAGGTATTGGGCGAGGCTTTTACGTGATCCTTTCTTATCGGATTTTTATTTTTCTTTGATCAACCTTCGGGCTGTGTATCTGCCTTTTTCTCTATTTGATTCAATATCTCCTCGGCTCTGGCATGTCCGGGATATTTTTTGAGTATTGTCTTTATCTCCGTCATCCTATCGTCGGAGTATCCCAATATGGTGTTTCCGACAAGCAGTGTTACAGCATAGTCTATCTCGTATGTTGCGGGGGATTGCAATGCGAGCCCCTTTCTGACGGCAAGAGCTTCGTTGTAGGTCTCTCTTGCCTTTTGGTCCTGTTTCAGCAGGCTGTACAGCAGTGCGAGATTATTCAGTACCATTCCTATATCAGCTTTGTAGGCTTCGGAGTTTTGGGAAGCAAGATGTCTGTATATATCGAGTGCCTCCTCATATTTTGTTTGTGCCGAAGCAAGTTGGTTTGTATTGCGAAGGAGGAGAGCCAGATGACTCAGGCTCGCGGCAAGGTTGGGCAGGAAGGCTTTGGGATTTTGCTTTGCCAGGCGTCGTCTGATCTCCAAAGCCTCCTCATAGTGACTTTGTGCCGTCTTTACCTCACCCATTTTGAGCAACAGTGTCGCCATGTTGTTCAATGTCGTAGCCACCCCCGGCAGGTATGTTTGAGGATTTTTCGTTGCCAGTTCCCTTTTTATCGATAGGGATTCCTCATATTTCTTTCGAGCCTCCTCCGGGTTGTTCGTTTTTTTGAGCAGTATAGCGAGATTGTTCAGGATAGTTGCAACATGGGGCAGATAAGTCTGAGGATCCTGCCCGGCCAACTGTCGATAGATCCTAAGAGCTTCTGCGAAGTGTTTTTCGGCGTGCTCCGGATCATTGAGATTGTTGAGGAGATTGCCCAAGTTGTTTAATGTCTTGGCAACATCCGGATTGTATGCTCTCGGGTTATGCTTTGCCAGCTGTTTGTATATCTTCAGAGCTCCATGGTAATGCTCCTTTGCTTTCTCAAGATCATTGCACTTTTGGAATAAAACAGCCATACTGTTCAATATATCTGCTATGCGAGACTTGTAAGCCCTCGGCTTTTTGTCGATTTTCTTTTGGAACAGGTTCATGGCCTGCCGATAGTGCGAGATCGCGTTGTTCATGTCATTGAGAGAGTGCAACAACTTTGCGTAGTCAAAGTGATTTTCTGCCTCCGGTGCCACTTTGATGAGGTCCTCATAAAACAAGCACGCCTCATCAAAGTCCATTTTGACCATTGCAGCCTTGATGAATAGCCCTATCATCTCTTCCTCTTCCTTGCCTCTTTTCTTTTTGTATTGTGCATATACCTCCGAGAGATTGACCGAGCTTTCCTCCATGACGACATCCTGTATGGCTTCGAGGGTATAGGCCAGGTGCTGATCTCCTCGACGCTTGAGTATCTCTGCCTCTTTCAGCATCTCTTCCGAATATGCAAACAAGTATTTTGCAAAAGACAACAACAGCTTCTCCACCACCGGAGATACCGTCCCTTTAGTCCCCAAGTCCCTGATGGCCTCCTCCGTGGCCTGAACTCCCGCACCAAACGGGAGAGCTTCCAGACACGAGTCGATCTTCAGGGGATCTATCTTCAACTGAGCTGTTATATCCAACAGCTCTGTGATGCCCGACTGTATTTCATCAAACTTCTGTCTGCTCTCCCTCCTCATAAGGTGATTGAATGCCGTCTGCTGCTCTGCCAAGCGCTGATCCAAGTGCCCTATCAGTATTTGTTCCCTTTTATTTTCCGGTCTGAAAGTTCCCGGGGACTTGATGTAGTCCTTCAGCCTCCTTCGCAGTCCCTCCACCTCCTCAGGGACGGTATTCAGATCCTCGAGTGCCTTGTTTATGGCTGTGGCCTCCTGTTCCCCGGTCTGATCATTGAATCGCTCCCTGATCTCACATCCGACCCAGAGTATGAGACCGGACACGATACTCAGTACGATATTGATGCAGTAGCTTTTGATTTTGGGGTCGTTTGATATCTTTCGGACTTTGTCCGATATCTTTCTCCTGAGCGATGCCATATGGCGCAACGCCCATCTTTCTTCAATCCTCTTTTGGATGATTCTCTTTAGTTTTCTGACGCACCGGTATTTCTTTGGCCTGAACATAAACATAACTTTAATCTAAATCTCAAGATGAATAGAATTGACGAGCAAATTTATAAAAAAAATATATAATGATCTATATTTTAGTTTGTAAATCAAATGTTTGTGATGAAGGGATGTTACGTTCATCTTGTGAAATCAACCACACCTCTCATGAGGCATAAAAAAGGTTGTCTAACTTGATGCGTCAAGTTAGACAACCTTTTTCATCAAGTTAG
>NZ_JAUMXC010000077.1 GCF_030529325.1 Porphyromonas sp. | reverse complement strand
ACCCCAATGCAAACCACCCCAATACTCTGAAAATCCCTCTCACTCTCAATCACTTACCCTCCATTCTCTTCCCAATGCTCTTTTCTCGAATAGTTGTACGTAAACTTGATGAAGCAAGTTAGACAACCTTTTGCATGAAGTTAGACAACTTGTTTTTGAGTGTTCTACTTCTTATTTTCTATTTCAGACAAAAGCATTACATTTGCAAGTGTATAACTGTCGTTATATTTGTTTTGTTATAATAAAATGTAAATATGCCGAAACCAACGACAATAACGAAAGATATGATCCTCGAGGCTGCTTTCAAGATAGTCAGAGAAGAGGGCTTTTCGATGCTTACCGCGCGGTACATCGCCCAAAAGATAGGTTGTTCTACACAGCCGATTTACTGGACCTATAAAAACATGAATGACCTGAAGGATGAGGTGTGCCATAAAGCCCTAAAGCGTCTGAAGGACATAATGTGCGGATATACAAAGACAGGTAATCCATTTCTGAATCTGGGGCTGGGTTATGTGTACATGGCTCATGCCGAGTCAGCTCTTTTCAAGGCGGTCTATATAGATAATGTCATGAATATCAGGATGACGGATATTTTCCCTGAAAATCAGGAGATAGTTGAGATCATGAAAAGTTCTGAAGAATGCCGAAACATGTCTGACGATGATGTGAAAAATACCATCTCCAAAGCTTGGATGCTGGCTCATGGGATAGCCTCACTCATAGCAACGGGTATGCTCGTTTATGACGAGGAGAAGATAATGCAGATTTTAGGATAAACGTGGTGCAAAACAAGAAGAATACCAATAGAATAACTTCCAGGAATATCTCGATATTTGCTTTTGTAACAGTCATTTGCGGTTGGATCGGTATCGGGTTGGATCGGTTGCTTGGCCAACCGTCGGGTATGGAAAGCCTTGGTGCATTGATTTTCATTGTCACCCCGCTCTTATGTACTATTTTGCTTCGCTTTTTCGGAGGAGATGGTTGGAAGGACTTTCCTCTGCGCCCCAACTTAAAGCAAAATATAGCTTGGTACTTATTTGCTCTTTTGGTTTATCCTGTAGTCATCGGGGTGACGCTCTTTGTCGGAGAGATGCAGGGATGGGTGGATGTCAGCAAGTTCAGCTTTGCGGCGTATTTGCCCATATTGGCAGCTGCGTTTCTGCCTGAGTTTATCAAGAACTTTTTTGAAGAATCTGTCTGGCGAGGTTATCTGACGGTGAAGTTGGAGCAACTTACCAAGAATGAGTGGTTGATCTATTTGGTAGTCGGATTGGTCTGGCAGACTTGGCATGCTCCATATTATTTGATCTTTTTGGAGGATGACTATGTCTCAAAATTTTTCCCTTATGGTGATGTGTGGCTTTTTGTGTACTCTTTCCTTGTTGTGGGGATTTGGACAATAATGTACACAGAAGTCTTTTTCCTCTCACGCTCTCTTTGGTTGGTCATCTTGATGCACACGATGGAGGATGCTCTCAACCCTATTGTTTCGGAAGGCTTCGCGGTAATTTCTCCGGATAAGACCTTGCTCGTTTCTCCAACTTTTGGTGCGTTGCCATTGCTGATATACCTGGCGATAGGTCTCTATTTGAGGCGAATAAGGAAGATAAAGGTAGGGTTGTGTGGTGTCGGGAGACCGGTATAAAGGAGCTCTGTGTATCGTGAAGTATATTGTCAGGTAAATAATAATACGTAACTTTGCGACACAGAAAGACTGCGGGGATGACTGGATTTGACAGCATGTCGAAGTGGTCCGTAAGCACGTAGTGCATTGTAGCCTGGCACTTTAATCTCAGACTTCAGACCTTTTAAATGGCGAAAACAATTTTGCTCTCGCTGCGTAACCGAAGAATAGTAAGTTGACGCTTCATCGCTCGACACACTGAGCGACGAGACATCACCCGGATACTCTGTTCCCGAAGTGGTCCGAATCGGTGGTGCCGTTATATCGGGGATGGCCAAGGGAGTGCCTCTATCCTGCGGCGACATTTCAGAGGATAAGCATAGAGCCGGTTGCTTTGGCCATACCTCTATCGCCGACAATTGATGCAAAGCTAAACGTGTAGAAAGCTGATTAGTTCCGTGTTTGGACGAGGGTTCGAACCCCTCCATCTCCACTTTGTGGCATTTTTGAGTTTCATCTGAGTAGTCAGACGAGTATTCAAAACAGAGGAAAAATCGTTGTAGAGCCCTGCTTTACAGCGATTTTTCTTGTTTCAGTGACTACCGCTGAATACCAAAACAGATATTTGGTAGTTAGCAATAGACCACTTTTCTGCTACAGAAATTGCTACAACTTTTAATTGGCTGAAAAATTGTAGCAATGACTACCAAATGACCACCATATTGAATACCGTAATATGCTCATATTCAGAAACTTTATTGTGAACTTTGTGGCAGTATTTTGTGTACAAACATTTGAAAAAAGTGTAGCAATATAAAATGATGCCACTAAAAAGATTTTAGAGTATGAAGAAGCAATTCAAGGTGTCCTACTACCTACGCTCAAATTATGAGAACAAAGAAGGAAAAAATCCAATCATGGTCCGTATCATCTTAGATGGTGAAATGGTTAATCTTGGCTCTAGCCAGCTATCTGTAAAGAAAGCCCTTTGGAGTAATTCCACAAGCAGAGCTAAAGGTAGAACGGCAGATGCTATAGCATTAAATGCTTCCCTTGATGCCCTTACAGCCTCATTGTATGAACTATTTAGAAAACATGAGTTTGAAGACTATCTCACTGCAGAGTCATTCAAAATGTTGTTCCTAGGAGAAGAAAAAGAGTTCTCTACTATTCTCCCTGTCTTTGACAAATACATTGAGAGTATTAAGGAGAAGGTCGGTGTAAGCTTGAGAAAAGGAAGTTTCCAAAAGTACACTGTCATTAGACGCGACTTTGTAGAGTTTCTAGAGACCAAGTATAAGAGAAAAGACTTAGGATTACTTGAGTTTAATTCTGTCGTACTGAAAGACTTTGAATTATTCTTAGTCACAGAGAAAAACATCTCTCATAATACTGCTCAGAAAAAACTAAAGGGCATAAAGACAATGGTCATATATGCTCAGAAGCGTGGGATTATTCAACACGATCCATTTATGGACATTCGCTTTCATTACAAACCTGTTGATCGGGGCTTTCTTACTGAGGAAGAAGTAATAAAAATTACAGACAAAGATCTGTCAAGTCTTCCAAGGCTGGAGCTTGTAAGGGATATATTCCTTTTTTCTTGTTTTACAGGTCTTGCTTACATTGATGTTTTTAACCTTACTCCCGAACATATTGTATCTCTTGATGGCAATGATTGGATTATGACCAAACGGCAGAAGACTTCGACCACATCTAATGTGCTTCTTTTGGATATACCTAAAAGCATCATCCAAAAGTATGAGGGACAAACTAAGAGAAAAGGTAAACTCTTCCCTATTCTCAGCAATCAAAAGATGAATTCATATCTCAAAGAGATTGCTGACATTTGTGGCATAAAGAAGAACCTAACCTTTCATGTCGGCCGTCATACTTTTGCTACTCTTTGCCTGAGCAAAGGAGTCCCTGTAGAGTCCGTTTCCAAAATTCTAGGACACACAAACATTAAGACAACACAGATTTATGCACGCATTACAAATAAGAAGATTGAGAAGGATATGATGGAACTTGCGGATAAGATTGGCGACTTTTCATTGAACAATGTACCACCTTTAGAGGCTGCAACAAGATGAATACGAATGTAGAGATTGATGTAATTCAAAGTAAAATCTTTGATGTGAGAGGACAGAGGGTAATGCTTGATTATCACCTAGCAGAGCTTTACGAAGTACAAACCAAGGTGTTAAAGCAAGCGGTTAAACGAAATATTGAGAGATTTCCAGAGGACTTTATGTTTGTACTCTCAGAATATGAGTTTTCTCAACTGGTCACAAATTGTGACCGGTTCCCAGAAGCTCTAAAACACAGCCCTGTTTTGCCGATGGTTTTCACGGAGCATGGCGTAGCAATGCTATCATCTGTATTGCGTAGTCAAAGAGCGATTGATATGAATATAGCCATCATTAGAGCATTTGTGGCATTGAGACAAATGGCGATAGGTTATGAAGAACTAAAACGAAGAATTGATGAGCTGGAGCTATCCACAAACTCTCACTTTAGCGAGCTTTACAAGGTGCTGACTCAGCTCTTTGAACAGAAGTCTAAGCCTCGTAAGGCAATAGGATATGTAACTACTGATAAAGAAGAATGAATTATGAGACAGAAGAGACAACTATCGTACTTTCTCTTGAAGCTGGAGGAGTATTTGAATGATTATCATCCTGGGAAGTTACAGGATAAGGCTTTCACGAATGCTCGAGCAGAAGAGGCACTCACGGTCTATCTTGAAGCAATTGAGCAAGGACACGACCACTTGCAAGCGGAAGAACTAGCTTCAGAGACTATGTTTCGAGGACTTCATTTCTCAGCAAATGATACAATTCGGACAGTCTTGGAGAATGAGTTTGAGACTGAACTACCTGATCCTCTACCTGAAAGATTGGCAACGGTCCTACTTGGTAGCCAGGCAATCAAGGAGGTATTGCAAAAGTACGACATAAATGATGAGTTTGACGGCACACCTGAGTATGAGTTACTGTACACCGACCTGACTGGTACAATCGCTCTACTCATTGAAGAGAATAAACTCCCAACGGTGGACGCATAGCGTGCAGAGCTAATCATTAACCCATGGAGCTTCTATCGTTTCAAGAGCTAAGATATTCAAGCCGTGACACACGCCAATAAGCTTACTCTTGTCTTTGTGCCACCGCTTTATCTTGTCCGCTCTTGAAACCAATAGAGGCTCCAGTTATGAATAAGATAGTTATGAATAAAGACCCGCACGAACCAGCTTTTCTCCCTTTTGAGGTAGTGTCCGAAAAAGTGTGTAAGGTTAGTTCTCCCTTTTTCCCCTGGGGCATG
>NZ_JAUMXC010000076.1 GCF_030529325.1 Porphyromonas sp. | reverse complement strand
CCATCTCCGGCACGCAAATCTACGCTCAAATCACAGACCAAAAGATTGCAAGGGATATGGAGAGGCTGATAGAAAAATGCGAGAATGAGAAAAAACAAAACTGAATTCGTGCAGGCTGCACAATAATATTGTGTATATTTACACTCGTAAAGTATGGTTTCATAGGTGCTATATGAATAAGATAAGAGAAGTTTTGAAAGAAAAAGGAATGAGCCAAATGAAACTCTCAGCTCGGTTGGGTAAGAGTTTCAATATGGTCAATCTTTATGTGGGCAATAAGCATCAGCCCTCAATTCCCACACTATATCAGATAGCAGAGATTTTGGATGTGGATGTTAGAGACCTGTTGGTATCCAATAAGAAATAAAATGTACAATGAAACTAATTGAGATAACAAAAGGGACAGAGCGTGACCTCAGTCTTTTCTCTGAAACAAAGATTGCAGAATTAGAGCCTCATATCGTGATGAAAGAAGGGAAAAAGGATTCTTTTGCCTCTTTCCTCAATAAGCAACGTAAATCAAACCAAAACAAAATGGAGCCATTTTTTCAATTTCTTAATCTTACAAATAGGTTATGAGGACTATGGATATAAAGGAATATATTGCAGCTTTGGGGTTTGTTCCAAAGAATGGAACGAATGGCATTTACCATAAAATATATGTTAATTATGCCATAGAAATTGATTTTGAAAAACAGGGGATTAATTATGGCAATAGTATCGTAGTCGAAAGTAGAACTACACAAAATTTTTCACAGCCGGAAAATTTTGTAGTGCTTGAATGTATTAATAGATTATTAATCAAAGGATATAAACCTCAGAATATTGTTCTTGAAAAGACTTGGCCGTCAGGGCATGGCACATCTGGGCGATTAGATATTTGTGTTAATCGTGAAGATGGCACTCCATATATGCTTATTGAGTGTAAAACTTATGGTAAGGAGTATAACAAGGAGTCGGCTAAAATCCATAAGGATGGAGGTCAATTATTTACCTATTTCCAATTATCAGGTGGCAAGGCTGATGTGGTAATGCTTTATGCATCAGAATTGAAAGGAAACAAAATTGTATATGTTAATGAAATAATAAAGATTGAAGATGATTATCGCAATGGTGATGTAAAAGACATTTATGAGAAATGGAATAAACTCACTAAGAATAATGGAATCTTTGATTCTTGGGTACAACCATATAACTTTCAAAGCAAAGCATTAACAAAGGAACAATTGAAAGAGATAAAGGCAGAGGATTCAAGCTTTATCTTTAATCGTTTCCTTGAAATACTACGTCATAATGTAGTATCTGACAAGGGTAATGCATTCAACAAGATATTTACACTATTCTTGTGCAAGGTTTATGATGAAACAACCACAGGTGAGGGGGAAGAGTTAAAGTTTCAATGGCTTGAAGGACGAGATAACCACGTTGATTTCCAACTTCGTTTGACAGACCTCTATAGCAAGGGAATGAAAAAGTTCTTAGACAGAACTGTTAGCGACTTTAATAATGAGGATTTCACTAAGCGTTGTGCGAACCTAAATGAAGATACTAAGCAGTATCTAATGAAGGAGGTGAACAAGCTACGTCTTGAAAAGAATAATGAGTTTGCTATTAAGGAAGTATATGATAATGTCTCTTTTGAAGAAAATGCAAAGGTCGTGAAAGAGGTTGTGGAGTTGATTCAAGGGTATAGAATTCGCTATAATAAACGACAGCAATATTTATCCGACTTCTTTGAATTGTTACTTACTACTGGTCTCAAACAAGAGGCTGGACAGTACTTTACGCCTGTACCTATTGCACAATTTATTATCAAGAGTCTTCCTTTGGATTCTATTATGGAAGAAAAACTTTCTCGTAAGGATGGAGAAATTCTGCCATATATGATTGATTATGCAGCAGGTAGCGGTCACTTTATCACAGAGTTTATGCACGAAATACAGGACATCATAAATGGCTGTGATACTTCCAAATATATTGAAGAAACAAGAAAGCATCTTATCAATTGGCAGAACTGTCATTTTGATTGGGCAACAGACTATGTGTATGGCATAGAAAAGGATTATCGACTTGTAAAAGTAGGTAAAGTTGGTTGTTATTTACATGGTGATGGCTTGGCGAATGTTATCCTCAGTGATGGACTTGCTAGTTTCTGCAAAAACAAAGAGTATAAGGGTAAGTTACGTAAGCTACTAAATGACGGTCAAAAGGATAATCTGCAGTTTGATATAGTATTGAGTAACCCTCCATACTCAGTCTTTTCGTTCCGTCAAACTACTCGTGAATACTATACAGATCAAGATTTTGAATTGTATAATTCACTAACAGACAACAGTTCTGAAATAGAGTGTCTATTTGTTGAGCGTACAAAGCAACTACTTAAAGATGGTGGTATAGCAGGAGTTATTCTGCCAAGTTCTATATTGAGTAATTCGGGCATATATACCAAAGCTCGTGAGATTATATTACAATACTTTGATATTGTTGCAATAGCAGAATTGGGAAGTAATACCTTTATGGCTACCAATACAAATACTGTTGTTCTGTTCCTACGTCGGAGAGATAATTATTTTGCAATCAATACAAAGGCTGCAGTTGATGCTTATTTCTGCACCTTAAATGATGTTACTATAAATGGTATAGAAACTCCAGCCTCAAAATATGTGGCTTATGTTTGGGAGGGTCTTGATTATACCGATTATGTCACATTACTGCAGAAAACACCTAATGATAAAGTAAAAGCACACGAAATATATGCAGAGTACAAAAAGAAGATCTCTGCAAAAAATGATGCGAAGTTATATGAGGCGATACTAAGTATTGAAGCCGAAAAACTTTTATACTTTATATTGGCATATCCTCAAAAGGTGGTTATTGTCAAGAGCGGAGAAAAGAATGTTGAAAAGCGATTCTTGGGTTATGAATTTTCAAACCGTAGAGGCAAAGAGGGCATCCACGCTATCCAAAGAGGAAAAAACATTGATGAATGTACCCAACTTTTCGATGTAAACAGTTATGACAATCCTTTACGGGCAAGTACTTATATTCATCAAGCCTTCAAGGGAGATATTACATTTCCAATAGCAGAGGCTATGCAATCGCATATTAGTCGTGTGTCATTGATTGATATGCTCACTTTTGAACGTGATAGTTTTGAAAAGAATATATCGCTGACAGCAAAAAAAAAAAGTTCTAATCGAAAGTAAGTATAACCAACTCAAATTAATCGATTTATCGATTTTACTTAAGCGAGGGAAATCAGCCAAATATGGCAAATCCAAGATTCAAATAATAAAGTCGGGGCAAGCCAGAGGTTGGTTTGATTTTGACTTCTCTGAGAGGCATTATGTAGATGATTCTTTCGTTCTTGATGAAAGAAAACTTGTAAAAGGTGATTTGTTGATAAATTCAACAGGTGTAGGAACTGCTGGCAGGGTTACGTACTTTGGTGAAGATGGAGATTTTGTTGCAGATAGCCATATAACCATTTTTAGACCTAATCAAAACTTGATTTTGTCCCAATATGCATTATGCGTGTTAGGACGAATAGGATTTGTGAATATTGAAAATATGGCACTGGGACAAAGTGGACAAATAGAATTGTCACTTGACGTAATAGGTAATATCAAAATCCCAGTTCCTCCTATTGATATTCAGAAGCAGATTGTAGAGGAAATAGGTAAAGTTGATAAGTCTGTGAGTGTCGCCAAGTCTTCAATCGACAATAAGATCTCAGACATTAAAACAATTATAAGTAGGCTAGTTTCTACTGTAAGTATAAAAGAGTATTTTGATATAAATACACAAACATTAAATCCTGTATCATGTTGGAAAAATGAACACTTTACATATGTAGATATTGATTCTGTAGGTAAAGGTGATGGTAGCATATCATTTGACAAAACATTATTAGGAAAAGATGCTCCATCTAGAGCGAGACGTGTTGCACAAGATAGAACAGTGATAGTATCTACGGTTCGTCCTTATCTGAAAGGGTTTGCATATATTGAGAATGTTTTGAATAAAACAATTTTCTCAACAGGTTTTGCTTTGCTTAAGTCTAAGAATGAGGAAAACTATATCTCCAAGTTGTTGTACTACTTGTTCATGTTTTCCGATGATTTAATGAAGCAAATGGAAGCAGCTATGCCAAAAGCTGCGTATCCAAGTATTAACAAGGAGGATATTGACAACTTCAAGATTCCATTATTGACAATCGATGAACAAAAACGCATTGTAGTTCAGATAGAGGCAATAGAATTAGAGATTACCAAAGCTCGCACTTTAATAGAAAATGCAACGAGTGAGAAACAGGCAATACTTGATAAGTATTTATAAAATAAGCAACAGTAAATACAAATAGGAATATATCTTTAGGGGGCGTGTGCAAAGATGAAGAGTATATTACCTGCTCCCAATCTTGACCTTATCTAAATGGCAAAGACTGGTGATTGTATAAACAGTTTTTAGTTTAGAATGACTAACCCCATAATGGCACTCTCGAGAGAGACCGCTATAATGAGGTTAGTCATTTCAACCGTGTCAAGTCCTTTTCTCATAGATAACAGACAATATGAGTCCAATTCTCTTCGAGACTTTACAAGGTTACAGTGTTTGGAAAATATCGCCAAACTTTGTGGCTGATTGTTGTCCCGTGAGCCCCTATTTGCTAATGGCATAGTCCTCTTTTTACGTATGTAACGGTAATGTAGAATGCGCTATAGAACATTACGTTTCACATAGTTTTCTTGGAGTAATCGATTGATATCTGAGAGCCGATAGAGTATTTTCCCTGCAATTTGGGTGTAGAGGATAACGCCCTTGTCCCGATAGTCTTGCAAGGTCCGGGGACTGATGAAAAGACGTTCGGAGACTTCTCGCCCTGTGAGATAGATTTCTCCTCCGAAAAGCGGACGAAGTGTCTCAGCAACCTCTTTCAGTCGCTTTGTCATCTCCCTGATGCCCGAAATGAGCTCTTTCATTTCGGACGTTTCTCTGTTTACAATCTCGTGTTCCATCGTTACTGTTTCTTGTGATTAGACTTTGCGAGGAGAGCCTCCACATCCTCTCGTTTGTAGTAGCACTTATGCCCGATTTGGATAAAGGGCAATACAGAAGTATCCCGATAGTGCCGGAGCGTCCGTTTACTGATATTCAGGATACGACAGA
>NZ_JAUMXC010000075.1 GCF_030529325.1 Porphyromonas sp. | reverse complement strand
TCGCCTTTCTCCCCCTTGTCACCTTTCTCTCCATCACGACCACGAGCTTGGATACCGGTGTCCTTATCTCCTATCTGCCAGTTTCCTTTTTCATTGACAAACGGAGTAAGCCCATCCTCTCCTTTAGCTCCCGTAAGGAAATGGAAGAAATCTTTTTGGGAAGTCCTCTCGGGACTCCACTTTCTACCCGGGTTGTGAGGGTCATCGACGGAAACGGTTTTAATCCACTCTTTCCAAGTCGTATAAGCATCTGCACCGGCATCTCCTTTTTCACCCTTGAGATACTTGAAGTAGTTGGCCAGGTCTGTATCTTCTGCCCATTCAATCTTTCCGTTTTTAACGGCCTCGACCCACACCTCATAAGCACTGAACCCTCTCGGACCGGGAGGGGAAATAATGTCTATTTCATTACAAGATGCAAAACCGAATACTGACATAAGAAGTGCCAGCATCACAAAATAAATGCAATGTCTCTGCATGACTAAAATTTTATAAAGATTATTTATTACTGTGGTTGACAAAAACGAGAGCTCTCCCCAAGAGCATCATATTTTATGGCACATATTTTATTTCACATTCTTAATATCAAAATACAAAAATAAAAAAATAATCACAATAAAAAAATAATCACATTCCAATAATGAGAAAACCCTCTGAAATAAAACAATCGACCCGACTTGAAATTTCAAGTCGGGTCGAGTCAAACAACGATGTCGCACTTCGTAATAGAAAACGAAGGGTCTTCTGAGGACTTTTATTCGTCAGAAAGGGGGGCCTTGCGTGCAGCCATCCAGAAAAGAGCTGTAGCGATGATCCGTGACAACATCCAAAACAAGACATTGTCCGACGGATAGATCATATAGATAGGATTGAAGACGATCACAACAAGGCACATTCCCATGATCATGACAGACAAGCGACGGCGTTTACGCAGTCTCTCGACAATATAGTACACCGCACCGATACAGAGAAGCCCACCCATGATCTTAAGAGCGGATTCGGGTAGGTTCAGCATCGAACACAGAGCTATGAGCGCAAGGATGGTGTAGACAGACTTAGGATTCACTTCTCACCTCCTTTCTCTCCAAAATAAATGCCCAATAGCTTGGTACTTGCCATAAACGAACTGATCTTGTCGTTGAGGATGTCATCTTCGATCTGAGGCAAGAGGTTACTGATTTTGGGATTGTTGTAAAAAGAATTGGTAAGAGCTTCGTTGATGCTCTCATACATCCAGTATTTGGCTTGCTGTTGTCTCTTGTGATGGAAATAACCATTACCCTTGACGTATGCGAGATATTCATCAATCATTTCCCAGACTTTGTCGATATTGAGAGAATAGTAGCCGGAATAGGTCAGCACCTTGGGAAACCAGCCACTCTCTGATGGGGGAAAGAGATGGAGAGCATTCCGGAAATGAGAAGCCGCGAGTTTGGCCTTATCGATATTGTCCCCATCGGCCTTGTTGATCACTATACCATCGGCCATCTCCATGATACCGCGCTTGATGCCTTGGAGCTCATCACCCGTACCGGCGAGTTGGATAAGGAGGAAAAAGTCCACCATGGAGTGCACCGCAGTCTCTGACTGCCCTACCCCTACGGTTTCAACGAATATTGTATCAAATCCGGCAGCTTCACACAGCACTATCGTCTCTCTTGTCTTACGAGCGACCCCACCCAATGAGCCTGCCGCAGGCGAAGGTCGTATGAACGCATTCTTTTCTCTTGAAAGAGCCTCCATACGAGTCTTGTCTCCGAGGATAGAACCCTTCGATCGCTCACTGCTGGGGTCTATCGCAAGGACGGCAAGTTTACGCCCTTGGTTGATGACATGCATACCGAAAGCATCTATCGACGTACTCTTACCTGCACCGGGGACACCAGTGATGCCGACACGGACGGAGTTACCCGTATAGGGAAGACACTTCTCTATCACCTCTTGTGCCATGGCATGATGCTCAGGCCGCGAGCTCTCTATAAGAGTAACAGCACGAGAAAGCATGGTGACATCACCTTTGAGTATCGCAGTCACGTAGTCATCGGCGGAGTAGACAGGTCGCTTCCGTCGTTGCATATAAGGATTGACGATAGGAGCATCGGCAACACCGGCATTTACTTTCAAGCCTTTGTATTGTTCATCGTTCTCTGGATGGTGCATCTCTCACACAATGAAGGAGGTTAGTAAAGACGGTCGAGATCCTCTCGCTGACCGCAATCCAAATATAAGAATAATTATATGAATAACAGGACTACAAACGAAGAGACGTGTCACACTCATCGAGCATGACACGTCTCACTTATTTTACTCTGAAAGATAAATCTTATCTCATGAGAGAGCTGAAAAAGTCTTGACCGACATACTTAGCAAACTCACGGTCTTGAGCGATGGTCTTCGCAAGACTTGGATCCATCTTGACAGCTGTTGCAATACCCTCACGTACAAGATCAGTCTGTGCAGTGCGTGCACCGATGATAGCCTTGAGGTAGTGAGTAGTTGCATCAGGAGTCTTGATCTTGCCGAGGAGGTCAAGAGCCTTGTTGTAGTCTGCGTTGAGGATGTGAGCTACGACAGCATTGTTAGAAGCCTCGTTTGCAAGAAGTCTTGCAGCTTCAGCATACTTACCTTGGCGCACATAGAGGAGACCCATAGCCGAAGATAGTTCAGCGACATCACCTGCCTTACCAAGAAGTTGTTCAGCTTCAGAGAGCTTACCTTCACCGACAGAGAGGAGAGCCATGTTCATGTATGTCGAACCATTAGGCTTACCTTCCTTACCTGCGATCACCGCAGCTTTGTGGAAGTGATCGAAAGCTTCCTTCATATCACCTGCACGGTAAGCAAGAGCACCGAGGTTGTTGTATGCACGTGAGTCGTTAGGATAGATGCGGGTAGCCGAAGTATAGATTTCCTTCTTTGTTGCTTCGTCATCAAACAATGTAGCAGAGTAGAGGAGTTCTTCGATATTGAGTTGGTCAGGAGTCTGACGTCCCATGCGAGCGAGCTCTTCGTCGCTCTTACCGATGATCTCAACATTTGCGATAAGTCTTGAACGACGGAGTTGTGGGAGGATATCGTCTGCAAGTTGTCTGAAGACAGAAGAGATATTTTTGATTTCTCTTTCTCTCACTTCAGGATCAGGATACATAGAGAGTACACGGAGTACAAGATCCTTGTCCTGGATGTTGCTTTGCTCAACAAGAGTCTTGAAGCCTTCCCAGTCCTGAGCGGTATAGAGAGCATTTACAGGAGCAGACACCTTGTTTTGCTTGAGGGTCTTCTTGACGTAAGAAGAAGTGTTCTTTTCACGCTGAGCAGCAAGTCTGTCATTGAGATCAAAACCACCGTCAGGAGAAGCGTAAGCCTGTACTTCGATGTCTACGTTTTGGTTAGCTGCCTTATCTGCGTCCTTGACACGAGCCTTCCACTCCTTGATAGCAGCCTTATTGAGTTCGCCTGAACGGAGACCTGCCTGTTGGATGAGGAACTTGATGTCAGCATCGTGCTTTTCCTTGATGATACGTTGGAACATATCAGGAGCGATCGAAGCAGTAGCATACTTGTGGCTTGCTATCTGTTCGGTAGCGATGACACCTTCACCTACCTTGACAGCAGGGAGTTTGACAGTTCTCTTACCTATACGAGCCTCGAAAGTGAGGTACAGGTCGGACTGTTGCATCGCAGGGATGTAGTCAAATTCGCTTGTGATCGTCTGCTTGCCACCTTGCTTGTAAGCGATAGTGATACCATTTCCTCTGACCTTTTCGCCTTGGAAAGTGTAAGTTGTACCTTGTGCTTCGCCAGCTGCGTAACGTAGGACAGGAGTCACACGCACTTCAGCCTTCTTGTGGAACCACTTTGCAGGGATATCAAGAGTGATTGTAGCAGGAACTTTCCCACCTTTGACCATAAGTGGCTGAGGCTCTACCTTGACATATCTTGCATCAAGTTGCTTGAGGCTGCTACATGCTGCAAAGACCATTACCAAGGCTGTTGCCAACAGCAGTCTTGTAAAAGTTTTCTGTTTCATAATATTCATTCCTAATGTAAAAATAATAAGCCCTAAGGGGCAGACTCATTACGACAAAGATATAAAAAATAAAGGATACCGCCTTTCTACACGGATTTCGTCAGTTTTGACCACTTCGTGTCTTTCCATTGCTCCGTGGATATAAATCTGTAACTCAACCATCCCACAAGGGCGTAGTAAAATATCTCCACCGTGTAGCAGAGGTGCACGGGAGCCTCCAGCCAGAGTGTCACCATGATCGAGTAGATGAGGTAACCAACGATTGTGAACATCTCTATGGAGAGGGCCTTGGCAGTAGCTCCTGTGGCAGAGACAGCATAGAAGTAAATGTTGCCGACCGAACTTATGGTCATCGCTATGCAGATTACCCAGAGGGATGGGATCGTCTCCGCTATGAGTTGGGAGTCGTCTGTGAAGATGCGTAAGAACTGCTCAGGTAGCAGCATGATGATCGTACATATCGACACTGTCGTCGCGAGTGATACGAGAGCCACTGTGCGCAGACTCTTGTGTATGCGTTCGCTTTGACCTGCACCGATGAGGGAACTTACGGCCGTACTTACCGATGTGCCGTAAGCACTTGTCGAGACATGTATCAGTATATAAAAGCTCCTGACGATCGAGGCAATGGCCATCGCACGCTCGCCCAACTTCTCTATGAGGATGAAGAAGACTGTCCACACCGAAAGACTGATCAGAGCCTGGAGCATGAGATATACCGAAAGGTGAAACGTGGTACGCATCAGCGTCAAGTCAATGACCTTCATGGCCTTTGGTGTCATCCCATAGTGTGGTTTGTCCACCTTGTATTTCGTGTAGAGGAGGTAAAAGAGCAGTGATGCCCCCTCGGCAATGACCGAAGCCAGGGCTGCCCCCTTTACTCCCATGGCAGGCATGCCGAAGTGTCCGAAGATCAGAGCGTAGTCCAAGAATATATTAATCGCAGCCATCACAAAGGCATTGTAGGTCAATACCTTTGTGCGTGCGACGCCGAGATAAAAGGCTCTGAATACCACCGATACGAACGCAAACAGATAGCCCCACACCCTTATATCCATGTACTCCATAGCCACGGCGGAGAGCCTCTCGGAGGATAGTATCAGCCCGAAGAGGGGGGCTGCCATCCATCGTCCGAGAAGAGCCAAGATCACAGCCGATACTACGAGCATGATGAAGCTCTGTGACAACACTCTGCCTATCCCCTCATA
>NZ_JAUMXC010000019.1 GCF_030529325.1 Porphyromonas sp. | reverse complement strand
TACCTCAAAGTTAAGGACTAATGGGGCTTACACACTTTTTTAGGACAGTATCGTATTTTTACCCAAGAACCAATAGAATTATATTATGACGAAACAATTCAAATTATTTATTATTGCAACACTACTGATCTTTACAAGCAATGTTGCCAATGCACATACAATGTGGTTGGAAACGACTACTAAGGCTGAACTCGGAAAGGAACACTCTGTTTCTCTTTATTTTGGTGAATTCTCAATGGCCGATCGTACTCCTCTCAAAGGGTGGTTAGCCGGTATGGATCAGGGAACATGGGAGGTCTTGACACCTTCCGGTAAAGTGATAAAACTTACTCCTAAATCGGCAGACCCCTGCTATACGGCTTCATTTATTCCCAACGAAGAGGGCTGGTATCGCATTCATTATGACTGTTGGGTGCCACAGCTTTGGCATGGATCTAAGTTGCATTACCAATCTATAGCGTGGGTGCATGTCGGCACATCTGAAGCCGGTCTTACACATCAAAGTCCTTTTGATCAAGGTATAACATTCCTGCCACCGATACAAGTTCCTTTGCGTGTTGGTGGAGAAACAAAGTTTCCTGTGGCTACAGAGGACGGCAATTACAAGGGGATCAAGGTGAATATACTGGGAGACAATGGATGGAGCAAAAACTATTATCGTTTCCCTGAGGGATTGCTGTCATTTACACCTCTTTGGCCGGGACATTATCTCATTAATTCCACTAAAACTCGTGAATTGTCAGAGGGTGAGATCAAGAAATTTCCTGATGCCAAGGGTGTCTATGATATGATAACTTACTTTGTTAAGGTATGACGATGGTAAGGCTTAGAGCGTGATGCTACTGCCTCTTTCAACTAAAAGTATTTGGATCAGATAGGGTGTGTAGGATTCTTACTACACACCCTATTAAGTTTTAGCTGTTCTCCTCGATGGGGGAGTTTTGAATCCTGATCAAATCACACAAAATAAGATCAAGCACAAAGATCATGAAGGGGCAAAATCAAGGTAAGGAACTTTCGATCGAAAGTTCCTTACCTTGATTGATCAACTTAGACAACTTTTTAGACTTTCATAGGAGAAGCCCCCGATTTTTAGGGATTATCTTCTCCTAAACACTCTCCGAGTTGAGGTATTCATGCCAAATAGGACAATTTTATCTCCGCAAACTTTGGTCGAATGATAGCTTTTCAGTACCTTTGCGATGATGAATCTTTAGCTCAGTTGGTTTAGAGCACTACCTTGACAGGGTAGGGGTCGGCGGTTCGAGTCCGCCAAGGTTCACTTAAGTAAGAGCGAGAAGCGTAGTCTCATTATGGTACGCTTCTCGCTTTCTTTTTATAAAAAGGAATTACCAACAAAGCAAACTTTGTCGGTAATAGTGATTGGGTTGTGTATGTTATTTCTTAGTCTTTTTGGAATGAGATACAGCAATTCTCCAGCGAGTCTATGATAGCCAGTGAGTCGACCCTTATGCCAAGATCTCGCAGGACTTTGCCTCCGTCCTGAAAAGCTTTTTCGATGATAAATCCCATGCCGACCACCGTCGCACCGGCTTGATCTATAAGGTTTTTTGCGCCGAGAGCTGCATTGCCAAAGGCAAGGAAGTCGTCAATGAAGAGCACCTTGTCCTCAGGAGTCAGGAAGCTCTTGGATATACATACAGTATAATCTCTATCCTTAGTAAATGAGTGCACGGTGGTAGAGATTATATCTTCCATTGTTTTGGGTTGCTTTTTCTTGATGAATACCACAGGGAGCTTCATCACGTACCCTGTCATAATAGCAGGTGCTATGCCACTGGCCTCTATGGTCACGATTTTGTTGATTCCGGAGTCTTTATAGAGGCGTTGAAATTCGAGCGCTATCTCATACATCAGATCAGGATCCATCTGATGATTGATGAAGTTGTCTACTTTCAGGATGCCTCCGGAAAAACATTTTCCGTCTTGCTTTATACGTCTTTTGAGAAGTTCCATAACTTGATTTATTTTCTGAAGATTGAGTTGGCAAGGATCGCCACGATTCCACCTGTGGATATCCCGGATGCAAAGATGCCACGAATACCTTCGGGTAAGGCTTTGACGATCTCCGGTACAAGTTCGACTCCGAGACCCATAGACAAACTGAGAGCTATGACCATGATGGCCCTACGATCGATCTCCTGAGATGCAAGTATACGGATACCTGCTGCTGCAACTGTCCCAAACATAAGCAGAGTCGCACCACCCAAAACCGGATCCGGCATCATCGAAAAGATAACACCAACTTGGGGAAATAGCCCGAGGATGATCAGCATGGCTGCTATGAAATAACCTACATAACGACTGGCAACCCCGGTGAGCTGGATGATGCCGTTGTTTTGAGCAAATATGGAATTAGGAAAAGAGTTGAATACCCCGGCGAGTAGAGAGTTGAATCCATCAGCCATAACTCCACCAGAAATCCTTTTGAGGTAGCTGTCACCACTTATCTTTAGCCCTGATATCATGGAGTTGGCTGTGACATCTCCGGAAGCCTCAATGGCGGTAATCAAGTATATGATACCAAGGGCTATGAAGTGACCCCATTCAAAGTCAAAACCATACTTAAAGGGTAGAGGTGCATTGAGTTTCCATGTCTTTGCACCCTCGATGAGACTGTAGTCTACCATGCCGAGTGACATGGCAACGACATATCCAACTACTATACCGAGAACAATCGAACTCATGCGGAGATACTTATTCTTCATCTTATTAAAGAAGAGAACAGATACCAATACAGATCCGGCCACAAGAAGATTGTGCCAATGTCCGAAAGTCCCATCTCCCATAGCGTCGAATCCGCCTCCACAAGCAACAACGCCTACTTTGATGAGAGATAGCCCGATGAGAAGTACGACGGTACCTGATACTATAGGAGTGACGATGTGTTTGACGTACTTGAACACTCGGCTCACAATCATTTCTATAGGAGCTGCTGCGATGGTACATCCAAAGATTAGTGGCAGGCCTCCTGCAAGGCCGGCACTTATGATGGGACTGATAAATGAAAAACTCGTGCCTTGTACACATAGTAACCTTGCTCCTATGCCACCTACACCTCGGCACTGAATAAATGTCGAAATCCCGGACACAAAGAGAGCCATGGAGATCAGGAAGGCTTTGGTCTCAGGGTCAAGAGACAATGCATCTGCAATGATTAGTGGAGGCGTTATGATTGCAACAAAAATGGCCAAAAGATGCTGAAGTGCAGCAAAAAGAGCATCTTTGAATGGTGGCCTGTCATCTACTGCATAAATTAGATCTGTTGATGGTGTTTTGCTCATAAGATAGAGTATAGGTTGTGGGATAAATTGTTTATCGGGCTTAGCTCTTTTGTAGTCCTCTGAGATCCTTTTTGCTTTTACTTTGTGTCACTAAATACACTCCGACAAAGATTAAGAGCATGGCCGGAACCCTGTTCCAATGCCAGACATCCATGCCAACAATGATGGACACTAAGCCTGCTATTAGAGGTTGTATGTAGATATACATGCTGACAACTGTTGGGCGTAGCCGCTTTTGTGACACAGGGATAAGGAGATAGGCAAAAAAGGTGGCGAATATAACAACGTAGCCTAATCTCATCAGAAATTCCGGAGATCTCGAACCTAGATCAGCCTCTAACAGCATCGGAAGGAAAAAAGGTGTCGTGAGGATAAACGCAAAGGTAAACATCCACTTCATAAGTGTAATGGGGTGATATTTGTTGATGACATCCTTGAAAACCGTGAGGTATACTGCGTAGGCAAGTACACTGATTGCAACGAGTAGAATCCCGATGCTTCGGATGTCTTTCGTCCCTCCCATACTTTCTGCACTATTAGAGAGAAGGGCAAGCCATATAGCTCCTACGGCTCCAAGTCCTACGCCAATACTTTTGAGAGGAGTGAGAGGCTCTTTAAGAAAGATCGTAGCCATAAGTAGAGTAAAGATGGGACCGGTTGTATTGATAAGTGCTATGTCCAGTGGTGTTGTATATTCTAAGGCTATGGCAAAGAGGACCTGATTGATGCCGACTGCACATAGCCCTGCGAAGAAAAGTTTGATAAGGTCTTTTCTGTCTACCTTTTCCTTAGGAAGAAAGAGTGATATGAGCCAAAAACATATCATAGCACCCGTAAATCTCGTGAATGAGATTGCCAAAGGGTGAATACCCTCCGGTCCGACAAGAGTTTTTGCTATCGGTATATTGACAGCAAACATGACGTTGGCACCTAGAATCGCAAGATGCCCAAGAGCTTTGGATTTGTCTATGTTGAGAAAACTCATAGGATTTTTCTATTATAATCGTTAAGAGTTTATCTTTCGAAAATACTTCTCAGTATGATTTCCGTTGATCCGAGATTGGAGCGGATATATTCTCCAGACAATTCACCGGTTTTTGTGCGATAAATATCATCTGTCAGCCGTTGAAGTTCTTTTGTAACATCTTCGGTATTTTGTATCGGGAATGCTGCTCCTCTTCGAATCAACTCGTTGGCTTCCATAAATCTATGAAAGTTAGGCCCAAATAGTATTGGTAGATTGTATACTGCTGCCTCAAGGATATTATGGATCCCTTTGCCAAATCCTCCTCCTATATATGCGATATCGACATACTTATATAGAGAGGATAGCAACCCCATACGATCTACCACGAGTATGTCAATGTTTTTTGAATCTTCAGGAGAATTTATTTGAGTGTGAAGTCCTACCTTTATATCGGTCGGTACGCTTTCTTTGATACCTCGGATATGTTTCTCTGTGATCTCATGAGGAACGATTATCGTACGTATCTTGTCATTCTTCAAGCAGGCTGGTAGGTACACTTTTTCATCTTGTTCCCACGAACTGCCCGCTAATAATATGACTTGGTCATTGTTATGAGCTTCCTCGACAAATCTGGCTACTATGTCATCACTTTGGGCATTGTTTTTTATGTCCCACACCCTGTCTGTACGTGTGTCTCCTGCGATAGATAGTTTTTGTATGCCTATATTTTTCAGCAGGGACAATGATTCTTCGTTTTGAACAAATATCCAAGAATACGACTTCAGTGCATCTCTAAATATTTGCCCATAGGGTCGAAAAAATATTTGTGATGGACGAAAGATTGCAGAGATAAGATAGGTCGGGATGTTACAAGCTTTCAGATAGGACATGGTATTTAGCCAAATCTCATATTTTATGAATATCACCTTTTCTGGTGCAAGGATGTTGATAAAAGATTTAAGCTCCTTTGATGTATCATATGGCATATATGTTACAATATCTGCCAATTTATAGTCTTTGCGGACTTCGTAGCCGGAGGGAGAGAAGAATGTTAGACATATCTTGTACTCCGGGTGTTGACTCTTGATCTTTTCGATAAGCGGGCGTCCTTGTTCAAACTCACCTAGCGAAGATGCGTGTATCCAGATATAGCGATCACCAGGCTGTCTATGTTCTTTCAGATTCTCTAACAATCCTTTTCTTCCTTCTGTCATCAACCGTGCTTTTCGATGACGCGAAGATATAAGACGAATGACACCGAAGTATATCTTCAGTGTCATGTCGTAGATGTTCATAAATAGGGTTTTCATAGATGAAAGAGCATCTTTGATACCTATCTTCAGCTGATAGTAATTGTTGATATACTGCGTTGAAGTCGGGATATCGTCTCTTCTTTGCCCAAGAATGACATGATGTCATTGATATGTGGGCCTTTAGAAGCTCCAACAAGAGCAAGGCGTAATGCGTTCATTACGGCTCCCATACCGTATCCGTTGGACTCGATCCATTCTTTCAATTGAACCTCAAGATTTACCGAGCTAAAATCTTCTAGTGCTTCAAGCATTTCACATGCTGACTGTATTTGGGCTGGTGTTTCAGCTTTCCATCTCTTCTGTACAGTCTTTTCGTCGTATTCTGTAGGAGCTGAAAATAAAAAGCTCACTTGGTCCACCACATCCGGAAGAAGAGTAATGCGATCTCGTACTAGTGCCAGAGCTGATGTCAAACGTTCAGGTGTTACTCCCAAACCTGCTTTTTGGCAGTAGGGTAAACATGCTTCAGCAAGATGCTCAAGAGAATACTCTTGGATATACTTATGATTGAACCACTTGCCTTTTTCATAGTCAAACTTCGCACCGCTTTTGCTACAACGTCCGAGGTCAAATTTCGCAATGAGTGTGTCCATTGACATCATTTCTGTATCATCCCCGGGATTCCATCCGAGGAGTGCCAAGAAGTTAACCACTGCTTCCGGCAGGTAGCCGCTTTCTCTGTAACCTGAACTCACGGCCCTATCCGGTGCAACCCATTCAAGAGGGAACACCGGAAATCCAAGGCGATCACCATCGCGCTTACTTAACTTACCGTTCCCTTCCGGTTTCAGTAGTAGTGGCAAGTGGGCAAATTTCGGCATGGTATCTTCCCATCCGAGGGCTCTGTACAAGAGGACGTGAAGAGGTGCTGATGATATCCATTCTTCTCCACGGATGACATGCGTCACCTCCATATGATGGTCATCGACAATATTTGCGAGATGGTATGTTGGTAGGTCATCTACGGATTTATACAACACTTTATCGTCGAGTACGGATGAGTTGATACAAACTTCCCCACGAATCATGTCGTTGACTATGATATCTTGTCCAGATTCAATCTTTAGACGTACGACATAGGGCACTCCATTATCTTCAAGTTTTTGGCACTCTTCAGTTGTAAGAGTCAAGGAGTTTTTCATCCCCATACGTGTATGAGCATCGTATTGGAAGTTCTCTACTTCTTTACGTTTGGCATCCAACTCCTCCGGAGTATCATATGATTTGTAAGCTAATCCCTCCCTAAAGAGCTGATCAACATACTTCCTGTAGATGTCTCTACGCTCACTCTGACGGTATGGGCCAAAATCACCTCCATATGAAACACCTTCGTCAAACTTTATTCCCAGCCACTCGAGAGATGAAATAATATACTCCTCTGCTCCGGGAACAAAGCGTGCTGAATCTGTATCCTCGATTCTGAGGATGAGATCTCCACCATGTTGTTTTGCAAATAGATAATTATATAGAGCCGTGCGTACTCCTCCGATGTGAAGGGGGCCGGTCGGACTTGGGGCAAATCTTACTCTGACTTTGCTCATATTTTTTGACATGATATTTCTAAATTCTGTTTGTTGCTTATCCTTCAAAGCCATCTTCATCAAGCATCACTCCACCTGCATCTTCGTCTTCAAAGTCTTCATCTTCATATTCTTCATAGTAGACAGAGCCCATAAGATCATCGTCGTCAATGCCCTCAGAGATCCCTAAGTGAAGATTACGACGAACGATAGGTGAAACATCATGAAAGTTGTTTGTTGTGATACTTGACCAGATAAGGTCTTTCAGTGTTTGCACTCCTTTGCCCGTTACCGCGGAGAAAAAGACTGTAGGTATACCGTCAGGTAGAGTGGGGCGGAGCATATCTTCGAGCTCATCATCTATTAGATCAGCTTTAGATATGCCCAACACTCTATTCTTTCCCATGAGCTCAGGATTGTACTGCTCAAGCTCATTGAGTAAGATATTGTACTCTTTTGCTATGTCATCTGTGTCTGCCGGGATAATGAAAAGGAGCACAGAGTTGCGTTCGATATGTCGAAGGAATCTTATCCCCAGGCCTTTTCCCTCTGCAGCACCTTCGATGATACCCGGTATATCAGCCATAACAAAGGACCTGTCGTCCCTGTAGGTTACAATACCAAGGTTAGGTTCAAGAGTTGTGAATGGGTAGTTTGCAATCTTTGGTTTGGCTGCCGAGACTATCGACAACAGTGTTGATTTTCCGGCATTCGGGAAACCTACCAACCCTACATCTGCGAGGAGTTTTAGCTGAAGGACCACAACCATTTCCTCATAGGGCTCTCCCGGCTGTGCATAGCGTGGAGCTTGATTTGTCGGGGTCTTAAAGTTTGTATTGCCTAAGCCTCCTTTTCCTCCCTTGAGCAGACGTATTACTTCTCCATCGTTTTTTACATCGCATATATAGTCACCGGTTTCAGCATTATATACAACTGTGCCACAAGGTACATCTATATACACGTCTTCCCCATCTTTTCCCGAGGAGTTTTTGGCACTGCCGGGCTCTCCGTTAGTTGCAAAGATGTGGCGATCATACTTGAGGTGAAGGAGTGTCCAATAGTTGCGGTTGCCACGTAGGTAAACATCCCCTCCACGGCCACCATTACCTCCATCCGGACCTCCTTTGGGGATATACTTTTCACGACGAAAGTGCGATGACCCTCGTCCGCCTTTACCGGATCGGCAATATATCTTGACGTAGTCTACAAAATTGGACTCTGCCATAAATAATACTTGTCTCTAATTTGTCTCAAATACCCCGAGATGTAAGACAATCTATGGGATGCTGTTAGTTCCTTTTATTAAGCTTTGTCTCAAGAGATGTTATGATTCCTTGAGATATTTCGTTGATATCACCTACACCATTTATAGGTATATGCTTGCCCATAGCCTTGTAATACTCCATTACAGGTATCGTACGAGATCTGTACACTTCGAGACGCTGGCGTATAGCCTCTTCGTTATCATCCGAACGGCCTGATATCTTTCCTCTATTGAGGAGTCGTTCCACCAATAGATCCTCGGGGACTTGAAGATCCACGAGAGCATCCACTTTTTGTCCACGCCTTCCGAGCATTTTATCCAGTGCCTCTGCTTGCACGACAGTACGTGGAAAGCCGTCGAAGATCACACCATCTTGATGGTCAAGTTTGTCAAGTACATGAGCAAGGACCTCTATGATGATATCATCCGGTACAAGCTGTCCGGCGTCTATGCATTCTTTGGCAATTTTTCCTGTATCAGTGCCTAAGGCAATCTCTTGTCTCAATACATCTCCTGTAGAGATATGATAGAGATTGAAGTGCGATTTTATCGCATCACTTTGGGTCCCTTTGCCTGAGCCGGGGGCTCCAAAAACAACTATGTTAAACATATAATGATATTGGATATTAGGATAATAGCCTGCGAGTAAGATTACTCACACACCTTATATATATCTTTATACATGCGACCATGTCCGTCATAGTCGAGACCGTGTCCAACTATAAAGTCGTTAGGTATCTCCATCCCAACATAGTCAGGGAGCACATCCACGGCTTTGGGAGCATCCGGCTTGGACAACATGACTGCGATCTTGATGTCCTTAGCTCCACGTTCAAAGTACAATTCCTTTATCTTATGTAGAGTAAACCCTGAGTCTACGAGGTCCTCTATGATGACTATGGTGCGACCATTCATGTCTACTTCAGGAGCCACCTCTTCAGTAAGGTTTCCTGTAGACTCCATCCCTTTGTAAGAGGAGTACTTTGCAAATGCTAGTTCGTACTTGTCATTCAGCTCAATCATGAGCTCGGCTGCAAATGTGAAAGCTCCATTCAGTATGCATACGAACAATGGATTCTTGTCCGCGAGGTCTCTTTTTATTTCGCGAGCCACTCGAGCTATCTCCGGACTCAACGTTTCATATTTTAAGTATAATTCAAAGTCACGATCTTTTATGTGAACTCTTTTCATATTCCCTATGTTTTAGAAATAAAAGAAGTCTGACAAAGGTACGAAAACTTAATCAAGATAATAGCAGGCCAATTTATTATTTTAAACATAACATCAATCGTTATCGCTATGAACAAGATTTTAAGACTTACTTTATTTGCACTCACAATATGTGGAATCTTCGGTATATTTACTACATTTGGAGCCAAGCTGGTAAAAACTACGAAACGTAAAACTATGGAACGTGAAATTTATATAGCAGGGGGATGCTTTTGGGGAGTCGAACATTATTTCAAGATGATCGATGGCGTGACCTTTACAAGTGTTGGTTATGCTAATAGTCTTATAGAAAAACCAACTTATCGAGAAGTATGCTCCGGAAGGACCGGAGCTGTCGAAGCTGTTCATCTCAAGTATGACAGTGAAAAGACCTCTCTATCTTTTCTCTTGGAGATGTTGTATAAGATCATTGACCCCGTATCGCTCAACAAGCAAGGAGGAGATGTAGGGACACAGTATCGTACGGGTATTTACTTTACAGATAGAAGCGATATCAATATCATCCAACAGAGTTTGAAAGAATTGCAAAAACGATTCTCAAAGCCTGTAGTCGTAGAGGTGCTCCCTTTGAAAAACTTCTATCCGGCAGAGGACTATCATCAAGATTATTTGGTCGAAAATCCCGGTGGATACTGTCACGTGCCTCGTGAGATGTTTTACTTGGCGAAGACTGCAAAGTGTCCTGCAAATTACTTTGAAAATGATAAGAGATTGAGAACTGATGCCCCCGGAATGACATCTCGAGAGATTGCTATATCAAAACTGAATCCTCTTCAGCGTCATGTCGCTCTCGAGAATGGTACAGAAAGACCATTTGAAAATGAGTACTGGGACTTTGATGAGGAGGGGATATATGTGGATGTCGTCAGTGGAAAACCTTTGTTCTCTTCTCTTGATAAGTTCCATTCTTCTTGTGGTTGGCCGGCATTTGTAAAGCCTATAGGTGATAAGACTGTCTACAATAAGTTGGATAAAACACATGGCATGATCCGTACCGAAGTTCGGAGTCAAGATGCGGATATTCATCTTGGACATGTATTCAATGATGGACCAGCCGAACGTGGGGGGCTTAGATACTGCATCAACAGTGCCTCTCTGCGCTTCATTCCCAAGGATAGCCTGAAGGCTAAAGGGTATGGAGAATATGAGAGTCTCTTCAACAAAAAGAGTAAAAAGTAACTTGGTTGTGTATCATTTGGAAGCAATTTAAGGGTAAAAACCGAACTAATACCCTTTATGGTTGCTCTGTGCAGTGTTTGCGTGATACTTCTTCCTTTCTTTTAGAGGCCTGAGTGGCTGTTAGCTGTGGAAGATGCCAATTTCGTACTGAGCTTTGGCGTTGATGCTGTACTCATCCCACTATCCTCAGCTTTTGTTATGTATGGAAGTAGGAAAAATGGAGTATTGGGGTAGAAGGGTTCTCAGGAGGGTCAAGCCCCTTAAAGCACTCCGATCTATGAATGATAAAATGTCCTGTGTCGATCAATTTCGGCATGGGGCGTTTTTTATACCGATAAATCACGGTACAAACAAAAAGTCCTCAACAGATGTCTGTCAAGGGCTTTATAGAGCGGAAGACGGGACTCGAACCCGCGACCCTAACCTTGGCAAGGTTATGCTCTACCAACTGAGCTACTTCCGCGTTTTGTTTTACGTGTGCAAAGTAACGACATTTTTTGAGACTGTGCAAGAGTTTGGTGGGTAATTTTCGTAATTCACTATGAGAATTTTTATTGTCCTCTTCTAAGTGATTGTCAATCTGGTAGATTGAGAAAATACTTTTTTGTGCTCAAAAGGATTAACGTTTCATCTGCCTCACGTCTGCCTTAAGAAGTCCTTTCCTCTTTCTTCATTATTTGAGGTTTATTCAAAACAAGGTTGTCTAACTTGATGAAAAAGGTTGTCTAACTTGTGATCGAAGGTTGTCTAACCTAATCAAAAAGGTTCTCTAACTAAAATTCAGTTCTATCTGAATCTTGTGGGGTATCTGAGATGTTGTGACACCCTGCTGTGTCTTTATATGATTTAAGTAATTCACACTTCTCAAACGATGAGGCTGAATAAAGACCACCCCGAAGCAATAAAGTCTTTTGCTTCGGGGTGGTCTTTTATTCTAGAGAATAATAGTTCTACTTTATTTTACTTATTGGGCTTTAGCCATTTGGACATCCAGTGGTTGAATTCCTTGTAGAAGAGTGCTCCATTTTGGGGCTTGAGTATCCAATGATTTTCATCAGGGTAGAGGAGTACTCGTGCAGGTATACCACGCATTTTTGCTGCATCAAATGCCATAAGACCTTGAGAAGCCAGGATTCGGTAGTCTTTTTCACCGTGAGAGATAAGGATTGGTGCAGTCCACTTGTCTACGAAACGATGAGGAGAGTTAGCAAAAGTGTTTTGTGCAATCTTGTTGCTCTTATCCCAGTATGGGCCACCCATATCCCAGTTAGCAAAGAACTTTTCTTCGGTTTCAAGATATTGAGCTTCTAGGTTAAATATACCTGCGTGTGCAAAGAGTGCTTTGAATCTTCCTTCGTGGTGACCGGCAAGCCAATATACAGAGAATCCTCCGTAACTTGCACCCATAGCACCCAAGTGGTTTTCATCGACATAAGGCTCTGCCTTGACCGTGTCGATTGCTGCAAGGTAATCCTTCATGTTTTGACCACCATAGTCTCCACTTATCTGTTCGTTCCATTCTCGTCCGAAGCCCGGTACACCTCTTCGATTAGGAGCGACAAGTATGAAGCCGTATGAAGCAAAAGTGCGGAAGTTCCATCTGTAGCTCCAGAATTGGCTCACGGTGCTTTGTGGTCCCCCTTGGCAGTAGAGGATTGCAGGATACTTTTTGTTTGCATCAAAGTTAGGAGGAAGTACGACCCATGTGAGCATCTTTTTATTGTCCGTAGTTGTGATCCAACGCTTTTGGATAGTGATATTAGGTATATCTTTTAATTTGTCGTCATTTTCTGTTGTGAGGCGAGTATCCTTACCATTACTCTTGCGAGTCTTTTTTAGTTGGAGAGCATGTATTTCGGCAGGGTATCTCATAGACTGTACTGCGTAGAGTATGGTCTTGTCACTCCCTGAAAGACTGACTACATCAGCATCATCATAAGTAGTTATAGGGGTAACTTTTTGCGTTGCAACATTGAGCTCAAAGATATTGCTAAGCCCCATGTCGTTTGTGATGAACCTGATAGCTTTGCTATCCTTGCGCCATTCATAATGGTCTACGTAATATTCATATTGAGCTGTGAGGTTTACCTTTTCACCGGTTTTTAGGTCCATTGCAAAGAGGCGCTTCAAGTCTGCTTCATAACCATCACGCTCCATACTGATCCATGTGATATACTTACCATCTGGAGAGTATGCAGGGTCAGTATCGTACCCCATCATTCCTTGTGTGATGTTGCGAGTCTCTTTAGTTTCAGTATTGTATATATATATGTCTGTATTGGTTGACAATGCATAAGCAAGACCCTCTTTTTTACGACAGCTGTATGCGATCTCCTTGCCATCATTGGACCATGCAAGTTGTTCAATACCACCAAAAGGCTTGGTGGGGAGTTCATATCTTTCTTCCTCCGAAAGTATCGGAGTTGTTGTTTCGGATACTGTAAGGTCTGCAGCTACGGATGCAACAAAAGATTGTGGGACTGTGGTGACCCACTCATCCCAATGCTTGTACATCAAGTCCTCAAGGATAATTCCTGTAGCCTTCGGTAGTTCCGGATGGTCTGTGCGTACGATAGATGGTAAGGGGACCTCTCTGATGATAATGACTTTGCTACGGTCGGGGGAAAATAGGAAGCCTTGAACATCAAAGTCAAATGATGAAAGGGTGCGTCTGTTGCCATCAAGTGTTACGAGGCATATCTGTGACTTACCTGACTCCGATGAGATGAAGGCGATAGTGTTGTCATCGAGGAAGACCGGAGAGTGCCCTTTGGTGCTGACCAAAACTTTTGACGTGCCGGGACTGCTGATATCTCCAACACAGATCTCGGTATTTGAGTTGTTGTTCTCCAATGATGGGAGAGACCTTGTATAAAGGTAGGTCTTACCATTCGGTGCTAATTGCGCACCTCCGATGCGGTAGAGCGAAAGAAGAACTTCCGGTGTGAAGTCTTTTTGCTGTGCCTGAGCGATATTAGGTGTGATCGCCGACATAAAAAAAGCTAAAATAGTTAGAAAAAATGTGTTCTTTTTCATACTTTATAGAGTTAATGATGTATCAAGGTTTAACTACCAGTGCGAAAGTACAAATAAATAGTGATACCACAAGATTTTTTTATTACCTTTGGGACAGTTAAAGAACAGAGTTCTAAACCTCAAATGAACACTTTTATGAAGCGAGTATTACTATTGGTATCTGCTGTTGCTTTGGTTGCCGGGATGACTTCTTGTAAGCCTAAACAAAGCGCATATCGTGCAGCATACGAAAGAGCAAAACAACAAGAAGTGGCACAGAGTGCTACAAGTCAAGATGAAGTGATGCCTGTCGCAACTGAAGCGACAAGATCAGAGCGTGTCCAAGCTGCTCAGGGTGAGGATGCAAATAAGCTCCGTACATTCAGCGTCGTTATTGGCAGCTTCCAAAACATCACTAATGCAAAGTCTCTAAAGGAAAGAATGGTAGCTCAGGGTTACCACGCATTTTTGGCTCAAAATGAAAAGGGCATGTATCGTGTGATCCTTTCCAGCTTTGACAACAAGGCTGATGCGGTGAAGAGCCGTGACGCGATCAGAAGCCTTTTCTCTGATGCCTGGATTCTTGAAAGAGCATTCTAAGACACTAAACTATCAAAGGTAGAGAGTCGGTATCGACCGCTTCTCTATATTTTACACATTGCTGGAGGCTAGCCATGAGGTCATACAGACTTATGGTTAGCCTTTAGTTCTTACTATATAGGTTTGTAATCATGCATATCACAGCGGATTTTGACTTGAAACAAAATAATACCTTTGCAATTTCTGCAAAGGCTTCATACTTCATTACTTGTGAAAGTGTGGAAGATATACAGCGGCTGTGCCGAGACGAGTTCTTCCGAAGTCAACCATATCTTATCGTAGGAGGAGGAAGTAATCTTTTATTTACAGAAGATTTTAATGGTTGTATTGTTCGGTTTACCGGTCAGGATTGGAGGGTTGTTGCCGAGGACGACGCTGCTGTTACGGTTCAAGTCGAGGCCGGGAGGGTGTGGCATGATTTGGTTATGGAAATAGCCGAGAAAGGTTATTGGGGGATTGAAAATCTTGCGCTTATCCCGGGTGATTGTGGTGCTGCCGCCGTCCAAAATATAGGGGCTTATGGGGTGGAAATATGTCAAGTTCTCACAAGAGTGTACGCAGTGGACCTTAGGGATGGTAGCTTACGCGCTTTTTCCGGTGAGGAGTGCAAGTATGGCTATCGTTACTCTGTGTTTAAGGAGCGAAATATGGGACATTACTTCATATATGCCATTGAATTGAGGCTTTCAAAGAACCCCAATCCTCAACTTTCCTATGCCGGTCTTCAAGGTCTCTCTGAGATACCTCAACTCACACCCAAGGCTATTGCAGAGCATGTTATAGGCATACGTGAGACCAAGCTGCCCGATCCTAAGGATTTGCCCAATGCAGGTAGCTTTTTTATGAATCCCATTGTCGATTCATCTGTTTATGAACGTATCACAGGCAAATATGGTAAGGTGCCGTATTATGCTGTCGGAGATCACTATAAGATCCCTGCAGCTTGGCTTATTGAGCAGTGTGGCTTCAAGGGTAAAGCAAAAGGTCGTGTTGGGTGTTACGAAAAACAACCTTTAGTAATTGTAAATCATGGTGGAGCTACGGGAGAGGATGTTGTTGCGTGGTCGATTGAGATCCAAGATGCCGTAAAGAAGCAATTTGGAATAAGCTTGCATCCTGAAGTCAAATTCGTGAAGACCTTGAGTAGTAATTTGCCTCTTGGTAAATAAATTTTCTGACTGAAAAGACCTCCTTATTTGGTATGGCTCAACTTACTTTTTTGGGTACAGGGACATCTACCGGTATTCCGGAGATTGGTTGTACTTGCGACACATGTATGTCTACAGATCCGAGGGATAGTCGTTTGAGGGTGTCGGCTCTTATCTCAGAGGGTGAAGATTCAGTCTTGATAGACTGTGGACCTGATTTTAGAGAACAACTACTCAAGGCTAAAGTCGATCGTCTCAATGCTATCCTTATCACTCATGAACACTATGATCATGTGGGAGGATTGGATGATATACGTCCACTTTTTAGAAAACAGAGTGCTTGTCATGTATATGCAGAACCTAATGTGATACAGGCTGTCAAGACTCGTATGCCATATGCATTTGCGGAGAATAAGTATCCCGGAGTACCCGATATAGATTTGACCTCCATTGCTCCGTTTGAGCCTCTTAGGTTGACCGAACGCATAACTGTAGAGCCTCTGAGAGTGATACATGGGAAGTTGCCAATTCTTGGATTTAAGGTTGGAGATCTTGCTTATATCACAGATTGTAAAACTTTGCCTGAAGAAACTTTACAAAAGATCAAGGGCATAGATACCTTGATCATTAATACTCTACGTCTCTACCCTCACATTTCCCATCTCTGTCTTGATGAGACATTGGATTATATACAACAAATCGATCCTCGACGAACATACCTCATTCACTTTGCTCATACGTTTGGACGTCACGAGGAGATAGAGCGGATCTTACCTGATTGCGTTTTTCCGGCTTATGACGGTCTGACTATATCCTTTAATATCTAATTCCTCTCAAGCTTATTATACCTGCCTCATCGATAGTTGCGGTTGGTACAGTATTCGTTATATCTTCTGTAAGACAGTAAGGTACCGCATCTTCTTTGCCGGCTCGAGTCATACGCTCGTAATGATCGGAGTCTTGTATGAAGGTAAACTTCTCGTTCTTGTGTCTATCCCAAATTTCTTTCATAAGCCGTCCCGCATCACTGCCGATCTTGTGACTGTGCTTAAGTCTTTCAACAATGGCCCCGGCGTAAAAAGCATCTTCAACACAGAACTTCCCTTTCCAACCGGCACAAACACACAATACGTCTTTCCCCGAGCATGATCGTACAATGGCATTGATATTTATAAACCCTCCTATGACTACACTGTGTCCAAATTTTAAGCAGCGACGGATTGTATAGGTTCCATTTGTGGTTGTGAAGTATATAGACTTTCCCATTACTTTTTCCGAAGCATATTCAGCGGGATCATTCCCAAAGGCCGAAAAGTTACACTTCAATACATTTCGTTCAGCACCCACAAGTAGACCTTCCTCTGCCTTTGTCTCCGCCTCTGAGATATCAGATAGGGGATAGATTGCTTCAGCTCCATTGGCAAGTGCTGTGATGATTGTACTTGATGCTCTGAGTATGTCTATTACGATACATAAGCTCGTTTTGTCGGTGTACGCTTCTATGAGTTCGGGAGAAAATACTATATCTACTGTATTCATTTTTGTGCTGATTTAATTTTTCAAATATATGTATTTATTGCTATGTGAGGAAAGTTTTATAAATCTATGCCGGTTAATGAAGCCTTAAATTATTGTGTTTAAGAATAAACAACAGGGTAAATTTTATTTACCTTTGTGCTTATTAAAGAGCATAATAAATTCATAACTAAGATAATTAAAACTAATGTACAGATCCAACACATGTGGTGAGCTCAGACTTAGCGATGTAGGAAGGGAAGTTACACTTGCAGGCTGGGTGTATCGTAATCGCAAGATGGGAGGTATGACCTTTATTGACTTGAGAGATAGGTATGGTGTGACACAGCTTGTATTTAGCAACGAAAAGAGTGAAGAGCTTTGTCACAGAGCCGGCGAGCTCGGTCGTGAGTACGTCATTCAAGTCACGGGAACAGTCACAGAGCGTAGTGCAAAGAACGACAATATCCCAACAGGGGAAATCGAAGTTGCTGTAAACACTCTCAATGTACTCAATAGGGCAGACACCCCTCCATTCACTATTGAAGATCAGACTGATGGTGGAGATGAGTTACGTATGAAGTATAGGTATTTGGATCTTCGTAGAGATGTGGTGCGTAAAAATCTAGAATTACGCCACTGTATGTCTATTATCATACGACGTTACCTTGATAGTCTCAATTTCCTAGAGGTCGAGACACCCGTGCTTATCAAGTCTACTCCTGAAGGTGCAAGGGACTTTGTTGTTCCTTCACGCATGAATGCCGGAGAGTTTTATGCACTTCCTCAATCTCCTCAGACGTTTAAACAGTTGTTGATGGTCTCAGGGTTTGATAGGTATTTTCAGATTGTGAAGTGTTTCCGTGACGAAGACTTAAGAGCTGACAGGCAACCCGAGTTTACTCAGATCGACTGTGAGATGAGTTTTGTGGATAGAGAAGATGTGCTGAATACGTTTGAAGGTCTTTCTAAGTATTTGTTCAAAACGGTGCTTGGTATAGAACAAACTGAGGCTTATCCCCGTATCTCATGGCATGATGCAATGAAGTACTATGGCTCAGACAAGCCTGATACTCGCTTTGAGATGAAGTTTGTTGAGCTTGATGGTATCTTGAAAGGCCATGGCTTCAGTGTCTTCGACAGTGCTGCATACATAGGCGGTATATGTGTTGAGGGTGCAGCAGAATACACCCGCAAGCAGCTTGATGAACTCACAGAATATGTCAAGAAGCCTCAGATCGGAGCCAAGGGGATGGTTTATGCTCGTGTACAGGAAGACGGCTCTGTCAAGAGTAGTGTGGACAAATTCTACTCTGATGAAGTCCGCTCAGAGATGGCAAAGGCGATGGGAGCGAAGTCCGGAGACCTTATCCTTATCCTCAGTGGTGATGATGTCATGAAGACTCGCAAACAACTTGGAGAACTCCGTCTCGAGGTGGCTCGCCGTCTCGGTCTTATGGATCCAAATAAGTTTTCATGCTTATGGGTTGTGGATTTCCCTCTATTTGAATGGGACGAAGATACTCAGAGGTTCTATGCTATGCACCATCCATTTACTTCTCCGAAGTTGGAAGATATATCTCTCTTGGATACCAATCCCAAGGAGGTGCGTGCCAATGCGTACGATATGGTTATCAACGGTGTTGAAGTCGGTGGCGGATCCATACGTATTTTTGACAGTGAACTCCAGCAAAAAATGTTTACTCTCCTCGGGTTTACAAAGGAGAAGGCTGAAGAGCAGTTTGGTTTCCTCATGAATGCTTTCAAGTACGGGGCCCCTCCTCATGGTGGTATAGCTTATGGCTTTGACCGTTGGGTATCCCTTTTTGCAGGTCTCAACAGCATTAGAGACTGTATTGCATTTCCTAAGAATAATTCAGGTCGAGATGTAATGATTGATGCTCCTTCAGTGCTGGATACAGAGCAGCTTGATGAGTTATTCCTTAAGGTTGATCTATCTCAATTGGAAAAGTAATTTCAATACGTTCAGGATATAGAAAAGGCTCACCGGACTTATCGTTTGGTGAGCCTTTCTGTTTTGTTTTGGGAGGTGCCTCTTCCCCGGATATCAGTTTTCCTCTAAGTGGAATGCGACTACCTTATTGACAGTGTCGATGTGAATTTCAGAAGGATTATTCTTTGCAACCTCTTTGATCTTCTTTGTCAAAGTGATATCATAGCCTTTACGACTATACTGCATCATCGCTCCTGTCGCAGCATCGATAGCCCAACCGACCAGTCCATTGAAGATATTGAGGACTGTCATGGTATTGAATTTCCTACTGAGAGTGAGGACTTTGACTTCATAGCCATCCAGTCTTACCTCAAGCTGTTTGTCAGCCAGCGAACGTGGGACGTCATAGGTGCAGGGGGTCTTGCAGATTTCTACTCCATCGATATAGACAGTCGCTCCTTGAGGATCGGAATTGAATCTGATAGTGTCCGTTGTTCCTGTGAAGATGGTTGCACAGCTCGAAAAGAGAAGAGTAAAGATCAGCGCGATGGCTGCCACAAATGTAATTTTCTTCATAGCGATTGATTAAAGTGTGAATAATGGAAATAAGTAGTTAATTCTTGTGGGGATAAAGGTATAAAATAAAACTGTGCAGACAAGGTGGGGCTATTCGGTTATTTTCTTCGTGAGATTCCAAAAGTGGTAGAAGGGTACAAATCAATGTGCCTACCTTGATGAATCGATATGCCTACTTTGACTTGTCAAGGTAAGCATATCATTTTCATGAGATATAAGGGGTAATAGGAGAGGAACTCTAATTCCGGCTTTTTCCCAATACTCTATTGTATATCGGCTCTTTGCCTCATTGACAAATTCATGAGCGGAAAAGGGCCTACGGTTACGTTGTAAATAATAAGTATCTTTGCCTATCAGAAACTCCAAGGATATCTAAGGGAGAGTACACAATGGCAAAGAAGAAATTTGATAATAAAGTCGTAATAAAGAATAAGAGGGCTACGTTTGACTACGAGATCCTTGATACCTATACTGCAGGGATAGTCTTATACGGTACAGAGATCAAGTCCATCCGATTGGGTAAGGCTTCGCTCGTTGATACTTATTGCATCGCGCACAATGGTGAGATATGGGTGAAAAATATGTACATCGGGGAGTACTTCTATGGTACGTATAACAACCATGAGCCAAGGCGTGATCGTAAGCTGTTGCTCAACAAGCGTGAGATACGGACACTCTCAAGTGAGGCCAAAAATACCGGGATTACCCTCATACCCGTACGGCTTTTTATCAGTGAAAAAGGGCTTGCAAAGCTTGTGGTAGGTATCGCCAAGGGTAAAAAACAATATGATAAGAGAGCCTCTCTCAAGGAAAAAGATCAGAGGCGGGAGATGGATGCTGTGAAGAAAGTAAGGTATTGAGTTGCCGCGTATGTGTGAAAAGATGAACTGTTCTCCCGACAGTATCTCATGAGCGGTCAGCGTTTTCTTTTTTTTGTATGTATTAATCTTGTAGGGGTTAATTGAGGATTTTTCGATCTTAATACCAAACATTAGGTACAAAACAGTGTGAGAATGATAATAAATAGGGATTGTGGTTACTTGTATTCTTATGTAGCTTTGCGATGTAACAAATAACAACAAAATAGATTTTTATCACACTATGAAAAAGATTGGAATTTTCTTTGGTTCAGCTACAGGTACAGCAGAAGACTTGGCTAATAGAATTGCAGGTAAACTCGGTGTAGACGCAGCTGACGTTCATAACGTTGCAAATGCTTCTGCTGCTACTGCAGGTGACTATGAAGTCCTTCTATTAGGTTCATCAACATGGGGCTATGGCGAACTACAAGATGACTGGTTTGATTTCCTAAATGACCTTAAGGGACATGTATCCGGAAAGAAGGTTGGTCTCTTTGGTTGCGGTGATTCAAGCGCATACGATGATACTTTCTGTGATGCTGTGGGCATTATCTACGAAGAATTGTCTGGTTGTGGATGTACTTTCATTGGTGCCTATACTCCGGAAGAATATAGCTATAATGAATCAAAGGCTGAAGTGGACGGTAAGCTTGTCGGACTTTGCTGTGACGAGGTCAACGAAGATGACAAGACAGATGACCGTATGAGCACTTGGATCGCAGCTTTGGGTCTTTGATATTGGATATACAGACTTGGACAATAATCTGTCCTCGGCGTATTAGAGTTTTATAGATGAGTGGAAGCGTCCTGAGCACAATCCGTGCTTGGGACGCTTTTTATTATTTGTTCGAAAGGTGATGAGTGAGAGCCTTCTCAGAGGCCGATACGATGTCCTTTTTTCATATCTTTGTAGGCAAAATAAATATGATCTCAATAATATGATGGACACAAGAGTACGAGATACAAAGATCTCTTGCATAGATCTCATTGTGACAAAGGTTGAACATTTCTCTCCCCGACTTTTTCTTTTGGAGTTATCTCCCCAGGATGATATGTCTCTTCCGGTCTGTGAGCCGGGGCAGTTTGTCGAACTTCACGTGAAAGGTTGCGACGGTGTGTTTCTGCGTCGACCTATTTCTATATACTATAGTAGTGAAAGCGTTGTAGGGCTGCTCATACAAGTAGCCGGACGGGGAACTGAACACCTCTCAAAAGCCAGGGTAGGAGATACCATAAATGCTATACTACCGCTTGGTAATACATTTTCTGCTCCTCAGGGTAAGCGTCCGCTCCTTGTGGGTGGTGGAGTGGGGTTGGCTCCGATGCTCAGCCTTGGTCAGAAATTGAAGAGTCAGGGGTTCGAGCCGATATATCTACTTGGTGGACGTAGTATTGATGCTTTTCCGGATCTGTCTATGTTTGAAGGCTCAGGTGTATTGCATCTGACGACTGAGGATGCCTCGAGGGGTGAGAAGGGATTTGTAACAAATCACAGTATTCTCAAACAGGAGTTCTCAGATGTGTATGTATGCGGTCCAACCCCTATGATGAAAAGTGTGGCAAAGTGGGCTAAGTCAAGAGCAATCAGATGTGAAGTTTCCCTGGAAAATATAATGGCTTGTGGTATGGGTGTTTGTCTTTGCTGCGTAGAACCAACGACTAAAGGCCATAAGTGTGTATGTACCGATGGTCCTGTTTTTAACACTCAAGATCTTTTGTGGTGATGGATAAAAATCTTAAAGTAAAGATAGGAGACTTGGAGCTCAAAAATCCTGTGACTACAGCCTCAGGGACGTTTGGTGATGGTATCATGATGGACAAGGTCTATGACGTGTCTTGCCTTGGTGCCATATTTGCTAAAGGTACCACTCTACATCATAGAGAGGGGAATCCACCTTGCCGTATGGCCGAAACAGCATCAGGCATGCTTAATGCCGTTGGTTTGCAGAATAAAGGCGTTCATTACTTTGCCGAGTATATCTATCCTGAAGCCACTAAACTGGGGACGGAGATTATTGTCAATGTAAGTGGTTCTGCCATAGAGGACTATATTGAGACTACAGAGGTGATTGCGGGCTTGGAAAAGATAAAGGCAATCGAGTTGAACATCTCTTGTCCCAACGTCAAAGAGGGTGGCATGGCTTTTGGTGTTACTTGTGAAGGTATTACAAGCATTGTAAAAGCTGTCAGGAAGGTATATCCCAAGACTTTGATTGTGAAGCTATCTCCCAACGTGACAGACATTGCAACTATGGCACGTGCCGCTGAAGCTAATGGTGCAGATGCTGTTTCATTGGTCAATACCTTTCTCGGTATGGCAGTCGATGCTGAAACTCGTCGTCCGAAGTTATCTACTATCACGGGTGGACTTTCAGGCCCTTGCATCAAGCCCATTGCACTCCGGATGGTATGGCAGGTGGCTAGGGCTGTCAATATACCTGTTGTCGGATTGGGAGGTATTTGTACCTGGCAGGATGCTATTGAGTTCATCTTGTGTGGTGCGTCCGCGATTCAAATCGGTACTTATAATTTTGTTGATCCTCTTTCTCCGATCAAAGTGTTGGCCGGCATTGAAGATTATATGACGCGTCATGGTGTGTCTGATATTAATGATCTCGTGGGTGCCTTAGAAATTTGATTGTTTTTATCTCAATCAGTACTATCTTATGTCTTTTGATACACTAAACAGCCTTTTCCCTTTTCTATATCATCAAGGTATAGAAGTTCAGGATATCCCCATACGTCTTTTTTATAGTGCCATCTTAGGGGTTGTGATCGGTTATAACCGCCAGATCCGATATCACAATGCCGGGCTTAGGACATTCGCCCTTATAACTGTGGGTTCTTGTATCGCTATGCTCTGTTCAATATATATCCCATATACATTTGGGATGGGGGATTTTACCCGTATTGCAGCTCAGGTTGTGTCGGGTGTTGGTTTTTTGGGAGCCGGGGCAATAATCCGAGGACGAGGAAACCATATTCAAGGGATGACGACAGCAGCATTGATATGGGTTTCTGCGGTATTGGGTCTTGCAGTCGGTGCCGGTATGTACATTACAGGGCTTTTGATCACTTTTATTGTATTGTTGATACTCATTACTCTCGAAAATCTTAAGTCAAGACTTGAGATCAATCTGAGTGAAGTGACATTGACATTGTTGTTCAGAGAACGCATCCACGACTGTTCTGATATAAAGGAAAATATACTAGCTCATGGTATCAGGATGCAGAATTATTCGATAGAGGTCGATAATGATAAAAATATGAGTACTTATGTTTTTCAACTGCGGTGTAATAGTGATGAGGATATCACCAAGTTGCACAAGGTCTTGAGTGCACGTGAGGATATCCAACTCATAAAGATTGAGAGATAATATTAGATTAGTATAACTTCTGTTACAAGGAACAAAGACAGATATTTTTTATCTTTGCCAATCGAGTAAATTAAAAACTTCGTGGGAAGTTAAAGCATAGAATATATGAAAAATTGGTTGAAGTATCTCATTGTGCTGGCATGGTTGGCTGTGTTGGCGGTGATAGTAGGTACAGCTATTATGTTTGTCATGATAGCAAAGGGTAAGATAGGGTATATGCCTCCTATTGCTGATTTGGAGAATCCTATCGATAAGTATGCCTCCCAGGTAATATCAGAGGATGGACAGATGCTTGGAGCTTTTGCTCTTAAAAATAATAACCGCATCTATATTACATACGAAGATTTATCTCCACACCTTGTCAAGGCTCTTGTCGCTACCGAAGATAAGAGATTTAAGGATCACTCCGGGATTGATTTCAGGGGGCTCATGCGCGCTGTTGTCAAGACGGGGGTGCTTGGGCAGAAAAATTCCGGAGGTGGTAGTACAATCTCACAGCAGTTGGCAAAGCAGTTGTATTCTCCACAAGCCGGAAATATCTTTGAACGACTTTTACAGAAGCCTATAGAGTGGGTGATCGCCGTAGAACTTGAGCGTTACTATACTAAGGAGGAAATTATCAATCTTTATCTCAATAAGTTTGACTTCCTCTATCAGGCTGTTGGTATCGAGTCTGCCACAAAAACCTATTTCAATAAGACTCCTAAGGAATTGAGTATTCAAGAGGCTGCAACTCTTATTGGGATGTGCAAAAATCCTTCGTTTTACAATCCTGTACGCTACCTCGATCGTACCACCGAAAGACGTAATGTGGTGCTGCAGTTGATGGCTGACAGTCAGTATATCACCCAACACGAGTGTGATTCTATCTCCAAACTGCCACTGAATCTTTCTTTCAGTGTCCAAAATCATAAAGGTGGATTGGCTACTTATTTCCGAGAATTCATTAAAAAAATAATGATGGCAGATAAACCTAATCGCCGCAATTATAGAGGATGGATGATGGAGCAATACACTAGAGATTCACTTGCTTGGGAAACTCAACCTCTGTATGGGTGGTGCAATAAAAATAAGAAAGCCGATGGTTCTTCGTACAATATCTATACAGATGGATTAAAGATTTATACCGGTATCAATGCTCGTATGCAGCAATATGCTGAAGAGGCAGTTTTTGAACATTTTAGTGGAACTCTCCAACCAGAGTTTTTTAAGGAGAAAAAAGGTCGTAAGACAGGTCCTTTTTCCGCTAAAATCTCTGATGATGAGCGCAAGTCCATCATCTCTCGAGCTATAGAGCAAAGCGACAGATATCGTCATTTAGATTCTGAGGGCTTGAGTAAAAAGGAGATCCTTCAAACTTTTGATGAACCCACGGAGATGACCGTGTTTACGTATGGAGGTCAGAAGGATACGATAATGACCCCTAGGGACTCTATCCTTTACTATAAATCTTTCTTGCGCACTGGTTTTATGGCCATGGATTCAAGAAATGGCGAAGTTAAAGCGTACGTGGGTGGAATTAACTATGGTGCTTTTCAGTATGATATGGTTACTGCCGGTCGTCGACAAGTTGGCTCCGTAATGAAACCACTTTTATATGCAATGGCTATGAATGAAGGTTTCAGTCCGTGTGACCAGGTCCTTCATGTACAACCTCAACTTGTGGATGAGAATGGCCGGATTTGGTCACCTCGCAATCCTGGAGCAAAACGTGTCGGAGAGATGGTTTCTATAAATTGGGGATTGCAAGTTTCTGATAACTGGGTGACAGCATGGCTCATGAGCAGACTTTCTCCATATACGTTTGTTGAACTCCTACATTCTTTCGGAGTCACAGGTAAGCTTGATCCTGTTGTTTCAATTTGCCTTGGTACACCAGATATTTCTGTTGCTGAAATGGTAAGTGCCTTTACGACATTCTCAAATGGAGGTATACGAGCAGAGCCGATCTTTGTGACACGAATCGAAGATCAGTACGGCAATATCATTGCTAATTTCAGCCCAAGAATGAACGAAGTGCTGCCAGAAGCTGCGACATATAAGACTCTCCACATGCTTAGAAGTGTCATTGATGGCGGGACAGGTAGTCGTATGAGATTCAAGTATGGAATCCAGGCTGAAATGGGAGGAAAGACAGGTACAACACAGAACAACTCAGATGGTTGGTTTATGTGTTTTACTCCCTCTCTTACTGCGGGGTGCTGGGTAGGAGGAGAAGATCGCTCTATTCACTTTGATCGTATGGCTCATGGTCAAGGAGCCTCTATGGCTTTGCCTGTTGTGGCTTCATTTTTCAAAAAGCTATTTGCCGATCCAAGTATGATGTATAATGCTTCTGAGAAATTCCAGGTTCCGGAAGCATACAAGAACCCTTGTGCAGAGGAGTCATTGGAGAGAAAGCCCACAGACACTCCTACTTCCGAGGGAATAGATGATTTATTCGAGTAGGTAATATGATTGATGCCCCTTATGTGTTTTCTGCATTAGGCACATAAGGGGCATTTTTTATTCTCTATTTTATACCCGATTTGCGTGTCATTAAAAAACTCTTCTCATAAAGCCCCAAAAGGATGTCTAACTTGAGAAATCAGTAAGCACATCAGTTGCTCGATATAGGTAAGTCGATTTCGTGCTTTAGCCTTACTTTTTCTCAATCTTTTTGCCTTTGATTTGTTCTACGATATTGCAGTCATAATGAGATATTAAATTTACCTATAGCGAATTTGTGTCTGTTAATAAAGGAATGCATTCCTTTAAAAAATAATCACTGTTTTGTGAACTATCCGGACTGTTCATCTGTTATAGCTACAGTATTGAAGCATTTAAAACTACATTAAACTTAATGAACAGAATATTGCCCATTGTCGCATTGGGAGTTATTGCAGCTCCTTTAATTTTTACCGGTGCTACTGGTAAGTCAGAAAAGTCTACAGCTGCTGTAGAATATTGTGATGATGGGGCTAAAACACCTAAACAGATTAGAAATATGAAATTTGAACTAGTAAAACTACCTTATGCAACAGACGCTCTTGCTCCAGTGATCAGCAAGCGTACAGTAGAACTACACCACGGAAAGCACCTTCAGGCATATGTGGACAATCTCAACAGACTTATCGAAGGAACACCTTTCGCTGATAAGGATCTTGTGACTATTGTTAAGGAGTCTGATGGTGGTATCTTCAATAATGCCGGTCAAAACCTCAACCATATCCTTTACTTCCTGCAGTTCAGCCCAAACGGTGGAGCTGCTCCTACAGGAGAGCTTGCCGATGCAATTGCTGCGACATTCGGTGATTTCGAGAAATTCAAGGCAGAATTTGAGGCTGCTGCAGTCACAGTCTTTGGCTCGGGATGGGCATGGTTGGCATGTGATAAGGATGGAAAGCTCCAAATCACAAAGGAAGCCAATGCGGGTAACCCTGTAACTAAGGGTCTTGTGCCTCTCATGGGTATCGACGTATGGGAGCACGCTTATTACCTTGACTATGAGAATAGAAGAGCCGAGCACCTCAAGAAGGTCTGGGACATCATCGATTGGAATGTTGTAGCCAAGCGTTATCAAGATCGTGGTCAAGAGCTGATCATTACCAAGTAATTTGATCTAAAGCAGATACAAACTAAACGTATAGACAGGAGGGCGTGCTCTGGTTGACAAGGCCAAGACACGCCTTCTATACTTTAATACAAGACATACACAATTATAAAATGCTATCAATAATAGGGATTGATCACAAAACTGCTCCGATAGATATTAGAGAAGCATTCTCTTTTGTCCCTGCAGATGCAGTGGACTTTTTGCGTCGCGCAAAGTCGCTGAAGATCATAAATGGAGGAGTTTTGATCTCTACATGTAATCGCACCGAGATTTACGTGGATAGTGATTTGGAGCAGAAGGAGTTGGAGCATCATTTGATCCGTTATGTTATGGAGTACAAGAAGATGCCTAATACCCACAGACGCTACTTTTACTTTATGTCTGAGTCAGATGCTATTCGACATCTGTTTGCATTAGTCGCCGGATATCGTTCGCTTGTTCAAGGGGAGACTCAGATCGTTGGACAGGTTAAGGAGGCCTTATTTCTTGCAAGATCGGCCAGTGTTACCACCAATATCATACTACGTCTCTTTGATAAGGCCCTTGAGGTCAGTAAGGTGATACGTACCACCCATCCTGTCAAGGCTGTCAATACCTCTGCCGGTGCGGCAGCCGTCGAGTTTATGAGACTAAAATATGGTGATGGACTAAAAATGGGGCGGACACTTATCTTGGGTGCCGGACAGATGGCGGTCACAGTGATTCAAAGCCTAAAAGGATTAGGAGTAAAAGACTTGGCGATCTATAATAGAACTGCAGATAGAGCTCTGAAGTGTGCTGAAGCTAATGGTATTTCTCAAATTTATCACGGCGATACTTTGAGTACCGCTCTCCGTGGTGTACGTTGGCTATGGGTTGCAACATCAGCATCGACACCAATTATAGACAAGACTTCACTCGGAGAAGGCGTGGTTCCCATAGATATCTTTGATATGGCTCTCCCTCGCAATGCCGCAGAAGATGTCGCAGAGGTTTCCGGAGTTTCCTTGTATTGTATCGATGACTTGGGCTCTTTGTATTCGGAAGCAAATACTGTGATACCTGACTCTGTCAGAGAAGTGTTAGATACGGCAGTCATGGAATACCTCCAATGGAGAGATGGACTTACGATCCGAGACGTGTATAGCCTGATTCGTTCGGACATAGATGATATTCTTGCACAAGAATTGGCCAATTTGCCGGTTGATATAGGTGAAGAGATCTCAGAAGCAGTGAATAAGCACTGTTCTCATCTTTCGCATGTGTACTCTACCACAATGATCTCGCGCCTTCGTAAGCTGACAGAGGATACCAAAGATCCTATATATGCGGAGGTTGTACGCAAATTACTGACGATGTGATATGAGTGTAAAAAGGTCGTATGTTATAGGTACTCGTGGCAGCCGCTTAGCTTTGTGGCAAGCCAATGAGGCCAAAAGAGCAATAGGAGCTAAAACAGGAGCTTCTGTAGAGATTAAAGTGATCTCTACGAGAGGAGATGAGAGGTTGGATATAAGCCTGCATTCCAACACCCTCTCTAAGGGTTTATTTACTCAAGAGCTTGAAGACCAGCTATATAGTCATGATATTGACTTTGCTGTGCACAGTCTTAAGGATCTTCCGGTGGAGATGGACGAGCGTCTGTGTCTTGCAGCCGTGATGAGGAGGGAGGATCCTCGAGATGTCATCATTGCTAACTTTAAGGTCTCTTCTATCGGGGACTTGAAGGGGCAAAGGGTAGGGACATCAAGTCCTCGACGTGTTGCACAGCTTAAAATGGCTATTGGGGACGATGAAAATACAACAGAATTTTTACCCATTAGGGGAAACGTTGAGACTCGAATAGCCAAGCTCAGAAGTGGAGAGTATGATGCTATTGTGATGGCAGCTGCAGGTCTCAAGAGACTTGGACTGGATAGAGAGGTGTCCCTTTACATTGAACCTGAGATTGTAGCTCCGGCTCCTGGTCAGGCGGCTATTGGGATACAGTGCGCCAAAGACAACCTTGAGGCGTGCTCTATAGCCAGAGCTGTCGATGATGAGTTGAGCCATCGTATGACTGGTTATGAGCGTAGACTACTAAGCCTCTTAGGTGGTGGATGTGCTATCCCTTTTGGGGCGTTGTTTGCTTACGAGAGTGGTAGGATCAGAGGGATGGCTTTTTTTGCCCATGAAAGTAATCGTAGGGGGAAGCGTTATGAATTTGTTGCTGATGATCCCTTAGCTGAAGGCTTTTTGTCAGAAATTGCAGAGAAGATAAAGGGATGAGGAAGTTTGGTATCATCGGTCGTGAACCGAAATTGGTAAATGATATAGTCAAACAGGTAAAAGATGTATATCCGGAGCTTGATCTGTTGTGCTTACCTCCGATACGTACTTGCCAAAATGAGGATGTCAGATTGCCCCAAATTGCAAAGGATCGCAGTTGCATTATTTTTTCCTCTCCTCGGGGAGCTCAACACTACATAGATAGTTTTGGTCTTCCAAAGGGAAGAGTTGTTACTATCGGTCAAGCAACAGAGCTTTTTTTATCTTCTAAGGGGGTTGAAGTCTGCTTCAGACCTTCGGTGGAAACTTCTCAAGGTTTGGTGGATGAATTTTATCCTATTCTCGAAGAGTATGATCGAAATTTCGGCATTCAAACGGTAATTGTTCAGCCAACCTCAAACATTGCAGGGATATATATGAGGAATTTTTTTAGCTCTAAAGGCTATGAGTATTACCTGATACCTCTCTATGAAACAACTCCCCATCCTGAGTTTGTCCAAAAGCTTCAAGAAGTACCGAAATGTCCCGACTTTTTTGTATTTTGCAGTCCCTCTGGCGTACAGGCCTGGTCAGAGGCATTAGAGAAGGTTTCTTGGAGTCTTGATGAGGATTTTGTTGCTGTCAGCATCGGGCCTAAGACCAGTCAGGCTTTGATTGATTTGGGATATAAAAATATTCGTGAGGCATCCACACCTCACTCTGAAGATATCGCAAAGGAGATAATATTTTATTTAAAAGATCAAGAATAATATAACCATATAATACTTTTAGACTTATGTATCCAGAAGTAAGACTTAGACGACTCAGATCATCTGCGAATATGCGTGATTTGGTCCGTGAAACAAGACTACATCCATCAGATTTCATTCATCCCCTTTTTGTGGTGCATGGACAAGGCATCCGTAAAGAGATTAGTTCTCTTCCAGGGCAATATCATTTGTCAGTCGATGAGTTGGTCAAGGAGTGCAGAGAGTTATATGATCTTGGTGTGAAAAGTGTAATGCTCTTCGGGATCCCCGCTCATAAGGATGCTACAGGTAGTGAGGCTCTGCATGATGATGGGATCGTACAGCAGGGATTGGTGGCTCTTAGGGATGAGTTGCCGGATATGATCACCGTTGCCGATATATGTATGTGTGAGTATACAGATCATGGGCACTGTGGTATCTTGCACGGGCATGAAGTAGATAACGATGAAACTGTCAAATATCTTGTACAACAGTCGGTCTCTATGGCTCGTTGTGGTGCAAAGATGATCGCACCTTCAGATATGATGGACGGTCGTATTGCTGCTATCCGAAAGGGCCTCGATGAGGCCGGTTTCTCTCATATACCAATCATGTCTTATGCTTCGAAGTTTAGCTCGGCGTTTTACGGCCCTTTCCGTATCGCAGCTGATTCTGCTCCTTCATTTGGGGATAGAAGAGGCTATCAGATGGACCCTGCCAATGGAAGAGAGGCGCTCAGAGAAATAGAACAAGATATATTGGAAGGTGCCGATATTATCATGGTAAAGCCGGCTTTAGCATATCTTGATATTTTGCATGAGGCATCACAGCGCTATGATCTGCCTATGGCTGCTTATCATGTTAGTGGTGAGTATGCTATGATTAAGGCCGCAGCTGAAAGGGGATGGATAGATCATGATAGAGTTATGATGGAGAGCCTTCTTTCTATTCGTAGAGCAGGTGCAAAGATTATTCTGACCTATTTTGCTAAAGAGGCTGCGCAGTATTTGAGAAATAACCCATAAGTTTCTTTTGTCATATTATGATATTTGAAAGATCAAAAGCCCTATTTCAAGAGGCTTGCAAACATATCCCGGGAGGGGTTAATAGTCCTGTCAGAGCGTTTAAATCTGTTGGAATGACGCCTATATATATCCAACATGGTAAAGGTGGTCACATCTATGATGTAGATGGCAACGAGTATATCGACTTTATTTCTTCATGGGGCCCTCATATCCTTGGTCATGCACATCCTGCGATGATCGAAGCGATAAAGATGGCGGTAGAAAAGGGAACAGGTTTTGGCGCATGTGTAGAACAAGAGATACACATGGCTCAGAAGATCAAATCTTTCTTCCCAAGTATGGATATGGTCCGTATGGTCAACTCCGGGACTGAGGCGACAATGAGTGCTGTACGTTTAGCTCGGGGATACACTGAAAGAAACTTGATCATAAAGTTTGATGGATGTTACCATGGGCACAGCGATGGTTTTCTTGTACAGGCCGGTTCAGGAGTGCAGACTTTTTCTTCTGTGCAGAACAATGGTGTGACAACAAAGATTGTTAGTGAAACTTTGGTCGCAGAATTCAATAACATAGAGTCTGTCAAAACTCTTTTTGAGAAATATCCCGGACAAATAGCAGCTGTTATCTTAGAACCGGTTATGGGAAATATGGGGGTTATCTTACCGGATATTGCTTTTTTACAACAGCTCAGAGATCTCTGCACTTTGCAGGGTACCGTACTTATCTTTGATGAAGTCATTACTGGGTTTAGACTATCCAGAGGTGGTGCGCAAGAATACTACGGAATCATCCCAGATATCACATGTCTTGGTAAAATCATTGGTGGTGGGCTTCCTGTAGGTGCTTTTGGAGGGCGTCAAGAGATTATGGAGGTTCTTTCCCCTAATGGTGCAGTCTATCAGGCAGGGACTCTGTCCGGAAATCCCTTGGCTCTTGCCGCAGGATGTGCAATGTTGGACGAACTATCCAAGCCTGGAGTATACGAAGAGCTAGATCGTAAAGCCCGTTACTTCTCAGATAAAGTATCTTCTCTTGTTGCGAAATATCCTGAGGATCTTAGGTACAACACCAGTGGTACTTTATCGACCATTTTCTTCACTGGCCGAGATATAACCAACGCTGAAGCTGCTCGTTCTTGCAATACCGAAATGTATGCGAAATATTTCCGAAAGATGATAGAAGAGGGAATCTACTTACCTCCATCACAATTTGAAGCCATCTTTGTTTCAGGTGCACACACTGAGGAGGATTTGGACCGAGCTGTTGTTGCACTCGAGAAGACTCTTGTATCACTATTCTAATTCTTGTTTCAGTTTACAATACATAGTAAAACATCATACAATGTCAGACGATAAGAAGATCATTTTCTCCATGATTGGGGTGAGTAAGATCTATCCCCCACAAAAGCAAGTTCTTAAAAATATATATCTTTCTTTTTTTTACGGCGCTAAGATTGGTATTGTTGGTCTCAACGGAGCCGGGAAATCGACACTTCTCAAGATTATAGCAGGTATAGATAAAGAGTACATCGGCGAAGTCGTTTATGCATCTCCGGAGTATCGAGTGGGTTATCTTGAGCAAGACCCTAAACTTATCGATGGCAAGACTGTCAAGGAAACTGTCATGGAGGGTGCCGGTGAGGCTGTAGCTCTTTTGAAAGAGTTTGAAGACGTCAACAATGCTTTTGCTGATCCTGAGGTCTTGGAAGATCCAGACAAGATGGAAAAACTTATCGAGCGTCAGGCAACACTTCAGGATCGAATTGATGCTATCGATGCATGGAACATCGAAACTCGAGTCGAAAGAGCTATGGATGCTCTTCGTTGTCCTCCAGGCGACTCTCTTGTCGATCATCTCTCAGGTGGTGAACGTAGGCGTGTTGCTTTGTGTCGTCTCCTCCTTTCTCAACCGGAAATCCTGCTGCTTGACGAACCTACCAATCACTTGGATGCCGAAAGTATAGATTGGCTCGAGCAACATCTCCAGCGTTATCCTGGTACAGTTATCTGTATTACTCACGATAGATACTTCCTTGATCATGTTGCAGGTTGGATACTTGAACTTGACAGAGGTGAAGGTATTCCTTGGAAGGGTAACTATTCTTCTTGGCTCGAGCAAAAATCCAAGCGTTTAGAACAGGAGGACAAACAGTCAGGCAAACGTGCCAAGGCACTTGCTCGCGAGCTTGAGTGGATTCGCATGGCTCCAAAGGCTCGTCAAGCTAAGGGTAAAGCCCGACTTAACTCTTACGAAAAGCTTCTCAATGAAGAACAAAAAGAGAAAGAGGCTAAGCTTGAGATCTTCATTCCAAATGGTCCTAGGCTTGGAAATAAGGTCATCGAAGCTCAAGGCGTGAGCAAGTCATTTGGTGACAGGACCCTCTTTACGGATCTCAATTTCATGCTCCCTCCCAACGGTATCGTAGGTGTCATTGGTCCCAATGGTGCTGGGAAATCCACGATGTTCAAGATGATTATGGGCATTGAGAAGCCTGACACAGGCACGTTTGAAGTTGGTGAGACCGTTACTATCGGATATGCCGATCAGACTCACAAAGATATTGATCCTGAAAAATCTGTCTATCAGGTTATTTCCGGAGGGCAAGAGACTATTCGTGTCGGAGGTAAGGAAATCAATGCTCGTGCTTATCTGTCAAGATTCAATTTTACGGGAGCTGATCAGGAAAAACTTTGTAAGGTCCTTTCAGGTGGTGAACGCAATCGTCTTCATCTTGCATTGACTTTGCGTTCGGGAGCGAATGTACTTCTACTTGACGAACCTACCAATGACATCGATATAAATACTCTTCGTGCACTTGAAGAAGGATTGGAAAACTTTGCCGGTTGTGCTGTCGTCATATCTCACGATCGTTGGTTCTTAGACCGTATCTGTACGCACATATTGGCCTTCGAGGGAGATGGTAAGCCATTTTACTATGAGGGGACATATACAGAGTACGAGGAGGATAAGGTGCGTAGACTCGGAGATGCAGCAACAGCAAAGACCCGCTACCGCAAATTGGGGGAAATGCTGTAAGTAACCGAGTAAACAGTAAATATGTAGAATATGCAGGAAGCATTATCTGCCCTGTGGACCTCCCAGACTATGGTCCAGACCCTGATGTTGATATGTCTTGTCAGTGGTATTGGTTTGTATTTGGGTAAGTTGAAGATTTCTCGCTTCACTCTCGGATCGGCCTGCGTCTTCTTTGTTGGGATATTGGCTGCACATTTTGGTGCAAAAGTCAATGATGAGATGCTTCATTTTGCTCAAAACTTTGGACTAATACTCTTCGTGTATGCATTAGGAGTACAGGTGGGGCCGGGTTTTGTAGCTTCATTCAGACGAAAAGGCTTGGCTCTCAATATGTGGGGGTTAAGCCTTATTCTTTTGTCTACCCTAGGGGTCGTGGCACTGTATTATGCCACAGACATTGGTATAGAACTCCTGATGGGCGTCTTGAGTGGTGCTGTAACTAATACTCCGGCCTTAGGAGCTGCACAGCAAGCCGTCATACAATCTGCGCAAAGTCCGGATATATCCTCTCTTCTGTCGGACATGGCACTTGCTACAGCTATTACTTATCCTTTTGGGATAATAGGTGTTATAATTGTCTTGGAAATACTAAAGAAGTTTTTTGCTCATAAAGATGTCGCTATCGAGGGTGATGAACCTCATCACTTTGTCGGAGAGTACTATGTGCGCAACCCGGAGATTGCCGGCAAAACGGTGGCTGAGATCCATGAACTTGTTAATATCGATTTTATTATCTCTCGACTTTGGAGACATGGTAAGATATTTCAACCATCATCTGATACGGTTTTGGAGCTTGAGGATCACCTTATTATCGTGTCAGACGAGACAGATGCTCCACGTATCACCGGTTTCTTTGGCGGTAGGGCTACGGAGAAAGAGCAGGTGGATTGGGAATCTGACAAGGAAATACAGTTGGTCTCACGGCGCTTATTAGTTACCAAGTCTGAGTTTAATGGAGTAAAACTTTCCAGCCTTCGACTTCGCAACCGTTATGGGGTCAATGTGACGCGTATCAATAGAGCAGAGATTGACCTTGTGCCTACCCCTATGCTCAGATTACAGATAGGGGACAGACTCACAGTCGTCGGACGGAGCGAAGATGTCGAGCGTTTGGCCAAGCGAATAGGGGATCAACTTAAGCCTCTTGATACACCATATCTTATAAGCATATTTTTAGGAATATTCTTGGGGTGTGCACTTGGAAGTATTCCCATTATCCTGCCGGGTATCTCTAATGGAATCAAACTCGGTATTGCGGGTGGCCCGATTATAGTCGGGATTCTCATGGGAGCATACGGATCTCGACTTAAGCTCAACACGTATATTACTCAGAGTGCAAACCTTATGGTGAGATCCATGGGAATTGTTATTTACTTGGCTTGTCTCGGACTATCATCAGGAGCCAATTTCTTTACTACTCTTACAGAGGGAGGAGGGCTGGTTTGGCTAGGATTGGGTGCTATACTCACTGTAGTCCCTACGTTGCTTGTCGGATTTATGGTTTTGAAATATACAGACTATACTTTTGGTGCTGTTGGTGGTCTACTATGTGGCACGATGGCGAATCCTATAGCTCTGGATTACCTTAATGCTCAGGCTAAAGACGATGTCCCCACTGTGAGTTATGCCTCTGTCTATCCGTTATCCATGTTTCTTCGGGTTATTATAGCTCAGCTTGTTGTGAGTGTTGTTCTATCGTAGATTTATGTGGAAGGCGACTTCGGTAGTTTTATGTTGAATTAAAAGAGAGTGATATTGTAGATCCTCCACTATACTTTTGTGTCAAATAATCAGGGTTGACGCATTAAAATAGTTATCCTCGTAGAGCGTTATTCTAATCGTAGATCAAATCGTAGATCAATATGTACTCCGAACTCTTTTCGAGCCTTCACCTGATTCCCGACCCAGGTATCGACCGCAAGAAAGTCTATCCACTTGATTTTATTCTACTTATTGTATTCCTTTCGACCATATCGGGCTGTAATTCGTGGTACGAAATGGAGGATTAGGCTTTAGAATACGAAGAGGGACTCAAAGCCATTTATCAAGCTCTTAGCGGTCAATCTTTTGAACAGAGTATGCCCACGCACGATACGCTGCAGCGCTGTATGAGTCTCCTCTGCCCCGAATCCTTTGAAGAAGCCTATCGTACTTGCTTAGAAGAGTTTATTTCTAAGACCTCCGGCAAGCACATTTGCATTGACGGCAAAACGATGCGAGGGGTGAAGAAACTTTCATTTGACACTCAGTCTCACGTGGTTTCATCTTACTCTCCGAGCGATTTATCCGCTTTGGCACAGGTATATATTAACCGCAAGGACAACGAAATCATCGCCATTAAGAAGTTGCTCACTTATTTGGACTTATAGGGTAATTACCTCAGCATCGATGCCATCGGGACTCAGATAGAGATTGCAGAAGAGATTGTCTCCCGAAGTGCTCATTACGTCCTCTGTGTCAAGGCTAATCAAGCCCATAGTTTGCAAGAATTCGAGTCATATTTCTGCCCTCTATTTCAGGCGCATATCCAAAAGGAAGAGCAAGTCGAATTGGGACACGGACGCATCGAAACACGTTGTTATGAGAGTATTGTTACGCCTTTGTCGTTGGAGGATAACCCGATTTTGGCACGTTGGTCGGGCTTAAAGTCTATTCATCGTGTTAGCCGAAAACGAGAGGATAAGAAGACGGGTAAATGCAGTTGCGAAGTGGTTTATTACATCTCGTCAAGTACAGATTTGGGAGCGTATTAGAGAGGTTATTCGCAATCATTGGACTATCGAAAACAAGTTACATTACTGTCTTGATGTCTTTTTGAGGCAGGATGCCTCGCAAAAGCGGTCTAGGAATATTGCTCAAATAATGGATAAGGTGCAGAAGTATAACTTGTTCTTATACGAACGTTTAAAGCAAGTTCTCAAGGCATCAATACCTCGAATACAGAAGAAACTCGCAAGACTAAGACCCCAACAAATACTACAACTCAACTTTTAATGCGTCACCCCTGGTCAAATAACTTAAGGAAGGCTCTGTAACGAAGTAAGGAACTTTCGATTGAAAGTTCCTTACCTTGGCAAATCAAAGTAAGGAACCTTTTGGACATCTACTTTTCTTTACCTCCTCAAGGGGAACTTCCCATCCATAGATTTATGGGAGACTATAGATAACCGTGGATACTGTCCTAAAAAAGTGTGTAAGCCCCATTAGTCCTTAACTTTGAGGTAA
>NZ_JAUMXC010000074.1 GCF_030529325.1 Porphyromonas sp. | reverse complement strand
CGTGTGATGTTGAGCATGTGCTTGTAGGTGAAGTTCTCAGAGATTGAGTTGTTACCCCAAGTACCGCAACCGAGGGTGTTAGTCACTGCAAGGCCGTTTTGGATGTGACCACCTGCAGTGGTTGCAGAGACAGCGTTGACAACGACACGTGATACACACATGACATTACCTGTCTTGATGATGTTGCCTTGGTCGTTAGAGTGAACTGCTGCTGTGTGACCGCTACCTTCCATGTCAAGGTTAGCCTTGATCATCTGGAGACCTTCTTCGAAGTGATCGTAGCCGAAGCAACCCATGACAGGACACATCTTTTCTCTACAGATCATGTCTGCGTGAGCGATACCCTTAGCTTCGACAATGAGGATACGTGTACCTGCAGGTACAGTGATGCCAGCCTTCTTAGCGATAAATTCTGCGCTTTGACCTACTGAGTCGCGGTCGATCTTGCCGTCGTCAAAGATAGCGTTGATGACTTTGTCACGATCACCTTCAGGTACGATGTATGCACCGTGGCGAGAGAATGCAGCGAGGACTTCTTCGCGGTTTTCTTTTGGATATACGAAGAACTGTTCGCCCGAGCAGATGATACCGTTGTCGAATGCACGACCTGTGATCACCTTGTCTGCTGCTTCGTCGTAGTTGATGTTGCGGTCGAGGATAACCTGAACGTTACCTGCACCTACACCGAAAGATGGCTTACCTGATGAGTAAGCTGAGTGTACCATAGGCATACCACCTGTAGCCACGATGACGTCGACAGACTTCATGAGCTCTTGAGTCTTTTCGATAGATGGCTCATCTATCACTTGGATAAGGTCTGCAGGTACACCAAGAGGAGCGATAGCTTCCTTGATCATGTTGACAGCCTTAGATGAACACATCTTTGCCTTTGGGTGTGGGGCAATGATGATGGCGTTCTTTGTCTTGAGTGCAAATGCAATCTTAGACATAGGAGTAACGATAGGGTTGGTCATCGGAGTGATACCTGCAAGGACACCGATAGGCTTAGCCACTTCGATCATACCTGTGCGTTCGCAGATGCTGAGGATGCCCATAGACTTCTTGTCGCGAAGGTTGTACCATACACCCTTAGACTTACCGAGGTTCTTAGCTACCTTGTGCTCATAAACACCCATCTGAGTCTCATCAACAGCGATGCGAGCAAGCATCTCCGCGTTTTTGTTGATGGTCATGAGGGCGATCTTTACAGCTTGGTCTGCCTTCTCTTGGTTGAATCTCTCTTCGTACTCTTTCTGTGCCACGCGAGCGCGTGCCACCATTTCTTTAATCTCCATGATTGTTTTCGTTATTTTTTGGTTTCTTCGTTATTCGTATTAAGGAAAACTTGCTACGACAGGATCAATAAAGACGACGGTAGATACCTTCGATATCGTCCACAGTGAGCTCTGTGTAGTTATTGGCGAGAAGACGCTGCTGTGTCGCTATGACGTTCTCTGCAAATCCGCGTACTTCTTCGTCTTTCATGCCGTACTCCTTGAGTGGCTTCTTGTCAAGAAGGTGGCTGAGGAGTTCGTCAATCTTGCGGAAGACGAGTTCGGGAGTAGTGTCCATGATGCGAGCGAGCTTCCAGCTAAGTTCAACGATACAGCCGAATGGGTTCTTCTGTTGGTACACCTTGAAGACTTCGGTGAAGAACTGATAGTTCGCTTCTCCGTGTGGTACGTGGTAGTTACCGCCGAGAGGATAAGAAAGGGCGTGAACAGCACCGACACCTGCGTTACCGAAGGCGATACCTGCGAAGTTACTTGCCATGATCATCTCACCCATCTTCTCGAAACGGTACTCAGGGCCGTGCTCTGCGATCTTTTTGAAGACCTCAAGGATGATCTGCCATGCTGCTTCACTGAACATACGGCTGTAGTCACTTGCCTTGGGAGATACGTACGCTTCGATAGCGTGGATAAGGGCATCGATAGCACTCGCAGCGTAGAACTTGAATGGCAAGCCCTTGAGGAGTTCAGGGATGATGATAGCGTCGTCTGCAGCGATGGTGTCGTCAGCAAGACCCATCTTGGTGTGACGGCTCTTGATCTCTGCGATAGAGATGTTGGTGACTTCACTACCTGTACCGCAAGTGGTAGGGACGATGACGAGTTTCTTTTCCTTGATGAGTGGGATCTTGCGATCGAAAGCGTCAAGGACATTTTCCAAGCCTTTAAGGACAAAGAGCTTGGAGATGTCGATCACTGTACCACCACCGACAGCGATGATACGATCATAGTTGATCCCCTTGATGTCAGCAAGGATGTTGTTCATCATTTCGTCAGAAGGTTCTCCTGCGCCGTACTTCTCTTGGAACAAAAAGTGGCAAGCGAGGTTGGATGCCTTCATATATGGCTCGTAGATAAACTCGTTGGTGATGACCAAGTCATGCTCTCCAAGTTCGAACGCTTTCGCAAATTCAGCGAAAGTGTCAAAGCCGTGCATTACGCTTTTTAGTTTGAACAGTTGCATAATGATTTGTTGTTATGTATTATAATGTGATTTTATTCAAATCTTTCGCGGTACACCTTCATGAGCTCTTCGCGGAAATCGGGATGAGCGATAGAGATGAGGGCTTCGGCTCTTTGTCTCAAGCTACGACCTTTGAGGCGAGCTATACCGTACTCGGTCACGATATAGTCCACATCATTGCGGAGTGTAGTGACCGCTGCACCTTCTGCTATGGTAGGCACAATACGTGATGCTGCACCTTTGCGAGCTGTCGAAGGCATAGCCATGATGCTCTTACCGTTCTTCGACCAAGTCGCACCTCTGACATAGTCTACCTGACCACCGGTGCCGCTGAACTGCTTAGGTCCGATGGTTTCTGAAACAACCTGTCCCATGAGGTCGACCTCGATACAGCTGTTGATGCTGACCATGTTGTCGTTCATCGCTACGGTACGAGGGTCGTTGACATAGTCCACGGGATAAAGCTCTACGTCAGGATTGTTGTTGACAAACTTGTACACCTCTTCTGTGCCCATCAAGAAGGTCGCCACCATCTTGCCCGGGTGAAGGCTCTTTTTCTTACCTGTGATGACACCCGCTCGAACGAGTTCGATCACACCGTCAGCAAACATCTCAGTGTGGATACCGAGATCTTTCTTGTCCTTGAGGAAGAGGAGCGCTGCATCAGGGATAGCACCGATACCGAGCTGAAGGGTAGAGCCATCCTCTACAAGTTCGGCACAGTTGCGACCGATAGCCTCTTCGACGGGGCCGATAGGAGCTTTGGGTATGGTGTAAAGGGGATAATCTGCAAGCACTATATAGTCAAGCTTGGAGATATGTATCTTATTGTCTCCATGTACATAAGGTGTCTGAGCATTGATCTCTCCGATGACTACTCGAGCGACTTCTGTCGAAGGCTTTGTATAGTCCGAAGATACTCCAAACGAGCAATAACCCTCGGCATCAGGCGTAGATAGCTGTACGATAGCTACATCGATAGGGAGGATGCCCTTGCGGAAAAGAGTAGGGACTTCATAGAAAAATGCAGGGATAAAGTCTGCTCTGTTTTCTGCGACAGCTTGTCTTGAGTTTCCTCCGACAAAGTTGGTGATGTGTCTGAAGTGTGGAGCCATTTCCGGCAACATATACTTCCCCTCACCAAGGCAGAGCATGTGGTATATCTCTACATTTTTGAAGTTTTGCGCGTTTCTCACGAGTGCATCAACACAGACCTGTGGCACGCCGGCAGCGTGAGACAGGGAGACTCGTTCGCCATTTTTGATTACTTTGACAGCTTCATCTGCTGATACGATCTTAGATTGGTATTGAGCCAGTATCTCGTTCATTATTTTTTAGATTTTTGAAGTATCTCTTTTGCTTGTTTGATCAAGTCTTCGCTCACTCCGTTGTCGAGGATGGCATCGATATCCTCATCTCCAAAGTGTTCTCTGAGGACGGCCTGTACTGTCCTCTCTGCCGTCTCAAAAGCGGCAGGGCAACCCCGACATGCACCCGTAAAACGGATGTATATCGACTTGCCCCTGATATGAGATAGGACGAGGTCGCCCCCGTGACCACGCAGGATAGGACTGACCTTTTCCTGCAGTACGAGCGCGACCTCCTCCGGATTTAGTACATCTGAAGTACTCATATATACTTTTGGCGTGTGTTATTTCAATCCTTCGGGGAAGTTCCTTACTTGTCGAGAGACACATCTATGCGAGCAATCTCACGAGCGAGAGCCTTCTTACCTTCGAGGTCACCCTGGCGAGCGATCATGATACGCTGTGCCTGTGGAGATCCCGCACCGTGCATAGACTCTGTACGGTAACCGACAGCTGCAGTACCGAGGGTGATATTTTCGATGAGGCGAAGGATACGCATGCGGTTTTCGACATTCTTGCCCTTAGCCCCCACGAGGTACTTCTTCACGATAGGACCGGTCACCGGGTGACGGAGGTCTTGTTCAGAAGGCATGGTCACCATGAGACCACCTGCGATGTCTTCGGCAAGGCGTGCGATTTCGTAAGGAAGACGTGTGATGTTTTGCTTACAAACATTGGCAAGAAGGAGATCGATGAGGTAGTTACCTGCAGGTAGTTGATGTCCTTCAGAAGAACAAGCGATACCGCAAGAGTAAAGTGTCTCATTGAGGTGGATCATCTCGATGAGTTTGTCCTTGATGTGAGAAGCCTTAGGTACACCGTTGTAGTCTGCTGCGAGAGCCGCTGCACCGATGAGGACGTCGCCCACACCTACCTTACAACCACCGTATGATTGTCTGTGATAACCTGCGAAACGCTCTACCATCAGTCCTGCAAACTGGTACTCACGACACATGAAGACACGCTCCATAGGCACAAATACGTTGTCGAAGACCACGAGAGCTTCGTGACCTCCAAACTGTGAGTTGCCTGTATCGATATCTGCTCCCTCTTCCATCTTACGAGTATCGCAGCTCTGGCGTCCGTAGATCATGATGATACCTTCTGCATCGCTTGGGATTGCGAATGATACTGCATAGTCAGCATCCTCTTCCTTCATTGCGATGGTCGGCATGATGAGGTGTTCGTGAGAGTTGACAGCACCTGTCTGGTGAGCCTTGGCACCCGACACGACGATACCGTCAGGGCGTACTTCCACGACGCGGAGGTAGAGGTCAGGATCCTCTTGTTGAGATGGCGAAAGACCACGGTCACCCTTGGGGTCTGTCATCGCACCGTCTACGACAAGGTCGTTTTCCTGTACAAACTCCATATACTTCTTGAAACGCTCATGGTACTCCGTGCCCAAAGCCTTGTCCATGTCGTAAGTGGTAGAGTAGATCGCATTGAATGCGTCCATACCGACACAACGTTGGAAGCAAGAAGCAGTCTTCTGACCCAAGAGACGTTGCATCTTGACCTTATTTTTGAGGTCTTCTGTGCTTTGGTGAAGGTGGCAGAATCTGTTGACCTTCTTGCCGGTGAGGTTAGAAGTAGCTGTCATAAGCTCTTTGTACTCATCCATTTCGGCCAACTTGTAAGTCATTGCCACGGAATTCATAGAAGGACGAATCATTGGGTGATCGACGGGATTATCGATCTTTTCACCCATGAAGTAAACTTGAAGATTTAGTTTTCTCAAGCTCTCTACATACTGTTCGCTCGTCATCATAATGTATACGTTTTAAGTTTTAA
>NZ_JAUMXC010000001.1 GCF_030529325.1 Porphyromonas sp. | reverse complement strand
AATAATCTTGTACATCCATAACCCATGGATAAGCCTATTTTGATGCGGTTGCCCTCATGAAGCCAAGGGGATCACATATTTTATTGCTATCTTTGACGAAATTACCATAAATGTATATGATAGATAAGTCCTCATTAGACGAGATTTTCCCTTCACAGATACAGACCCCTTGTTATGTCCTTGAGGAGGAGTTGCTCCGACGCAACCTTTCGCTCATCAAGAGGGTAGCCAAGGAGGCCGATGTGGAGATCATATTGGCGTTCAAAGCGTATGCGCTACATAAGTCCTTCCCTATCTTCCGAGAGTATATAGAGTGCTCGACGGCAAGTTCGATCAACGAGGCTCGCCTGGCGTACGAAGAAATGGGTAGCCCCGCGCATACCTATGCTCCCGTGTACAAGGATAGTGAGTTTGATACGATCATGGCGTGCAGTAGTCATATCACGTTCAATACTCCGGCTCAGTTTGAGCGCTTTTATCCGAAAGTAAAGGCTTTTGCAGATGGGTCTATCAGTTGTGGTATACGTATCAATCCGGAGTACTCGGAAGTTGGTACGGACTTGTATAATCCCTGCGCTCCCGGTTCAAGGTTGGGTACGATAGCGGACGAACTCCCATACCCTCTCCCTAAGGGTGTTGAGGGACTTCACTTTCATACCCACTGTGAGAGCAACTCGTACGACTTGGAAAAAACTCTCGAAGTGGTAGAGGAAAAATTTGCTCGGTATCTTCCGCACATCAAGTGGCTCAATATGGGTGGGGGGCATCTCATGACGCACAAGGACTATGATGTGGAGCATCTCATCGGACTCCTTCGGGCATTCAAGGCCAAGTACCCCAATCTCCATATCATCATGGAGCCGGGCAGTGCTTTTGCATGGCAGACGGGTTATCTTGTGACACAGGTACTTGACATCGTCGAAAATAAGGGTATAAAGACCCTCATCATGGATGCTTCGTTTACGTGTCACATGCCGGACTGTCTCGAGATGCCTTATCAGCCTGCTGTCAGAGGTGCTGAAAAGCAACCAACCCCGGGGTACGGATATAGGTATAGGATAGGGGGAAACAGTTGCCTCAGTGGTGATGTCATCGGAGATTGGTACTTCGATCATGAACCGAAGGTGGGCGAACTCCTCATATTTGAGGATATGATCCACTATACAACTGTCAAGACAACAATGTTCAACGGTATCGTCCACCCTGCGATATACATGCACAGAACAGATGGTCGTTGGGAAGAGTATCGCACTTTTACCTACGATGACTATAAAAGCCGTATGTGCTGATGATGAATTAAGAGAAAAACAGAATTATTGAATAGATAGACATGGCATTTTTCGGATTATTTTCAAAGGAAAAGAAAGAGACGCTTGATCAGGGACTTGAGAAGACCAAAACATCGGTTTTCAGCAAGATCTCTCGTGCTGTCGCTGGTAAGTCAAAAGTGGATGATGAAGTGCTTGATGATCTCGAGGAGATCCTCGTCACTTCTGACGTCGGAGTTGAGACAACTCTAAAGATCATCCGTCGCATAGAGGAGCGTGTCGCTCGTGATAAGTATATGGGTACAGGGGAACTCAATCGCATCCTCCGTGAGGAGATCGCTGCTCTCCTCGCAGAAAACAATACTCAGGATGGGACTGCCTTTTCTATTGAGGGCGAAAAGAGACCGTACGTCATCATGGTCGTCGGTGTCAATGGGGTGGGTAAGACTACAACGATAGGTAAACTCGCATACCAATTCAAAGAAAGTGGATACAAGGTCGTCCTCGGGGCTGCGGATACCTTCCGTGCCGCTGCAGTGGATCAGCTCTGCATCTGGGGTGAGCGTGTCGGTGTGCCGGTAGTCAAGCAGCAGATGGGCTCTGATCCTGCCTCTGTTGCTTATGACACTGTTGCTTCTGCATCTGCCAACGGAGCGGATATTGTTATCATAGATACTGCGGGTCGTCTCCACAACAAGGTGGGACTCATGAATGAGCTTACGAAGATCAAAAATGTCATGAAGAAAGTGTTGCCCGAAGCTCCACAAGAAGTCCTCTTGGTACTTGATGGTTCGACGGGCCAGAATGCTTTCGAGCAAGCCAAACAGTTTACGGCTGCTACTGAGGTAACAGCCATGGCCGTTACCAAACTTGATGGTACAGCCAAAGGTGGTGTGGTCATCGGTATCTCCGATCAGTTTAAGATCCCTGTCAAGTACATCGGTCTCGGAGAAAAGATGACAGACCTCCAATTGTTTAATAAGATGGAATTTGTGAATTCACTCTTCGGCGATGCGAAAGAATAAGGTCGATGTCATAACATTGGGGTGCTCAAAAAACCTTGTAGACTCCGAGATGTTGATGAAGCAGTTTGCTTCGTCGGGTTATACCGTTGCTCATGACCCTGAGCTTGTCAACGGAGAGATCGTTGTCGTCAATACTTGCGGTTTCATAGAGGCTGCACGTCAGGAGTCGATAGACATGATACTCAATATCGTAGAGGCCAAGAAGCGTGGTGATGTGGGTAAACTATACGTCATGGGTTGTCTGTCGGAGAGATATATGGACGAACTCAAGGCGGAGATCCCTGATGTCGACGGCTACTATGGGAAGTTCAACTGGAAAGGGCTTGTTTCCGAACTCGGTAAGGCGTATCACACTTCTCCTGCCGATCTTCGCATCCTCACGACTCCACGCCATTATGCTTTCGTCAAGATTTCAGAGGGTTGTGATCGTAAGTGCGCTTACTGTTCGATTCCTATCATGACGGGTCGGCATATCTCACGTCCCATGGAGGATATCATTAACGAGGTCCGAGGGATGGTCTCAGGTGGTGTCAAAGAAATACAACTGATTGCCCAAGATCTGACCTACTATGGTAGAGATCTTTATCACAAGTCGAGGTTGGCAGATCTGCTCAACGCCTTGTGTGAGATAGAGGGATTGGTGCGTATCCGCTTACACTATGGCTATCCTGCACAGTTCCCATACGAGATACTTCCGGTCATGAGGGAGCAAAAGAAGATATGCAAGTATATTGATATTGCTCTACAACATATCAGCGATCCTATACTGAAGAAGATGCGTCGTCATGTTACAGATAAGGAAACTCGAGAACTCATACGACGTTTCAGAGAGGAAGTGCCGGGTATTCACATACGTACGACGATGATGGTAGGCCACCCCGGAGAGACGGAAGAAGACTTCCAAAGACTCCTTGATTTTGTAAAGGAGACGCGCTTTGAACGACTTGGTGCATTTATGTATTCTCATGAAGATGGGACGTATGGATATGATCACTATGAAGATGATATACCTGCCGAAGTCAAACAAGATCGTCTCGATCGTTTGATGTCTCTTCAGGAAAGTATTGCCTTTGAAGTTGCTGCGGAGAAGGTTGGTCAGACGCTTGATGTGATCATAGACAGGACAGAGGGCGATTACTATATCGGGCGTACCGAATACGACTCTCCCGACGTCGATCCGGAAGTGCTTATCCCGATGTCTGCGAAGGTGTTGGAGATCGGTGAGATCTATCCTGTATTTGTAAACGAAGCCAGAGACTTTGACCTTGTCGGACACGTGATATAGAAGATCTGCGGGGCTATGGATACGACACAATCTATACTGAAGGAGTTAAACCGTTGGTTGCTCTCCCAACTCATCGAGAGACGCTCGGTGAGTTTACCACACATCGGAGAGATCAGTACACAGTTATCTTCGGCTTATGTAAAGGTAAACGAAGGAGTGCAGATGCTTTATCCCCCCACGGTGTCGTTGAGATTTGTCCCTGCCAATTACTTGTTGGATGACCGTCATTACAGCGCTTTGGATGTCAATACTCCGACTCCGATGATCGGAGAAGATGTCGCGTATGCCCTTAGTGACATGCTCAACATCTCGCGTGAAAGTGTGATTCAAACCATCAATGACGAATTTCACGCTCTCCTCAAGGGCCTTTTCAGAGGTAAAAGGGTATCTTTACTTGAGATAGGAGATCTTTTTGTTACTGACGAGGGTGATGAGTTGCTGTTTTTGAACTTTGAACCCAATCCATCGATCCAAGAGTATCTCAATCGCCCCTTTGCTCCTTATGCTCCTGCACCTCTGAAGATCGGGGTTGACTTTCATGATCTTCCCCATTATGGTAGTGGAGAAGAGGCTCCTGATCCTACTGTTGCACAGAAGTATAGGGTAATGCATATCGAACTTCCCCAAGAACCTGAACAAGAGGTAGAGGTTGAGGTGATCAATATTGCACCGGTCGAAGAACAACCGAGCATCGTTGAGGTGAAAGAGGCGGAGCTCGGGGAGACTATCCCGACGTCGTCTCGTCGTCGATCCAATATCTGGTTGTGGTCTGTACCTGCTGCCCTCATTATTTTGGTTGCAGTGCTCTATTTGTCACAAAGAACTGTTACCACAACCGCTCCGACAGAATCAACTCAAGTAATGAGCACGGACTCTTCGGCCAATGTGCAACAACTCAAAGATACTGTCCCTGTCTCTGACGAAAAACCACCGATAGATACATTGACGATATCCTCCGGTCGCAGCCTATATAGTTATGCAAAAGACTATTACGGGCAGAAGATGTTCTGGGTCTATATCTATATTGAGAATGCCAAAGGTATTGATGATCCCAATAGGATTTCGCTCGGTACCAAGTTGGTCATCCCCAACTTGGACAAGTTTGACATCAATCCGGATATGAGGATTGCCGTCAAAGAAGCCAGGATATGGGAGTCGGTCATCATGTCCAAGAAGTTTACGACTTATGAGGAAACGCGTCCGCTTGTATTGGAGCGTTTGGCAAAACAACAATAGTTAAGACATACACCTGACTGTAAAGACGCAGGAAGTTGCGCCATGGATTTGGTATAATCAATCCATGGCGCAACTTCTTTTTTATCTTCCCATACGGACGACAATAGAGAATTTCTTGTTGCAATTTATAGGTACTTCCACAACAAGGTGTAGAACCTCCCGAATCAAGTTGTCTAACTTGATAAATTAAGTTGTCTAACTTGATGTGTCAACTTAGACGACCTTTTTTGGCACAGATCATCTTTCTCTATCCACGATGTTATCGGGTGCTCTCAAACTTTGATTAATATCAGTGGATAAGTCTGTCAGAGTGTTTCTTTTTGGAAAAATTGTATATTTGTTACTATCCATAAAATCTAACCTAATGCTATCTATTTGTAGTCTATGAATTACTTCCGCTTTTCTCCACTCATCAGTATGGTGGTGAGGCTCTTGTGTTTTGTCTCCATGTTGTGTTTTTCCACGACTCTTCGGGCGCAAAACATCCTTACGGTACACGGTATGATATCTGACAATACGACGGGCAAAGGAGTGCCCCATGCTACCCTTTATGTCAAGGAGACACAGAGTGGGGCGGTGGCAAATGATGATGGACACTTTGTCCTGCATCTTGCCGAAGGGAGATATACGATCATCGTGAGGTCATTGGGATACGGCTCGATACAGTCCACTGTAGATATTTCAGCAGCTCGTACCGATCGGCTCGGGTTTTCTCTGACTCCTGTGGCTTACGCCCTCGGAGGTGTGACCGTAGATCCGAATAGAGGCGAAGATCCGGCTTACGCCGTGATGCGTAGAGTGATGAGTCGCACTCCCATGTATGAGAAGATGTTGCAGTCTTACACTGCCCGCACTTATACCAAAGGATCTATGAAGTTGGAGAAGCTACCCTTCTTCCTGAGGGAAGTTCGGAACGAAGGAGTTGCGATGAAAGAGCTTATCGGAAAACGCTTTGTTGTGGAGGGAGAGTTGGAGACCAAATACTCTGCTCCGGATACTTACAGCCATCACACTTTGTCTATGCGCTCTTCAATCCCCGAAGAGTTGGATAGGAAAAGTAAAAAGGGATTGGGCACGCTACACTCCATGATAAGCAATGTTTATGGTAAAAATATAGGCTTGGGAGACAATGGCTCGATACCGAGTCCGATAAGATTCAATGGACTGTATCAGTACAAGTACAAGTTGCAAGGGATCAATACGGATGGTGATGAGACGGTGTACCACATCAGTTATGCCGATGTTGAGGGACAATTTTCCAAGGGCGAACTCTGGATATCCGACAAGGCCTGGATGCCCATACGTCTGACTGCTCAGATGAGCATCATGGGGGCATTCAAGCAGGATCTTGAGGTGACACTGAATCCGGTCGAGGATGACATCTATCTGCCTACATCCTATATCTTGGATATGGATGTTTCTGTGATCGGAGCAAAGATGAACTTCAAGTACTACTCCTCCACATCTTACAGGGATATGCACATGTCGGATGCCATACGTGCCATAAGGGACAAAAGGTTGTCCGAAATGCAAAAGGTGATGCCCGAGGATGCCGTATTTGCCTCTATGAGTGGTTTGCAGAAGAGAAAACTCAACAAGAAACTGACCGAAATAGAGCTCAACATGGATACACTCGGTACCCAAGCTCGAGACAGGTTTATGGTGCCTACCGTTACCCGTAAGATAGAGATGTCCGTAGATACTCTCGCTTATGACAGAGACTCTACTTATTGGGAACGAGTGATAACAGCTCCTCTGTCCAAGGATGAGTTGGAGAGCTATCTCAAGAGGGATTCCATCAAGACGGAGTTTGAGAAACGGAGAGTTTTTGCTCCAAAGAAAGAGGGTGAGCGTACGGGAGGAAGTCCCTTGGCTACGATACTTTTTGGCTACGACAAGAAGTTGTCGTCAAAGTGGACGCTTGGTGTCAATGGACTGTTAGGTATGTTGTTCAACAATTATCGATACAGCGACGGGCTTTGGCTCGGGCCGACATTCTTTGTCAAGTACGCCAATAGCAGTGACACCAACCCCGTCTCTATGGAGATCCGACCAAGTGTCTACTATACCACCAAACACGACAACGTTTACTGGGATATCGATGCTCAGCTCAACTATGCCGGTATGCGGAGGGGCAAGCTGTCTTTCCGCGCAGGAAGACATAGTGATGATATCGGAGGTGAAAAGATGAACTTCAGTTCCAATTTAGCCAATGCCTACTTTACCCTATATGATGGCAGATACTCATATCAGTTTTATGATAAGACTTACTTCCGAGCGGGGAACAAAATAGACCTCTTCAACGGGCTCAATCTTGAAGTCGGAGTGGAACACAGGCACAGTGCTCCTCTTCCTAATGAGACGGTCTGGGGCATTGTGAAACCGGAGGGGCAGAGCTATCTCTCGTTCCAAAATGCTCGTGACCCTCATCCGTTCAAGAACTATTACAGCATGCCCGATCACCACTCGAATACTTTTGATGTCAAGCTGACATTCAATGCCACTCCTTATTACAAGATCGTAGATGGACGCAAACAGGTGTTGAATGAGTATGATATGGATGAGATACTCTCGGAAAGCTTCTCTGTCACTCGAAATACTGAGAAAAACACAGTTGAGGTCTCCGTCAAGACTTCTGCCCCGACCGGAGGTGTAGACTGGCGCAACCGGAACAATACTTTTTTCACTCTGCACTACAAACATGCAGTCCCAAGGGCCAACTCCATAGACAGTGATTATAGCCTTTTGACTGCCTCTTTGTATGGTCGGACGTACTTGTCCTTGCGCTATGCATTGAGTTATAGGTTTAGTTTTGGGGTATATCCGCATCGTACGAAGATGTATGCCGACGACATGTATTATGTTAAGCGTGCCAATCTGATAAGTGTGAACAGGGGTGATTTCTTATTTCATACCTTACCCCCTTACACCGCTGTGGGAGAGATGTTTGCAACGGGTGGTATATACGCTCCTCTTCCTAACATCGTGAGCAATCTGTTCGGCAGACTCAAAGTGCTCGGAGGAGAGGGCCTGGTGCTCAAAGGATATTGGGATAAGAGCCGATCCGACAAGTTGTTTCTCGAAGCCGGATATAATCTGGCGCTTCCCATGGGTATTACATTGGGAGTGTATTATGGAGGATATGGTTTCAAGGAGGACAGAGGTGTCGCCATCAGGAGTGTATTTACATTTTGACCTCTTGTCTCAGATATAAACATCCGAGATAATTATAATTCGGAAGAAAAAATAAAGGGTTGCGTATTCATTGATACGCAACCCTTTATTTGTATTGTGATGGTCAGATGTTATTTCTTGGTCTGAGCCATGAGTTCTTTGACTGCAGTCTTGAGCTGGGTGTCTTCATCACGCAAGTATTCTTCAGGCGTGTTGTAGACAGTGATGTCGGGTTCGAGTTGGTTGTTTTCCAACACTGTGCCTTTGACATCGGTCACTGTTACTTGAGGAATACCGAATACGATGGATGGATCGATCTGTCTTTCCCACCATACCGCAGTCATTGTCCCCGGAACCGGTGCACCGATGAGTTTACCGATACCCATTTCTCTGTACACGACAGGGAATCCGTGAGCATTTGAGTAGTTACCTTCACTCATGAGGACTGCCGATGGCTTGGTCCACTGTGCAAACGGGTCACTGCCGATGTATCTGCCACGAGGCGTGAAGCGTCCGTACTCCTTGCCGGTAAGCAGGATGACAAGGTCTTCGTGGAGCCAACCTCCACCGTTGAAACGTGTGTCGATTACGACTGCGTCACAGTGGCGATACTTTCCGAGTAGATCCTTGTATGTCTTGCGGAAGGATTCGCTATCCATCCCTGCGATATGGATGTATGCGATCTTGCCGTCAGACCACTTCTTGACCATCTCTTCACGCTGTGCCACCCAACGTCTGTACAAGAGTTGAGTTTCTTGAGCTTGTAGCATCAACTTGACATACTCTTCAACTTCTTTGTCTCCCTTTTTAGGGTTACGCATGGTTACGAGGACGCGCTTTCCAACCTTACCGTTGAGGTATTTTTCGATCGGGGTATTCGCTTTGATCCTCTCTCCGTCTATGCTTGTGATTATGACTCCGGGAGCTGCGATGGTTTTTGAATTGTCCAGTGGACCGCCCTTCATGATTTCCTTGATCTTGACGCCTTCGCCTTTGTAGGTGTCGTCGTAGAACACGCCCAAAGAGGCTGTCACCAATCCGTGGTTACGAGCAGAGTAACGAGCTCCTGTGTGAGATGCGTTGAGCTCTCCCAAGATCTCAGATAATAGTTCGGCAAAGTCGTGGTTGTTGTTGATGTAGGGCAAGAAAGAGCGGTAGTTGTCCGAGTACATCTTCCAGTCTACACCGTGGAGGTTGACATCATAGAACTTATCCTCTACCTGCTTCACTGCGTGGTTGAACATGTATTCTCTTTCTGCAGCAGGTTTGTACTCGAAGTTGGCTTCGTAAGTTACAGGTTTAGCCTTGCCGCCTTCGATCTTTTGGATGCCTTTACTTGTGATGACATATAGGGTCTTGTCGTCCTTGCCGAGTGTCATACGACCCATATTGACATTAGGAACAAGCAGTTTGGTGGACTTGGCAACAAGATCGACTTCGTAGAGGTTGCTTGCATCATCAAAGCTGGCAATATAGTACAACTTTTCACCCTTGGAGTCCATCACGAAGTTTGACTGACGGCCGGAGGATCTGGTCATACGCACTGTGCGATAGTCAAGACCATTAAGATTGAACTTGAGGGCAGGAGTTTCCTTTACTTCCTCTGTTTTGTCCTTCTTGCCTTTTTGTTTTTTCTTGTTTTTGTCTTTGCTGTCGTTTTTGCTGTCTGCTTCTTCTTTTACATCCTTTTTGTCCTTTGTCAAGATCTCTCTTTCTTCCTTGTTGAGCAGGTATCTGTCGTAAGCTTCTTGATCCAAGAATGTCATGTAGATGTCAGTCTCTGCACCCCAGCTACCATGGCTGCGGTAGCCCGCTCTGTCAGAGAAGAATGCCACCGCTTTACCTCCGAGGACAAACTTTGCACGGCCATCGCTATACCCACTCTGAGTAAGGTTGTGAGTCTCGCCCGAACCATCTGCTTTGATGATGGCGACATCTTTGTTGTTCCATCCTCCGATGCCGATGTAGTCCGTTACTATCCACTTGCCATCAGGACTCCACTCAAACCATTGGTCTCCGTCAGCATAAGAGTAGTTATACTTGACATCCATTACGACTCTCTCTTTGCGCGTCTTTAGGTTGAGCACAACGATGCTTGTACGATCGCGGAGGAATGCTATCTCTTTGCCGTCAGGGCTGAACTTGGGATCAAATGAAGGCTTGGCATCGTCTGTAAGTCTCGTTTCTTTCAGTTCTCGAGCATAAGTAAACCCGCTGTCTTCCTTACGGACAAGTTCGGTCATGAAGAGATCCCACTTGCCGTTTCTTTCAGCAGCATATACGAGCTTGCGGCCATCAGGGCTGAATACCACATCGCGTTCTTGCTGAGCGGTATTGGTGATGCGCTTGGTGGTGTTGTATTCTACAGAAGTTACAAAGATTTCGCCCCTCACGACGAGAGCTATTTCCTTATTGTCCGGTGAAAGACTCATCTCTGTAGCACCGTTTGTCATCTTCAACTGGTGAGCATCGAGAGGCGCATTGTCAGAGTAGACTCTCACGTCCACCTTTGTGGGCTTACCACCTTTGGGGAGATAGTAAAGTTCTCCGTTCCAAGAGTAAGCAAGGTTGCCCGCATCATCAGTCGAAACATATCTGACAGGGTGATTTTTGTACGTTGTCAGTTGGGTAGACTTGCTACCGTCAAGAGCTCTTTTATAGATATTGAGTGTGCCATCCTCTTCGGATGTGTAGTAGAAGGCATCTTCGCCCGCTACCCAAAGAGCATTGCGATCCTCTCCCTTGAATGTTGTCAATTTCTTGTATCCGGCTTTTTGGTCGTACAACCAGATATCTCTCGTGATAGAGGACGTGTGGTGCTTACGGAAAGGATCTTCGTATCCTTTTATATCCGTGTAGAGAATCTTTTCTCCTCTGATTGATGGTTCGATCATGGAAACTGCGCTGAACATCTCAGGACGTCCGCCTTCAGCAGATACTGTATAAAGCTGGCTAAAGCCTCTAAACGGGAAAATCCCCATCTCTACCGCAGGGCGGATATTTGCATCAAAGATCACATTGTTATTGTCCTTGAATGCTACCGGCCTTTCGGAGGCGCTGTTGAATGTCAGGCGGTGAGCCGCTCCACCATCTCTCGATGTGAGGTAGACATCAAACGACCCCTCTCTGTCTGACGCAAAGGCGAGTTTGGATCCATCAGGGCTCCATACCGGATTGGTGTCAAACTTTGAGTGGGAAGTGATCTGTGTCGCGCGTCCTCCTTGTGTTGGCACTGTGAAGATGTCACCTTTGTAGGTAAATGCGATGATCTTACCATCGGGTGAAAGCGCTGTATGACGCACCCATTTGGGAGCTTCTTGGGCCGAAAGCCCTCCGGCAACAGCTACACTTGCGAGAAGTGTAAAGATTGTTTTTTTTGACATGGCTTGATAGTATTTAGTTAGTTTAATGCTCTACATTGTGAGGCTCGGTTTGTCTCGAGTCACTGTGGATTTTATGTTTATCAAAATACAAAGAGTGAGAGTAAGTATCTGTTTTGACTTACTCCCACTCCTTTTATAAGGATATGAATAGCTCGCTAAATATGTCTATAGGAATTATGTTTTCCACTATCAATCCTGCATGAGGAATGGATAAGTGTATTCTGTAGGAGACTGGAATGTCTCTTTGATGTTGCGTGGGTTGACCCAACGGAGGAGGTTGAGTGGTCCTCCGGCCTTGTCGTTTGTTCCCGAAGCACGAGAACCACCGAATGGTTGTTGTCCCACTACTGCACCGGTAGGTTTGTCATTGATGTAGAAGTTACCCGCTGAGAATCTCAATGCATCCAATACGTCTCTGACAGCATATCTGTCACGAGAGAAGATCGAGCCTGTGAGACCGTAAGCTGTCGAACCATCCACGAGCTTGAGTACCTTTGTGAAGTCTTCATCCTCGTATACGTACACTGTGAGCACCGGACCAAAGATCTCTTCCACCATGCTCTTGTATGTGGGATTTGTTGTTTCGATGACTGTTGGTTGGACGAAGTATCCTACGCTCTTGTCACACTTGCCACCTATGACAACTTTCGCATCGCTCGCTTTCTTAGCATGATCGATATAGCTCTTGATGTTGTCAAACGAAGCCTCGTCGATAACTGCGTTGATGAAGTTGGTGAAGTCGTTGACATCTCCGATCTTCATGCTTGATACCATTTCTTCGAGGAGACCTTTGATTTCTTTCCACAAAGATTTTGGGATGTACGCACGAGATGCAGCTGAACACTTCTGACCTTGGTATTCAAATGCTCCACGAGCCAATGCCACTGCAACTTCTCTCGGATCTGATGAAGGGTGCGCAAGGACGAAGTTTTTACCTCCTGTCTCCCCGACGATCTTAGGATATGAGCGATAGTTGGAGATATTGTTACCAATACCCTTCCAAAGAGCGTTGAATGTCGCTGTCGAGCCTGTGAAGTGGAATCCTGCAAACGATGGATCTGCAAGTACTTCCTTACCGATCATGCTACCCTGACCGGGGATGAAGTTCACGACACCTGCAGGTAAGCCTGCTTCTTCGAACAACTTCATGAGGAAGTAGTTGGAGTGAAGAGATGTTGTAGATGGCTTCCATACGCAGGTATTACCCATCATCGCAGGTGCGAGGTTGAGATTGGCTGCTATGGATGTGAAGTTGAATGGAGTGAGGGTAAACACGAACCCTTCGAGAGGACGATATTCCAAACGATTGAAAACACCTTGTTCTGAAAGAGGCTGCTCTGAGTATATCTTTCCTGCATAATATGCGCTGAATCTCAAGAAGTCGATCATCTCACATGGAGCATCGATCTCTGCCTGCATGGGGTTTTTAGATTGACCGACCATGACCGAAGCATTGAGGTCGTAGCGGTACTTACCGGAGCAAAGTTCAGCAAGTCTCATCATGATAGAGGCACGCTCGAGCCATGGCATCTTTGACCACTCTTTGTGAGCTTTATTGGCAGCTTTGATAGCAGCTTTGACTTCCTTTTCGCCCGCTTTGTGGTAGGTTGCGATGACTTTCTTGTGATTGTGAGGCATCACCACCTTTCCTACATCTCCTGTGCGGACTTCCTTTCCGTCGATGATGAGGGGGATTTCGATCTCCTGAGTTTCCCACTTCTGCACTGCAGCCTTGAGAAGTTCTCGATCTTTAGTCCCGGGAGCATATGTCTTGACCGGTTCGTTTACAGGTCTTTCAAACGCATATAAAATATTGTCCATAGGTAATAAATTTTATCTGATTTTATAGTTCAACTGCTTTAATAACTAATCTCATGAGCTTATTGTTTATTTATGCTCATAAATCTCTCCCATCATACACCTTGCTGAGCCTCCTCCGAGCGTCTCTATGGTCAGAAGAGAGGGTGCCAGGATGCGGGCGTGAGACTCTATCTGTCGTATCTGATCCTGTGTGAGGCTGTCGTACGCCTGACGAGACATCACCATGAGAGGATAACCTGTATCGTGAGTGCGTACCGAGAGCATATTGCCGGCATATTTGTACACTTGATCGAGTGTGATGTCCACTATCTCATGCCCTGTGCTTTTTAGGCTTTCCACGACTTTTTCACGCTCTTTCTCGTCTCGGATGCACTCCAAGCATATCACTGCAAACTTCTCAGCAAGAGCCATCATGACGTTGGTGTGGTAGATCGGTAGCCCCTGACGGTCGAGAGCATCAAACACGACGGACTTGTACCCCATCTCTTGACAGAAGATATCAAGTAATGGCTCCGAGATGCGCTCCGATCGGCATGCATAGACGATCTTGTTCACTCTATCCAAGATGAGACAACCTGTCCCCTCCAGCATCAGCCCTTTTTCCCGATAAGGTCTGAGGTCTGTCACCTTGACCGGATCAAAGGCCGTTTTAAGGGTCTGAAAAAGTGCATTTTTGTAACTCTCCTTGTTGCGATTGTCCGTGTACATCGGATAGAGCATCATTGTCCCGTCTTCGTGGGTCGAAAACCAGTTGTTGGGGAACAATGAGTCCGGTGTGGCGGGAGACGCTGTGTCCTCCGCGACAACGACCTTGACACCATTGTCCCTAAGTAGGGTCACAAAGGCATCAAACTCTGCGAGAGCCAACTCATGAGACTTCTCTATGAGCGCAGGGTCGGGAGTCTGAAAGTGATTGTCTTCGGCGGTATGGATGTTGAAGGTGAAGTTGTAAGGTCTCACCATAAAGACGGTATCCGTCGTCTGTCTTGATTGAGTTGCCATAGGCCAATGGGAGATTTATGCAATGTTTACTGAGATAGCTCTTCGAGTGCGGATCTGATGATGCCAATAGCTTCCAAGAGTTGCTCTTCGGTGATACATAGTGGTGGTGCAAATCTGATGATATGTCGGTGTGTAGGCTTTGCGAGAAGCCCCTTATTGGCCATCACCTCACATACGTTCCACGCTTCATATCCGTTGTGAGGCTTGATCACTACTGCATTGAGTAGACCTTTGCCTCGGACGAGAGAGATGAACGGACTGTCGATGGCTTCGAGTTCGCGACGGAATACCTCTCCGAGGCGTTCTGCATTTTCTATCAGGTTTTCTTCTTTTACGACAGTAAGGGCTGCTCTTGCTACCTTACAAGCCAGAGGGAAGCCTCCGTATGTCGAGCCGTGCTCACCCGGCTTGATGGTCAACATCACAGGGTTGTCTGCCAATACGAGAGACACCGGAAGTACACCTCCGGATATGGCCTTGCCGAGTAGTACGATATCAGGACGCACTCCCTCGTGATCGCAAGCCAGCATCTTCCCTGTGCGGGCGATACCCGTCTGGATCTCATCGGCGATGAAGAGGGCATTGTGCTTGCGACAAAGTTCGACCAAGCCCTTGAGATAGCCGTCGTGTGGGACAACGACTCCGGCTTCGCCTTGGATAGGCTCCGCAAGCACTCCGGCGATCTTGTCTCCATACTCATTCATTACCTTTTCGAGAGCTTTCAAGTCATTGTAAGGTACTTTTATAAAGCCCGGAGTGTGAGGCCCGTAATCTGAGAATGAGTCCGGGTCTGTAGACATGGATACGATACTGATCGTACGTCCGTGGAAGTTGCCTTCGCACACGACGATGATCGCTTTGTCCGCAGGTATCCCCTTGACACGGTATCCCCAGCGGCGTGCGAGCTTGAGACCTGTCTCCACAGCTTCGGCACCACTGTTCATCGGCAACATTTTGTCGTAGCCGAAGTAGTTGTGTATAAACTCCTCAAATGGCCCCAATGCGTCGTTGTAAAATGCTCTCGAAGTGAGACAAAGTGTCTCTGCCTGCTGAGTAAGTGCAGCGATGATCTTGGGGTGGCAGTGACCTTGATTGACAGCTGAGTATGCCGAAAGGAAGTCAAAGTACTTTTTATCGTCTACGTCCCATACAAAAGCCCCTTTGCCTCTCGAAAGTACTACGCCAAGGGGGTGATAATTATGTGCTCCGAACTGGTGTTCTTGATCAATGAATTGTTGTGCTTTAGGTGAAATGTTGAGCATAGTTTAGTATTTTGTTTTAATGTGATGTTAAATATCTTCGTGGTTTTGAATAAACCTTTACAAGGTATATAAAATCATCTAATAAAACAATAATCCGGGCTGTTTTATTGCCGTTCTAAAGTCTAATTGTCAATCGTAGATCCGTGTTTTCGGGGTATGGGGAGTTTTTATGTGTTTTGTCCTTATTCTGTCGGTGTAGAGGATGTTGTCGGAGGGGGTAGAACAAGTTGTCTAACTTGATCTCTCAAGTTAGACAACTTAATTCATCAAGTTAGACACCTTGATTTAGAAAGTCCCTTACCCTGTGGTGTACTGAAAAAAGTTGACAGTAGTGGAGGCAAGTTTCATACTTAGTTTACACAATAGATCTTTATAATAGTCTTGGGTTTACGGCGTCCTTTGGTTAGGGCCATAAACGTTGACACGATGCAAATTTGGCTCTTTGTTCGGGATTCATCATTGCATAGAGCTTAGGAGAGATTGTCCAATCTTGTCCTTTGGTGGGGACAAGGAGATTTTGAACTTCTTTCTGCAATAGTTGCATGGGTGTCCGTCCTCCGATAGACTGATGTGGGCGAGCTTCGTTGTACATCCGGACGGCTCGTGCCACTGCTTGCTTTGCTTCCTCGAGTGTTTGGTCCTCGGAGGAGATATACCACGAGTTTTTCAGGGTGTTGTTTATCCTTTCGGCCGGGGCGTTATGAAGCGGGTCTCCCGTACGGGTCATGCTGATGCGGCCCCCCCCGATCGGTGAGAAGTTTCGTGTACCGGGTAGAAGCGTACTGTACTCCCCGGTCGCTGTGACGGATCATTTCTTTGATGTCTGTCTTATGTCTTTTATAGAAGTCAAATGCTTGTTCGAGGGCCGAGATACAGCCCTCCACTTCAAGTGTCGGGTGCAGACAGTGCCCCACGATACAACGGCTGTATACATCTGTAAGGAGGGATAAACAGGCGAAACCGCCACGATAGGAGATGTAAGTGATGTCAGCCACAAGGAGATCTCCCGGCTTCTTGGACTCATATTTCGATTCGGTATTGAGCAGATCTTCGTATTTGTGGAAGTGATGGTCGGAGTTGGTTGTATGGGGGCGATAACGTCGCTTACGAAGTATTAACTCATTGGCTCTCATCAGGGCACAGAAGCGATCTCTGCCGATGAGGAACTTTTCCCCGAAGTATTCTTTGCACAGCAGGAACAACTCCCTGAAGCCGGCTTTGGGAAGGTGTTCTCTCCTTCGCAAATGCCTGAAGTAGAGGATGATGCTTGTCTCCAAGATCTCTGATTCGTAGGGACTTGGAGTCCTGAGGTTGCGTTTATAGTAAGCCTGACGGCTGAAGCCGGGCAGTTCGCAGAGAAGAGTGACAGGATGATGAGGCCGATTGTCCTCTGACAAACGCTGAACTACTTGGCTTCGGAGTTTTTTCTTATCTCGATGCCGTGGGTTTCTTCTGCCAATTCAACGAGCAACTTGTAGGCTTTGTGTCCCGGCTCCTCGTGTTTGAGTTTTGCTCTGAGCTGACGGATCTCCTTGCGAAGACGTGCTAATTCCTTTTGTTCGCTCATGCTGAGCGCATTATCATCTGTCGGAGTTTTCATGACTTCTGTTTTAAGCTTGTCTGATAACCCGAATTTACGAAGCCAAAAGTAAATACTCCCCCGATTCAAGCCATATTTCTTCTCGATGGCATACTTGCTGAGGTCCGAGCCGAGATATTCTTCGAGAATGTGAAGGCGCTCCGGAATACTGAAATGTTTGGTTAGTGGGTTCTTGATTTTTTCTCCTCCGCTACTGTCAACTTTTTTCAGTACACCACACTGCCACAATTGTAAGTTAGACTGTCCTCTCTATTAGTGAACTGAAAATGGGGATGCAATCTTGGCAGCATTGCCCCTGTCTCATGTGTTTTGCCGCACTATGGCTATAAAACAAGAAACCCCACTCAGAACATATCTGAGTGGGGTTTCTTGTTTGTTCGTGACCCTTTTATAAGGTCAATCAGAGTTGATTATAAGTCGTCTTCGATAGCTGTAGACTTCGCGTATGCGCTGGGCTTTGCTTCGAAGAAGTCTGTCTTGATGAGGTTGGCATTGCTGTACTGAGACACCCACTTCATGCTTTCGGGCTCTTCGTCATATCCTTCGTAGATAGTGCCAAGTCCGATGCTGCGTGATCTTTGGTTGGCAAGATACATGATGTAATCCTTGACCATCTGTTTGTTGAGACCTTCAATGTCGTCACCGATGACATAATCTCCCCACTTCATTTCCTGCTCTGCTCCTTCTTTGATCATTGCTCTGTAAGTAGCTTTGCTCTCTTCTGTAAAGAGTTCGGGCATTTCTTTTTGAAGCTCAAGGATCATAGATCTGAAGAGCCATAGGTGGGTGTTCTCATCACGGTTGATGTAGCGGATTTCTTGTACCGATCCTGGCATCTTGCCGTTTCTGCCGAGATTGTAGAAGAACATAAATCCGGAGTAGAAGTAGACCCCTTCGAGGATATAGTTTGCTACCATGGTTTTGAGGAGCTGTTCCGGGCTTTTGTTTTCCTGAAACTCGTTGTAGATGTCTCCGATAAACTTGTTGCGTGCGAGCAAGTGTTCATCGTCCTTCCATTGGTAGAGGATGCTTGTGCGCTCTTCGGGCGAACATATAGTGTCCAGCATATAGCTGTAAGACTGTGAGTGTACGGCCTCTTGGAAGGCTTGGATCGTGAGACACAGATTGACTTCGTTTGCAGTGATGTACTCACCCACGTATGGGAGGTTGGCTGTCTGGATACTGTCAAGGAAGATGAGGAACGAAAGTATCTTGTCATAGGCCGTCTTTTCTTGTGAGGAAAGCAGACGATAGTCCTTGACGTCCTGGCTCATATTGATCTCTTCCGGTATCCAGAAGTTGTTCATGGCTTGACGGTACCATGTGGATGCCCAGCTATATTTCATGTTGTTAAAGTCATTGAGATTGGTGGTGTTCCCATTGATAAGCTGACGCTTGTTGACTTCGACATCTCCATGTTCGTTGAAGAGAGCTTTGCGCTTTAGTTCTTCCATATCGTGTATATATTATATCGGTGAATATTTAGTAGCCCCCGGGGAAATTAAGCTGAACAAGTCTCACACTCTTCCACCTCGAGGGATTTGCTTCGTACATAGTATAGTGTTTTGACACCTTTGCTCCATGCTCTCAGATAGAGATCCATGACACCTCTGAAAGTGACGGTCTGATCGATAAAGAGATTGACCGATTGAGATTGATCCAAGTGGCGTTGACGGACAGCAGCTGCATCGATGATCCAGTTTTGATCCATCTGGTGAGCTGTCTTGTAGAGCCAGAATGTAGCGTCTGAGAGTTGTGGCGCAACACGAGGAACGATGCTTCCCTTCTTTTCCTCAAGGAAGTAGCGATCCATTACCGGGTCTGTTCCTGCCGTAGTTCCGGCAATGATTGAAGTCGAACTTGTGGGAGCAATAGCCATGAGATAGCCGTTGCGTAAGCCCTTTGCGTGAACATCGGCAGAGAGTGCTTTCCAACGGTCGCTCGTATAGTTGCGATCAGTGAAATAGTTACCGTTGTCCCAGTCACTACCTTTGAAGTGTGAGTAAGCGCCCTTTTCTTCTGCAAGTTGGCATGACGCTTGGATCGCGTAGTAGTTGATCTTTTCAAATACCTTATCCATAAATGTCAAGTGCTCGTCACTCTCCCAACGGATGTTGTGCTTAGCCAATAAGTGATGATAACCACTTGTACCAAGCCCTATCGGACGCATACGTTGGTTGGTTATCTCTGCATAAGGGATAGGATAGAAGTTGAGGTCGATGACGTTGTCAAGAGCTCTGACAACAGTACTGATGACTTGTTGCATCTCCTGTTCATTCTTGACGTTGATATTACCAAGTACCAATGATGCAAGGTTGCACACGACAAAATCTCCCGGTATGGTTTCCTCGACGACGATATCTTGCCCATCTTCGAGTTTGACATATCTTTGTTTTGTTTTGATTGCCTTTTGATTTTGAGCAATCTCCGTACAGAGGTTTGAGCAGTAGATGATACCTTGGTGTTTATTTGGATTGAGTCTGTTGACCGTATCCCTATTGAAGATAAACGGTGTGCCTGTTTCGACAGCAGACTTGATCAAGAGGCGCACAAGGTCTTTTACCTTGATTGCACGCTTTGCTATACGGTTGTCTTGCAGACATTCTTGATAGCGACGCTCCCATTCCTCACCATAGAAGTCTTCCAAGCTATATCCTTTAGCCGTCTGAACTTCATGTGGACACATCATGTACCAGTTACCATCAATGTCTTCCTGTACCATACGCCAGAATAGATCCGGGAAACAAACGCCCGGGAATACATCATGGGCCTTCATGCGGTCGTCTCCGTTGTTGGTACGTATCTGTAGGAATTCTGGCATGTCCTTATGCCAAATATCGAGATAGATAGCTACCGAGCCTTGACGTACCCCGAGTTGATCGACCGCTATTGCCGTATCGTTACACAACTTGATCCATTTAAGGACACCACCGGCAACACCCTTGAAGCCGCGGATGTCACTACCAACGGCTCTGACCTTACCCATATAGATCCCCATACCGCCCCCAAACTTAGACACTTGTGCAAAGTTATTGATGGTCCTGTATATCCCTATAAGGCTATCAGGCATGACATCCTCAAAGCAACTTGATAACTGGCTCAACGGTTTACGGGCATTACTCATTGTTGGAGTTGCCATCGTAACCTTGAGGGTGCTGATGATGTCATATATCTTCTTTGCCCATTCAACTTTGTTATCACCTTCGGGGATAGCCAAGTGCATGGCGATACCCATAAACATCTCTTGAGGTCTCTCAAGCAACTGATGGTTGTGATTGGTGATGAGGTAACGCTTGCAGATAAGGTGGAGCGAACTATATGTCAATAAGTTATTGCGTGAGTGATCAAGGTACTCTTCAAGTTCCTTGACTTCTTCAAAGGTATAAGCATCAAGCATATAAGCACCATAAAGACGCTCATCTGTGAGGTAGCGTAATTTGTCGTAAAAAGAAGAAAAGCCAAGGTGCTGTTCGTGCTGACGTATGCTTCTCTCAGACTTTAGGAGCAGTAGGCGAGAAGATACGAATTCCCAGTTTGGTGCTTCCGGAGTGATAAGTTCGACAGAGGCCTTGATGAGAGTATCGAGAATGTTGACATCTTCCTTATAGAAGGATTGAAATTTCACAAGCAGAAGATCAAGGCTGTATTGACGTGCGCTATAAGAAGCCTGAACATCCTTTAGTAGACGGATGATTTCTTCGTCGTCAATGACTTGTCTGAAGCTTTCGATGACCGCTCTGAACTCACTGCGCTTGTCTCGATAGAGGATATAGGCTTTAGCTACCTTGTAGTAGCCTCTTTTCATGAGCTCCGTTTCGACCATGTCTTGTATGGTCTCCACAGAGATGGATTCCTTGTCTCCTATCTGAGCTGAAAGTTCGTCACATATGAGATTGAGTGCACTTTTGGATATCTTTTCTCCGCAGGCTGTAAACGCTCTGTTTATCGCTCTTTTTATCTTGTCAAAGGTAAAGTCTTCGAGTCTTTGATCTCGCTTAATTATCTTCATTGTTCGGGGTTTTTCAGCACGTTGTGTGTTATTAAATTTATCAATATACGGTTGACCATATAGGCATTTGGAGCTCAAAAGTAGTAAAAGTTTTCCACTTTTCGGCTACTCTTTTGTTTTAAATTTAAGATGTGTGTTAAATATTTTTATGTCACTTATTGTAAAATGCTCGTAAGTCTACTCGGGGGGTGAGTAGTGAGGATAACCTGATTGTTGCTAATAAATGTTTTTTTATGGGCTTAGTTTCATGGTTATAATTCCTTATTCAGAGCATGTGTAGTTAGATAATTAGATGTTTAACACTTCTCTATGTCGGCGTATTGCGGAAATTTATTTTGCTTCCCCTCCTTGCCGGTTTATTCAATCTTTTGCTTTTGTAGGAGAGTAAAATTTCCTGTATTGAGGAGGGATGTTTACAAAATTAAGAAAGGGCATGCCAACATATTTGGCATGCCCTTTACGTATGTTTAAGGAATATTTGCCTTTAATTACTTGTCAAAAAGTTCCTTGAATCTTTCTTCCCACAACTTATAGTAGTTGCGAGTTTTTGTGTCCTTTGCCGAGGCAGCGCGCTGACGGTACAGGCGGCGTACCTCGTGGAGGCGAGAGAGTAGGGCAGGCTTTGTTTCGTACTCTGCAGGTGTAGCAGGTATCAATGTCATTCTGAAGAAAGATGTGTTGTCTTCAGACTTGCCCAACGCGCAAGAGTGACAGCTGTGGCAAGGCATTGTGCTGAAGAGTTTGTCTACAGATTCTGCAGCTTCTTCCAAGCGTTTACGAGCTTGTGTGCTTGCAGCAGGTTTGGGTGATCCATATGCGATAAGCGTGCTGATACCTGTATTTTCGATAGCTATATCAGCATCAGATAGCTTGCGTCCTGAGTAAGATGCAGCGAATATCTCACGAGTTGCATCGTTGAGCATTTCCTCTATCGGATACTTGGTGCTCTTCTTTGCTCGATTACCCTCTACGACACCGAGAAGGCGGTGTGGAGCCAACATGTTGCCTATTACCGAAGGGATAATGCTGTAATATAGCACAGCATCAAACGCTGACGCCGACATGTCGTAGCTCTGTAGGGTTTCTGCGTCAAATAGCCACTTGTCCATATCTCTCAATTGACCTACAAGCCACTTGATTGCCTTTTTCTGACGTGCCTTGTCGATGTGTGTTACAGGATAGTTGCCATCGCCTTGTCTGTTCTCATAGTACTCGCGACCACCTATGTAAGGAGCTACGTGTTGAAGGTGACGGACAAACTGTGTTGCGATTTCCTTGTGCGTCTGTTGGAGGTTGTCTGCTCTTCTACCCGGTTCACTCTTCCACTCTTTGTAGTGCTTCATGATGATCTTGAGATTGGAGATGCTGTTGTCTCCCGCCTTGATGTGATCGTTACTCAAGTCTTCTGTCTGATCTGTCGGGTCGAGTATTGTCATTTGCTGAGCTCCAAATACATATTTGGGGTCATGTTTCTTTGCCTCAATCCAAGATGAGAGGGTTGTGTACTCATCTTTGAAGTTGGTGATATCAGGGATGAGACGATATCCCCAGTTGATCGCATGGATGTCGTATACACCGACGAGAGGTGGGGTCAACTTGACACCCTTTTCAAAGTCTCCGGGCTGAGCAACAAAGTTGTTACGAGCATAGTCCATGATACTTGGTGTCGTACCATATTTTTGGGTAAATGCAGGGTCTCTCAACTGCTCGACTGTGAATGCGTAAGAAGCTCCCATGTTGTGCATGAGTCCGAGTGTGTGACCTATTTCGTGTGCTGCCACGTATCTCATAGACTCTGCCATTACTTCATCGGGGAAGACAGTTGTACGGACACGCTTGTCTACGGCTGCAGTCTGGGTAAATCTCCAGTTGTGGAGGAGTTCGGTGATGTTGTGATACCAGATTACATCTGCGTTGAGGATTTCACCGCTACGAGGGTCTACATAGCTTGGACCCATTGCATTGGCGATGGTTGTCGTAGCATATTTTACGCAAGAGTAGCGTAGGTCATCCGGATCAAACTCCGGATTTTCCTTTGCTGAAGGATAATCTTTGACGATGACGGCATTTTTGAACCCGGCTTCTTCAAATGCGATATTCCAGTCTGCTATACCCGCCTTCACAGCGCCTTTCCATTTCTCAGGGAATACCGTATCAACGTAGAATACAATAGGCTTGACAGGCTCTACGAGTTCACCACGGAAGTAGGCTGCCGAGTCTTTTGGCTCGAGTCTCCAACGATGGATCACCTGATAGCGTTCGAGTTTGTCTTTGTTTGTTGTAAACTGAAGACGACCGGAAGAGAAATAACCGACTCTATTGTCTTGAAGTCTCATCTGCATAGGTTGCTCCGGGAGGAGTACCACAGATCTGTGTGTCTCGATCGTATATGGTTGATCTGCATTGCGATAAGCAAGGACATTTTTCACTTCCACGTTCTTTGGGAAGCTCTTTACACTGCTGAAGTATGAAGCACCGGGGATGGGAGCACCATTGTTTTTTCCATTTTTTGCCAAAGGCGAGATGCTCATCTCGGCACCCATGAAGAAAGCCGTCATGTCGATGACAGTGTTTTGTTCGTTGGTAGCAACGGCATCAAATACCCTGAGGATAGGCTTGCTGTAGTTTTTATCAAAGGAAGGGGCTATGGGATCTGTCCTGTCTATCGAGTTGTGTGTAGGGACATAGTACATAAATACTTTTTTGCCCTGTTTCTCAAGTCTGAATAGTATAGGATCGGAAACCATCTGTCCGGCAACAAAATCATTGTTGTCCGAGGTCCTTGAGATACGATTGGATAGGAGTAGATCTCTGCCGTAAATAGAGTCTTTGAGTTCAAAGTATAGCTTGTCATCTTTGAGGATCGTACGTACAAGTCCATCCGTGATTTCCGCACCGGAAGTGAGTTCGGAGTACTTCTTGGCTTCCGGAGATGGAGCTTTACCTTGATTTTTCTGTGCGTCTTCTTTTGCCTTACGACGCTTGCTCTTGAAGATGTTCTTGATCTTGGAGCAGGACTGCTGGTCTACAGTCACGCTCTGTGCAGACATCTCCATGCTACCCATTGCTGCGATGAGCAATGCGGGTAGTAGATAACGATGTTTCATTGATAAGTAAGATTGAATTTAATTTTTTTATTGTATGGAGCACAAAGATAGTATAATTGACTGATATATCTTAACTGCAGAGTGCAAATACTCGGGTGTCCAAGGTGATGGGAGTATGGGGCTGTTTGATATCGGCTCGATTTGACTTGTAGTCCTTCCTTATGAGGCTATCCTAAATTAAATATTGAGAAAAAAGACGTACATCTGTCGAAATTCAGGTGTCTAACTTGATGAATGAAGTTGTCTAACTTGATACGTCAAGTTAGACAACCTTTTTTATACCCTTTCAAGTCTTTGAGGATACGTGGTTTACGGTAAGCTTCAATGTGGGGCATTTTGGGGAGTTACAATGCTCCGACTAAATATTATAGCATATGTGTCCCTGAAAATATAGGGCCTCTCATCACCGGGGAGAGTTTTTTTTGCCTGTCAAATGATGTTCGGTACCTGCAAAGATTATTATCTTTACCGCTCATTAAGTAAAATTGTAATGACCCAACATCAAGAATATTTATTCAAGCAGGTAGAGCAGGCCCTTCAAAGCGTCGTCTCTGAAGATTGCAGACCTGATGGTCTCTATGCTCCTATAAAGTATGGATTGTCTATGGGCGGGAAGAGGCTGCGCCCATTGTTGACGCTCTTGGCCTATCGCCTTTTTCTGCCACATGGAGATCTTGGCATGCCTCTTAGAGCGGGGGTAGCCTTGGAGATCTTTCACAACTTTACACTCTTGCACGACGATCTCATGGATGATGCTCCCGTGCGTCGTGGACAACCCACTGTGTATCGCAAGTGGGATACCAATACCGCTATCCTCTCCGGAGATGCGATGATGATTGTTGCTTATCGGGAGTTGGCGGCCTTGCCCTCGGAACTCCTCAAACCGGTCTTTGAGGAGTTCAATGCAATGGCTCTCGGCGTGTGCGAAGGACAACAGTATGATATGGAGTTTGAGCACCGCAGTGATGTGACGGTAGATGAATACATGGCAATGATCCATGGGAAGACTTCGTGTCTCATCGCTTCATCAATGAAAATCGGAGCCATGATCGCCGGAGCTCCTTCTGAGGTCTGTGAACAAGTTTATCGTGCCGGAGATGCTTTGGGCTTGGCTTTTCAGCTCATGGATGACTACTTGGATATTTGGGGATCGGAGTCTTTTGGCAAGAGGAAAGGTGGAGATATCCTTGAGGAGAAGAAAACATGGCTCCTCATCAAGGCTCTCGAGGCTGCAAGGTTTGATGGTGATGCCCGATTGTCTGAGGCCTTGGCACTGAAGGACGATGATGCCAAGATAGCTGCAGTCACGGCATATTATGAGGCAAAAGGGTTGGACAAAGAGATTTTGTCTCTGGTTTCATCATTCTCTGAAAAGGCGATTGATATCATCGATAATTTGGAGGCTGATGTGGAGCTCAAGAGTGATCTCGCTCGACTTGTTGCTGATCTGACAACACGACAACTATGATGGGTCATCAAATGCAGCTTGTCGATACACATTCTCACGTCTTTGTTGAAGAGTTTGATGATGACAGGGATACTGTCATCGCTCGGAGTGTAGAGGCCGGTGTCGGCAAGATACTATTGCCCAACCTTGATGATCGTTCCATAGACGCAGTGTTGAGTCTTGCAGATGCGTATCCTGACGCTTGTTTCCCTATGCTTGGGATGCATCCGTCTTATATCAAGGCTGACTATAAGGAGAGATTGTCAGAGGTAAAAGCCGCATTGGATATCCATCATGGACGGTGTGTCGGTATCGGGGAGATCGGTCTCGACTACTATTGGTCATTGGAGTATAAAGAGGAGATGAACGATGCCCTACGCACCCAGCTCGAGTGGGCATTGGAGTATGATTTACCTGTGTCTCTCCACGCACGAGACGCGATCCCGGATACTGTAAAAGCTATAAGGGATGTAGGGGCAGATAGACTACGTGGTGTCTTTCATAGTTTCACCGGAAACATAGAAGAGTTGGAGGCTGTGCTGGAGCTGCCTCACTTCTATGTCGGTATAAATGGGGTGGTGACATTCAAGAACAATGACTTGAAGACCTTTATTCCCGACAGGCTGCCCCTCGATCGGCTCATAATAGAAACGGATGCTCCATATTTGGCTCCGATGCCTAAGCGTGGAAAGCGTAACGAACCTGCCTATCTTGTCTATATTTATGAGTACTTGACGGCGTTATATGGAGTCTCTCCCACAACTATGAGAGAGAAACTCTTTGCCAATTCTTGTAATTTATATAACTTTACGGTCAGATAGTCTATTTTCACGCTTCATGTCCGCAGGGAGAGCTGTGTAGAGTGGAGGGGTAATCCAAGATCAGGATACAGTCCGAGTGAAAGAGTGACGTCTTGTTTTTAAGGAGAGATGCTCGAGTGGCTGAAGAGGCACGCCTGGAAAGCGTGTATACGCCAAAAGCGTATCGCGGGTTCGAATCCCGCTCTCTCCGCAGATTTATTTCGGAAGAAATAAGTAGCCCATAGAGAATAAACAATGTATTAATCATTAATCTTAAAAAAAACGTACAATGAAAAGATTTTTTGCAAGTCTTGCGTTGGTAGGTCTCCTTTCAGTTGGATTTACTAATGCCGTTATCGCTCAAGAAGAAGCTGCTCAAGAAGCTGTGCAAACAGAAGCTCCTGCTCCTGTAGAGGAAATCGCTGCTTCACAGGAAGAAATGGCTACAGAGGTTGCAGTGACTGAAGGTGGTTTCCACCAAGCTCTTAAGACAAAGTTCATCGAAGGTGGACCTGACTTTATGGCTGCGGTTGCTATCGCTCTTATCCTTGGTTTGGCTTTCGCTCTTGAAAGAATCATCTATCTAAACCTCGCAGACACTAACAACGAAAAGTTCTTGAAGGAAATCGAAGCAGCTCTTGATAGAGGTGATGTCGAAACAGCTAAGAATATTGCTCGCGATACTCGTGGTCCTGTGGCTTCTATCGCTTACCAAGCTCTTCTTCGTATCGATCAAGGTCTCGATGTTGTAGAGCGTTCTATCGTTTCTTATGGTGGTGTACAAGCAGGTCTTCTTGAAAAGAACCTTTCTTGGATCACTCTCTTTATCGCGATGGCTCCATCTCTCGGGTTCTTGGGTACTGTGGTGGGTATGGTTCAGGCATTCGACGCTATCGAAAAGGCCGGTGATATCAGCCCAACAGTCGTTGCGGGTGGTATGAAGGTTGCGCTTATCACTACTATCGGTGGTCTTGTCGTAGCTCTTATCCTTCAGGTATTCTACAACTACCTCCTCAGCAAGTATGAAGGTATCCTCAATCGTATGGAAGATGCATCTATTTCTCTTGTAGACTTCATCGTTAAATACAATGTGAAATACAAAAAAATCTAATAGCAATGGCAGTAAGTAATATCCGTAAAGCTTCAAGCTGGACACTACTGATCGTTGCAATTATTTCAGTGATCGTATTCGCACTATTCTTCTTAGGAGGTGTAGTCAATCCGGCTGCAGCAAAGCCAGAGCCTGTGTACACCGGTGCACTCCTATATTGGGGGTATATCGTGTGTGGTCTCGCAGTGTTGGCGCTTGTGCTCTTTTCATTGCTCTCTTTTGGAAGCCAATTCAAGGCTAATCCTAAGAAGGCACTCTTGTCGTTGGGTATCATAGTTGCATTTATCTTGCTGCTTGTGGTTACTTATAACGTCGGTAGTCCTGACCCACTTCATCTCGGTCAAGACTTCCAAAAGTATAATGAGGCATCATGGTTGAAGACCGCAGATATGTGGCTCTACTCAATCTATGCTCTACTTGGATTTTCATTCATCGCTGTAATTTGGGGTGCTGTAAAGTCTTTCGTAAGTAAGAGGTAAGATTCGTAACATTAAAAAGCTAAAAAGTATGGCTAAAAGGAAAGTTCCAAGTATAAATGGCTCGTCTTCTGCCGACATCGCTTTCATGTTGCTCATCTTCTTCCTTGTGACTTCTTCGATGGGCTCAGACAAGGGGCTTGCTCGTCAGTTGCCTCCTGCTGTGCCACCCGATCAAGATGCTACCATGGACCTCAAGAAGCGTAATATGCTTCGTGTCCTCGTGAATACGGCAGGTGACATCATCTGTAATGGTGAAGAGGTTACATTGGTTCAGTTAAAGAACAAAGTTAAGGAGTTTGTCCTCAATGAACAGGATGACCCTAATATGCCCGAAATGGAGGAGATGGAAATCCCTCTCATCGGAAATGTCAAGGTCTCTAAGTATCACCTTATCTCTTTGACGAGTGTGGTAGATACCAGATACAATGACTATATCGCAGTTCAGAACGAAATAGCGAAGGCATATAGGGAATTGCGTGATGAATATGGTATGACAAAGTGGGGCAAGAAGATGTCTGAACTCTCTCAAGAACAACAAGAGGCTCTCATCAAACTCTATCCTCAGAAGATTTCAGAAGCTAACCCTAAAGAATACGGAAAGAAAAAATGAGCAAGTTTACAAAAGGCAATACACGAGAGATGCCCGAGCTGAATACGTCGTCTCTACCTGACTTGGTATTTGCGTTCCTATTCTTTATCATGATGGTGACATCTATGAGGGAAGTGACCAAGATGGTAGATTTGACGTTGCCTGTGGCTACGGAGCTCACCACGCTTGAAAAGAAGTCTCTTGCGACTTACATCTATATGGGTAAACCCCAACAAATGTATCAGTCCAAGTATGGATCTGAAACTCAGATCCAGCTCAATGATAAGTTTGCGAGCCCTAATGACATCTTTGATTTCATCGCTCAGGAGAAGGCTTCAAAGCGTGAAGCGGAAGCAGCGTTGATGACTACAGTGCTTAAGATTGACAGATACTCTAAGATGGGTATCATAAATGAAGTTAAGCAAAAGCTCAGAGATGCAGATGCTTTGAAGATCATCTATGCAGCACAACAAGGAGTTGAGTAATCGCTTACAGAGGTTACAACCGAAGTAAACTCAACTATTTAAGATAAGAGAACAGCGGTCAGAAAACAATCTCTGACCGCTGTTCTCTTATCATTGGCTAATAAATACCGTATGAGCGGATTTTGGAGATTATGTCTATATTTGCCTAACAGAGACGTTTTGCTCACTTTTGATTGGGAGCGACGTCTAATTTCAAAATTAAAGAGCACTATGATGAAAAGAGTAATAGGTCTTATAGCACTGTCATTGTTTGTTGTTGAAGTGACAACAGCTCAGACACAAATATCTGCACAGGAGTCCGATCCCAAAGTGATGGGATGGATGCGAGGTTTTCCTCCTGAGGATGAGCATAAGTTGTCGATGCATGATGGGACATTCTTTCAGTTCCCCGGATTGAGATACAGTGTTTGTCACATGCGTCAGTTCATGCCTACACTTGAGGTGAAGTGTGCAGGAAATCACAGGTATTCATGGAAGCAGGAGATTGATCCCAACGTAGGTAAGGTTTCTTTTGTTCCTTGGGGTGAAAAGAAAGCTATGACTTGGGACGAGTCAATGCAGAAAAATTATGTGGATGGCATCCTCGTGATACATAAGGGGGTGATAGTCTATGAGAGGTATTTCGGAGAACTCTCACCCGACGGACAACATGCCGTCATGTCTGTAAGTAAAACATTTGCAGGGACTCTTGCGGCAATGCTTATTGCTGAAGGGGTCATAGATGATACAAAGTATGTCAGAGAGTATGTGCCTGAGCTAGCTCAATCTGCCTTTGGAGATGCTACGGTAAGGCAGGTCTTGGATATGACTACAGCTCTCAATTATAGTGAGAATTATGCCGATCCAAATGCAGATGTGTGGATTTTCGGACTTGCCAATAACCCTTTTCCCAAGCCTCAAGGATATAATGGACCACGTAATAGCTATGAGTATTTGATGACTGTCCAAAAGTCCGGAGAACACGGCAAAGCATTTGGTTATAAGACTGTCAATACGGATGTCATAGGCTGGATCATAAGTAGGGCTACAGGACGAAAATTCACAGAGATCCTTTCTGAAAAATTATGGGCCCCCTTGGGTACAAACATTGATGGGTACTATCAGGTAGATAGCTATGGGATTCCTTTTGCAGGAGGTGGCTTTAATGCAAATCTCAGAGACTTGGGGATGTTTGGTGAGATGATGCGTTGCGGCGGGTATTTTAATGGCAAACAGATATTGCCGAACATTGTCGTTCAAGATACACAGAGAGGGGGAGATCCTCGATTGTTCGAGAAGGGGGGATATCCAAATCTTAAAGGATGGAGTTATCGAAATATGTGGTGGGTTACTCACAATGAGCATGGTGCTTATATGGCTCGTGGAGTGCACGGTCAGGCGATATATGTGGATCCCGCTGCCGAAATGGTTATTGTGCGTCTCTCTTCTCACCACACGGCGAGTAACGGTGCTAATGATCCATACTCCATACCTGCTTACCATGCTGTGGCAAAGTATCTGTTGAGCAAGAAGTAGTGATAGGATAGTACTCATTTGTAAAACGTTTTATGCCTTTTGTTTGTCGCATGGATATGAAAAGAGAAGTCAATATATTTTTGCCGATACTATTTTTAGTTTTCTGCCTTCAAGCATTTGCTTGCAAACATGATAATAATGGAAATAATAACGATGGAAAAAACTCCGTCCACTTTGATCCACGTTTCGTACATGACAATAAAGTAGATTATAAGGAGTCTCAGATTTTTTTGAAAATCGAAAGTTCGATGTCTTGGGAGATGAGCATAACAGCAGAGGATGATTTTGTCACGGCAGATATATTTTCAGGGGAAGGGAATAAGGATATTGTCCTCTTCGTAAAGAGAAATTTGAGCAGGGAGAGGAAAGCAAAAATCAGAGTTGTGTTCTCTGATAAGTCTGTGAAGGAACTAATCCTTATCCAAACAAAGGCGGATGAGCCATTGCCTGATCCTTCTGTGGCTTCACGGATGGAGATTCCCAGACTTTCAGATAGCCCTGACTCACGGTTTGTTGCACATTATACACGTACCAATAAGGGAGAAGAGGTGATGAACTTTTGTCTGGAGTTTGTTCTCTCTAAGCACCAAAGTCGTTGGGTTGCTTTTCGCTTTGATTCTCGAACTTCTCCCAAAAACGTAAAGCGGCAGGATACTTGGTCTGATGACCCTAAACTCCTTGGCCTTACTGCGATGGGAACTTATCCGTATTTCAAAGGGGTAAAGTTGGATCGTGGACATATCGTGGCAAGTAGCGATCGACTTTTTAGTAAAGAGGCGAACGAACAGACGTTTTATTACTCCAATATCGCTCCTCAGATGGGAAAGAAATTTAATCAAGGTGTATGGAGTACCTTGGAAGGTAAGGTACAAGGATGGGGACGTAATAGGACGACTGCAGATACTTTGTATGTTGTTAAGGGGATCACGATTGACCGGGAGTCTGACATCCTTGGATATGTCACTTCAAGTGAGACAAATACCAGCGTCCCTGTTGCAAAAAAATGGTATATGGCACTTTTGAAAATCAAGGATGGAAAGTACTCGGCTGTAGGGTTCCTTTTTGAACACAAGGAATATGATACTACAGTTGTTTTGCCTGAATACAGACGAACAATTAAAGAACTTCAGGATGAAGTGGGTGTGGATTTTTTCCACCTTCTTCCGGATGAAATTGAACGAGAAGTTGAGAGTTCATTCACTGTAAAAGATTGGCCTGGAATTTAGGCTCTTGCTTTCCAATGAGAAAGGATAAACTCACACTTGTACCGAAAGGAGGCCTTACAGACAGGCTTAAAGTCATTGCTTCTGCGATTTCTCTTGCTTTGGAGGCTGAGACGCGGATGGACATAATTTGGTTTTCGGATGAACGCCTATATTGTCCGTCGTATAGGCTTTTTACTCTTGATCCAATGCTTGAGGAGGCCGGTATTTTTATTCGAGAGGCTACTGCCAAAGATTGGTTCTTCAATGATCTGCCTCAGACGGGAAATGGTTTTTTGTCTTATCCTTTTTTATTCTTTCGATATGACCGGTGTTTTTCTCCGAAGGATATTCGCAGTATATGTGAGAATGGGCAGGAGCAGTTGCTTTCGTTATTCCGTGGGCGTGAGCATATCCTGATTTCTTCAGAGACCTCTTTGGGTGATCATCGTAATATGTTTGATCTTATGAAGGCATCCGTTGAGGTCAAAAACGCTTTTCAATCTAATATTTCAGATTGGAGTGATAACGTCGTTGGTGTACACTTGGATAGCTGCCGCAAAAATGATGTGTGCCATCATAACCCCATCGAGTTATTTATTAAGCGTATGCAGGGTATGATAGAAGATGACCCTTCCGTCTCTTTCTTTATAGCTTCAGATATGCCTGAGGAGCGGGAGCGCCTGTCTACGGTATTTGCCGGACGTATTTTTATGCCACACACTGTATCTCTGCTCAATACTCCAAAAGGTTGTATCAATGCTTTCGGTGAACTACTGGCCCTCTCTCAGACCAAGCACATATTGTCTACCAAAGGCGGGTCATTCTCTCAGGTAGCGGCTCTTATAGGTAATATATCTTTGGAAACATTGTCTATCTACTCTGAGTAGCTTTTTTCAAGTTGAGAAGATAATACTTTCTACTAATGGATGAGGTGTAAGGCGTAGCGTCTGCTTGATGCGGCTGCCCTGCACTGGCATTTGGATGTAACCTTTAGAGAAAATGCTTGCCGTGCTCGTAAGGATTATTCAGCGACTAATCTAAACACGCTAAGAAAGTTCGCCTTAGCCATTGTCTCGCAACATAAAGACAAGCTATCCTTACGGAAGAGGCTGTTCAAAGCCGCTCTGAATATGGACTATCTCAAAAAGATACTAAAGATTTGATGCGGTTGCCCTGGTGGATGTGGGTTGCCTTTACACCTTTTATTGTTGCATACGTTTGATAATACTGTATGCTTTATACAGACCTAAAGAGCCTGCGAGGCTCATGTCATTGTCGCCCTTGGCTTTTTCTCCAAGTGCATAATGAGATAAAGCCTTGTTGAAATATGATGCAGCGGATTGGTTGTCTTTTGCTATCGCCAAAGCAAAATGTTTTATTGCTTCTTCGTGTGCTCCTAAAGTCTGATAAACACACCCGATATTGTAGAGGATAAATCTGTCCTCAGGGTATGAAGCCTTAAGTATTTCTAATTCGTGTAGAGCCTCTTCACAAAGTTTTTTGCCTATAATCGTTGAAGATGATAGTAGGCTACTTTGGAGGGTTGTCTCCCAAGATCGTTGGCGTTTTTTAGCTTGAACTTCCTCTATGGAAATATTTTTTTCCTCAAGTGACCTCAGATACATGAGTGTTGTTGCATATTGAAATCTCAATAGGGATGTGAGAGTAGATTTTTCATCTTTGAGCATTTTTTCTATCAGAACCTTAGCTCCGGAATAATCCTTGAGGGTGAGTAGATCCATTACTCGAGCAAAGTTTTCGTCCATATTTGCCGGATCTATTGGAGATTCAAGATTCTTCTGATGTTCCGAGATGACTCTTTCGTTCAACAGCGGTAGTTGGCGAACCATCTTCAATGAATAGGGGGTATTGGGATGACCAAGATAGTTGTTGTAAGTGTTTGATTCAATGTGCCCTTTGCTTTCTTTCTCATAATATGAGAGGATGTACATAGGCTCAGGTTCAATGCTACCTTTACGATCTTGGATACGCCCTCGGAGATTTTCTTCGCTTTGATACAGATCATTATATCCTTTCTTGCGACCATCATATACCAACATCCTAAACTTCCGGATATTGTCATCTCTTTCGTCTCTCGTGTCTTTTGTATTTGGATCATCATTGGAGTCGATAGAGCTACGAGAGTTTCCTCCACGTTTTTTTAGGGATGCACGTACTTTGAGATCATTCATGATCTGAGAGGCCCTGTACATATCTATTTCTGCACCTCTAACATCTCCAATATTACGGAGGACAGATGCTCTCTGAAGATAGGCCGGTATGAAAGTTGGATGGCGATCTATGATGTAATCAAAATCTGTTCTTGCTTGGCTGTAGAAACCTAAATTTGTCAAGAGAAGTCCTCTGTTGAAGTGTGCAAAAGAATTACCCGGTTCGTACTGCAAGATGATATTGAAGTCTTCTACCGCACCATGGAGTTCTCCCACTCGGCTCCTTAGGAGTGCTCTATTATACAGTGCGAGGAGATTATTGGATTTCAAGTCAATGGCTGTGGTATAATCTGCCATTGCACCTCTGAGATTGTTAAGTTGGAAATGAATGAGTCCACGATTTGTGTACAGATCGGCGGCTTCAGGATCAAGAAATAGAGCCCTATTCAGGTAGTCTAATGCTTGATGATAATCCTTTTGAGCATAAGCTATTCCTGCCAATGAAACATAGGGAGATGTGGCAGTGGGGTTTAGTTCAGCTCCCTTTTTAAATAAGGCTTTCGCTGCTACAGTGTCTTTTTGAGAGAGGGCAATCCCACCCTCTATTAGATATGTAGGGGAATATGTAGGATAGAATCTCTTGAGTCGCTCAAGAGTTTTGCGCGCACTGATAGTGTCTTTTTGAGAAATATATAACAGAGATATGTTGTGTAAAGAACCTTGGTCATCAGGGTTGTTTTTTAGCACCTTCTCATAGTCTGATAATGCCAAGGTGTCTTTCCCTAAAGTGTGGCGGGCGATAGCTCTAAGAAAATACGCTTGATAAATATAGGGGTTGCGCTCCAAGCACAAGTTGCAGTCTTCCTCGGTGCCATGTAAGTCATCGAGACTGTATTTTGCGACTCCCCGATAGAAGTAAGGTTCTGCAATCTCAGGAGAGTAACGTATGGCAGTATTGAAATACTGAATGGCCAAAACATAGTCCTTGAAAGAAATGGCGTTTCGACCAATAGTTATGACGCGATCTGTGTCTATCTGTGCTACTACTTCTTTTGAGAGTCCTTGTAGCCCTATGATAATGATAAACAGTTGCCAGATACGCGTTTTCATGAGTTTGAGTTTTTGTTTCTACATGATGCTTTAACTTATGCCTTAGCGCTTGCAGACCGTACGATAGTGGCAATTGACTTGACCTTGAGAGATTTTAGATAGCTTAGATTTGATCATTTGCTTTCTCATCGGTGAAATCCTATCTGTGAAGAGGGTTTGCTCTATATGATCAAATTCATGCTGAAAGACTCTGGCTGCAAATCCCGTAAGGTCTATGGTCTGTGGTTGGAGTTCTTCATCAAGATATTCGACAGTGATTTCGGTGGGTCTTGATACTTTTTCCTGAATACCAGGTATACTCAGACATCCCTCATTCAGAGAGACTTCTTCATCATTATGTTTTGTTATCTTGGGGTTGATGAACACCTTCTTGAAATCTTTACATTCCGGAAAATCCTCTGCTAAAACATCCGCGTCGATGACCATGAGACGTATGGCTTTACCTATTTGTGGAGCGGCTAAACCAATGCCTTCAGCGTCATACATCGTCTCATACATGTCTTCTATCAGTTTCTTTAGATCCGGATATTTGGCATCTATTTCTATTGTCTCTTCTCTAAGTATAGGATGACCGTACAGGTAAATTGGAAGTTTCATATTTGATTATATATACCCTTATTTTTATTTTTTTCCGGACATACAGTCGACATGCTCCATATAGTCTCGTAATATTATTACTGCACTTATTTCATCGACTAGTCCTTTTTCTCTTCTTTTATGTTGCTTCAGTCCGGCTTCGATCATCGTCTGGTGTGCCAAGACTGAAGTGTATCTTTCGTCGTAGCGTACAATCTCCAAGTTTGGCAAAACCTTTCTTATCCGATTGATAACAGGATTGATATATTTGACGCTCTCAGAGTCGCTGTAATTTGCTTGTTTAGGCTCTCCGATTATAAGTTTATCTACAGGTTCTTTCTTGCAATATTCCTCCAGCCAAGCAGGTACTTGGTGAGTTGGGAGATACCCCAATCCTCCCGGGACTATTTGCATGATGTCTGTTGCGGCTATGCCAGTCCTTTTACGTCCTATGTCTATAGCGACAAGTCGTCCCATTTATTTTCTTTTTGCTATCTGAGCGAGATCTTTCATTGTTTTTTGAGTTACCGGATCTACCATCTCGGGTGCAACCTCCTTCAGTAGATTGATAACAAAAGAGCGAGTCCTAAACTCTTTATGGGGGATAGTTAGCTCATGATCGCTGTACACCAGATCTCCACACAAGATAATATCAATATCTATTGTACGATCATAGTGAGTCCCATCGTGGGATTTGTGAGTGCGTCCAAGTTCTCGCTCTATCCTCTGCGTTTCTGCCAATAGTTCTTTGGGTCTAAGGCTACTACGGACTGCGATCACTTGATTGCTGAATGTGTTTGCGGACTCAAACCCTTCCGGTTCTGAGTAGATGACGGTGGATTCTTTTATTATTTCCCCAACATGTCTTGAGATAGCTTCTCTTGCAAAGGATAGGTAATGCTGAGTATCACCTATATTCGACCCAAGACCGAGATAATATGTTCTACTTGATCTTACCATAAATAAAGAATATATTTAGAGAATTAGCATTGCATCTCCATAAGCGCCAAAGCGATACTCCTCTTTGACTGCAACATCATATGCATTCATAACATGGTCATACCCTCCAAGGGCAGCAGTCATCATCAATAGAGAAGAGTAGGGCATATGGAAGTTGGTTACCATGGCAGCCTTCGCACGAAATTCATAGGGAGGGAATATAAATCGGCTTGTCCATCCTTCAAATTCCTTGATAAATCCGTCCGTACTAATACATGTCTCAAGAGCTTTTAGGACAGAAGTACCCACTGCACACATACGGCCTCCTTTTGATATGGCGTCATTTACAGCCTTGCAGCATGCACCATTGACACTCATGAGTTCAGAGCCCATCTTATATTTTGTCAGATCATCCACATCAATGTCTCGATATGCCGTCAGACCTGTATGCAGGGTCAAATATCCAAACCGACAGTCCTGTATTTCTAATCGTTTCATCAACTCTCGGCTGAAATGTAATCCGGCAGCTGGAGCTACGACAGCTCCTTCTACTTCAGCAAAGATTGTTTGGTATCGATCTTCATCTTCGGGTTCGGGTTCTCTTTGGATATATTTAGGCAGCGGAGTATGTCCCAAAGCAAATAATGCTGCCTTAAACTCTTCGTGAGTCCCATCGTATAGGAATCTCAGTGTACGCCCACGGGATGTAGTGTTATCAATTACTTCAGCAACGAGAGAGTCATCTTCTCCAAAGAATAGTTTGTTGCCGATTCTTATTTTTCGAGCAGGATCCACAAGGACATCCCAAAGCAGTTGCTCTGCTTTCAATTCACGGAGCAGAAAAACTTCAATCTTTGCATTTGTTTTTTCCTTATTGCCATAGAGACGAGCTGGAAACACTTTTGTGTTGTTAAAGACAAACACATCATCTTTTCCAAAGTATTGGGTGATGTCCTTAAATACTTTGTGTTCTATCTCTCCCGTTTTAGAGTGTAATACGAGGAGGCGAGATTCGTCTCTAAATTTAGCCGGATATTGAGCTATTAATTGCTCTGGCAACTTGAAATTAAATTGAGAAAGTTTCATACTATATCTTCCGTATATTCGTTGTCTTACTTATTGTTGTTGGGTAGGTATATATGAAGCCAAAGTTCTTTCTATCCAACTTGGTACCTCTTCCATCGTAATGAGGTTTGATTCATCTATATTTCCTGATCGAGTACGTCGCAGAGACGTCAGGTATCCTCCGCTATCTAGAGCTTTTCCTATGTCTCGAGCCAATGCCCGTATATAGGTGCCTTTCCCACAATCAACTTCAATCTCGATCTCGTTTTGTGTATATCGGATCAAGCGGATATTATTTATATAGATAGTCTTTGCTTTAAGTTCTACACTTTTACCCTTTCGTGCCATCTCATACGCTCGTTGCCCTTCGACTTTGCAAGCTGAAAATGTCGGGGGAACTTGTTGGATCTCTCCTACAAAACTATTTAAAACCTTCTCTACCAACTCTTGAGTTATGTGTTGTGTAGGGTAGAGAGCGTCTACTTCTGTCTCCATATCATACGATGGCGTTGTTGCCCCCAACCTAATCGTTGTACGGTATGTCTTTGCATGAGTCTGGAGTCCTTCTATCATTTTGGTAGACTTTCCTGTGCAAAGTACTACCACGCCTGTCGCAAGAGGATCAAGGGTGCCGGCATGTCCGACTTTCAGCTTTTTTAGTTTTAGTCTTTTAGTCAATAGATAGCGTACCTTATTGACCACATCAAAAGATGTCCAACCATAAGGTTTCTCTATCCCTATGATAAGCCCCTTTGAAAATGGATTTTCCAACTTCTTTTCATGTTCTTGTTGGGCAGTTTTGTTATCTATATTTGTCATCAATGATGTTAAAATCACAATTAAATCACTGCAAGATCTACTCCAAGGAGTATCATCGTTATGATTGTACCTCCAACCAATATACGGTATATCCCAAACGCCCTAAATCCATGCTTGCCCAAGTAGGAGATGAAAAATTTTATCGCCAAAAGACCGACAATGAATGATACCACATTTCCTATGATGAGAGTGTTTAGGTTGTCAACAAATATTTGTTTTCCCCCACTTTCCCACATTTTATAGGCTTTGAGAAGGGCTGCTCCAAACATCGTTGGGACAGCTAAAAAGAAGCTGAATTCCGCCGCAGTTTTACGAGTCAGTCCTTGTGTCATTCCTCCAACAATGGTGCACATTGATCTTGACATGCCGGGTAAGAGGATTGCGAGACACTGAAAGAACCCTATTATGATGGCATTGGGATACGTAACCTCGGAGCGTTCATTATTTCGGATAATACTGTCTACAAAGAGCATAACAATACCACCGATGATAAGGTTCACTGCAATTACCCATACGGATCCCAAAACTTCATCTATCCAATTGTTGAAAATTAGTCCAAATATCACTGCAGGGATCAGCCCCACGATCAATTTGAAGTAAAATCGGAAGCGAGCTAAAAAACGTCTCCATTCAGGAATATTTCCATGCCACATATCTGATGGCAGGCTAAAGTTTATAAATCTCTTGAAATATAAAACAACAACAGAAAGGATTGCTCCAAGCTGTATCATCACTGTGAATGACTTGACATACTCTGTACTCTCCATACCCATTAGGGCTTGTGTGATGATCATATGCCCTGTGCTGGAAATCGGAAGAAATTCTGTAAGTCCTTCTACAATAGCAAGTATAATGGCTTCGAGTATAGACATGGGCTTTACTCGTTATGGTTATCGTTTGTAGTTACTTTTTTAGAGCGCCAAAGTATGGCAACAAGGATCCCAATATAGCCAAGGGTGCACAATACCGGAGCAATTTTGATTCTTGTGTTTGAAAAAACTTCCGGATTGAAACTTACGCCATCCGGTGATGTTCCACCCGCCATCAGGGCATAACCCAAAATAATGAGTATTATTGATGCTGAAAAGATATATAAGTTGATCTTGGTGAACGTGTATAATTTATATGGTTTCTCTTTCATTTGTTGGATGTTTAGATACGATACAACTTGTTCATGTCCATTCGCATGTACTTATTTACTGTTACTGCTGCTGACCAAACAGAAATCAGGACTCCAAAAAGAATCACTGCTCCGCATAGTACTATGGCATTCTGCCATGTCAGTAGGGAGCCCATGATAGGATATAAAGATGCTAAATAGTAGGCGCCCCAAGCTAAAAGGCCCAATGCAATGACGGCCGCGATAGCTCCATTGATTAGATTTTGTGCAATAAAAGGTCTACATATAAATCCAGGTGTGGCTCCTACGAGACGCATGGTGTAGATTGAGAATCTACGAGCATATATCATCAGTTTTATTGTATTGCTGATCAGGGCGAAAGATACTAAAAGTAATAGCCCGGCAATAGCTGTCATTGCCAAACTTAAAACACGGATATTATCATTGATCTTTTCCAAAAGATCTCTCTTATAGATTATTTTCTGAACAAGATCATGTTTTTCTATGTTTGCAACAATTTTATCTGCTTCAACTTTGTCAGCAGAGATCTCTGCTTTCAGCGTTAGTTCAAAAGCCGGAGCTAAAGGATTCCAACCCAAAAAATCTTGGGGATCTTCACCTAATTCTTTTGAAATCTCTTCAAGAGCTTCCTCTTTTGATATATACTCAATGCCTTTTATTCCCTCTGTCGTTTTCAAAAAGGTTGAGAGGACTTTGATATCCTTGTCTGATGCATTTGGGGACATGAGGACAGATACTGTCATACTTTCTTGTACGTAGTTTTTTAGTTCTCTTCCCACTAACCCCATCATTACGATCAACCCAATTAGGAATAGTACCATCGAGACACTTACAATCCCGGTAAGTCTCGAATGCCAAAATCCTGGGCTATGTCTCGTTACTTTCTGTCCCATGTTTTGATTAGATTATTCTAAGGATCACGATCCTTACAAATATACAAATAAATTCAAGTGAGTCATTTGATCAAACTTATCTATGCTTCCAAGTCATCTACTATTGTTGTTTCGGTAGCATATCTGTTTGAGTTGAGAGATGATGTCATCGTGACATGTTCTTTCTTGTCATGTATCGGATGATCAAGGGCACTGGCAAACTTGATGAATTCTTGTCTGAATCTTAGGTAGACTGCTCCCGTCGGACCATTACGGTGCTTGGCAATGATAAACTGCCCTAAGCCTCTCAAGTCTCGTCCGTCTTCTTTATCTTCAGTAATTCCATAATATTCCGGTCTGTGGATGAAGCATACCATATCGGCGTCCTGTTCAATAGCTCCAGACTCGCGAAGGTCCGAAAGTTGAGGTATCTTACCATCCCCACGATTTTCTACACTACGATTCAGCTGGGATAGGGCAATGATTGGGATGTTCAGCTCTTTCGCAAGTTGTTTTAGGGAGCGAGATATCATACTTACCTCTTGTTCGCGATTTGTGTTTGCTCGCATACCGCTTGCAGTCATGAGCTGGAGGTAGTCAATGATAATCATCTTCACGCCTTGTTCTCGGACGAGCCTACGGGCTTTGGAGCGTAGATCAAAGATAGATAGACCGGCATTGTCATCTATAAATAGAGGGGCATTATAAAGTGGATCCAGCCCTTCTGTCAACTGCCTTAGTTCTTCTTGATTTAGGTTGCCTCGCTTTATCTTGTCGTTGGATATCTCTGTATGGTTGACGATGAGACGAGTCATGATCTGAGTTTTACTCATTTCCAGACTGAATATCGCTACGGGGATGTCATAGTCCATCGCCATGGACTTTGCCATAGAGAGGACGAATGCCGTTTTTCCCATCGCAGGTCGGGCTGCGATGATCACAAGGTCAGGACTTTGCCAGCCTGAAGTCATATCATCAATCTCTCGGAACCCGGTGTTGAGTCCACTGATACCCTCTTTACGACTGCTCGCCTGCTCTATCTGTTTCAGAGCATCTCCAATGAGTAGTTTGACATGCTCTACCTCATCTTTATCTGTGCGCTGAGTGATCTCGAAGAGCTTGCTTTCTGCTTCCTGCATCGTGTCCACCACGTCCAGACTTTCATCAAATGCATTTTTTATCACCTGATTTCCAAAACTGATCAGTTCTCGTTGGAGGGCCTTGTCGTAGAGTATACGGGCATGGGTCTCAAGGTGCGCGGTACTGTTGATCTGACTCGATAGTAGGATAGGGTAGTATTCTCCACCCACCTCATGCAGAGTCTTATTTTTCTTTAGCTGCTCGATGACAGTTTGGATATCCACCGGACGCTCAAGTAGGGCTAGGTCACGTATAGCTTCAAATATGTGGCGATTTTTAGGCTCATAAAAGCATTCGGGGCGCAGCAACTCCCCCACGAGAGGATAAGCATCCTTCTCTATCATCAGCGCACCAAGGACTATCTCCTCTGTTTCCACACTGTGAGGAGGAACACGAGTAGGCCTGGTGTTGGTCTCTTCGTTGCTGTTTTTTTTTGTAAACTTTTTACTTGCTGCTTCTGCCATGACTTAGTCAAGCTTTAAGACTGCCAAGAATGCCTTTTGAGGTACTTCTACAGTACCGATCTGTTTCATACGCTTCTTCCCCTCTTTTTGCTTTTCGAGGAGTTTGCGTTTACGAGAGATGTCACCACCGTAACACTTCGCTGTTACGTCTTTACGTACAGCTTTTATGGTCTCGCGAGCAATGATCTTAGCTCCGATAGCTGCTTGTATGGCTATGTCAAATTGTTGGCGGGGGATGAGTTCCTTGAGCTTTTCACACATGCGACGCCCGAAAGTTACGCTATTGTCGATATGTGTCAGTGTGGATAGAGCATCGACAGGCTCCCCGTTCAGCAGAATGTCGAGTTTGACAAGCTTAGATTCCCGAAAGTCATGGATAGTGTAATCAAATGAGGCATACCCCTTGGATACACTCTTAAGTTTGTCATAAAAGTCAATTACGATCTCACCCAAAGGTAGGTCGTAGATGATCTCTATACGATTACCCCAGATATAGTCTTGTCGTACCAGCACACCGCGCTTGCCAAGACACAGCGTCATGATTGGTCCTATGTACGTAGTATCGGTGATGACCGATGCTCGGATAAATGGCTCTTCTATCTTGTCGATCGTTGCAGGGTCAGGTAGTCCGGAAGGGTTGTGTACCTCTGTTACTCCACCTTTCTTGTCGTAAACGAGATAAGATACGTTGGGGACTGTCGTGATGACATTCATGTTGTATTCTCTATCGAGACGCTCTTGGATGATTTCCATGTGCAGAAGACCTAAAAACCCACAGCGAAAACCAAATCCGAGGGCTGCTGAACTCTCAGGTTGGAACGTCAGCGAAGCATCGTTGAGTTGGAGTTTTTCAAGCGAACTGCGGAGGTTCTCAAAATCTTCACTCTCTATGGGGTAGACTCCGGCAAATACCATAGGTTTGACTTCCTCAAATCCCGAGATTGCCTCTTTTGCTCCCCCCTTGACATGGGTGATGGTATCACCGACTTTAACCTCCTTCGAGGTTTTGATACCGGAGATGATATATCCGACATCCCCTGTTCGGATCTCTTTGCGAGGCATCATATCCAGTTGGAGTACACCGACCTCGTCTGCCTCATATTCTTTTTCTGTTGCTATAAATTTTACATGATCCCCTTTGCGTATTACGCCATTGACCACCTTGAAATAGGCGATAATTCCTCTGAATGAGTTAAATACAGAGTCAAAGATGAGACATTGAAGCGGTGCCTCAGGATCTCCTTGGGGAGGGTCGATACGTTCGATAATGGCTCTAAGGATGTCTTGTACACCTTCTCCTGTCTTACCGCTGGCACGGATGACTTCGTCATGGTCACATCCGAGTAATTCGACGATTTCATCTGTTACCTCTTCCGGCATTGCACTCGGGAGATCTACCTTATTGACGATCGGAATGATCTTCAAATCGTGATCAAGAGCCATGTACAGATTAGAAATTGTTTGAGCCTGGATACCTTGTGCCGCATCAACGATGAGTAGAGCACCTTCGCAAGCAGCAATGGATCGCGACACTTCGTAGGAGAAGTCCACGTGTCCCGGAGTGTCTATGAGGTTGAGTGTATATTCTTGACCATCCAGTGTGTAGTTCATCTGTATGGCATGACTCTTAATTGTGATACCTCGCTCACGCTCAAGATCCATGTTGTCAAGCACCTGATCTTTCAGTGCCTTTTGGTCTACGGTCTTGGTTTCCTCCAGCAATCTGTCTGCCAAGGTGCTCTTACCGTGGTCAATATGGGCAATGATACAGAAGTTGCGAATATGCTTCATTTGGGCTGTCAGTATATGTTCTATGTGTACGTTTTTGACTCTGATATTCCCTCAATCTTAGCTCCAAAGGTAATCTTTGAGTACAATAAGGGGTTAAAGGCAAAGGTACAAAAAAATACCTTTTTCCTTGGGGGAAAATAACATCTTCTTGCTTTTTGTTTGAACCAAGTATGGAGATCATGTCGCAGATCACTTTGTTATGCAGACCTTCTAAACTCCAATTTGGTAACAGAAAAGGGACTGTGTCATGACTTAGCACTGACACAGTCCCTTCCTCGTACCTATAATGACATTTAACGGCCTCCGAGGAGTAACCCTGCAGCGACATCGTCTGCTACAGATTTGCCTTTTAGTGCAGAAATTAAGGTAAGCCCGAAGTCAAAGACGTATCCCGGGCCTCTGCCGGTTATGATGTTCCCTGAATGGACGACACCGGAAGTCTTACAGTTTGCACCCGATAGTTCGCCTTCAAAGCCAGGATAGCAAGTGGCATCAACACCATTGAGCAATCCTGCTTTTGCAAGAGCCATAGGAGCAGCACATATGGCAGAGACAATTTTGCCTTCTTTATGATGCTTCACCAGCATATCTCTGAGAGTCTCACATTCTGCAAGATTTGCCGCACCCGGCATGCCGCCCGGCAATATGAGAGCATCTACGGTTTCATCTTTCACCGCAGAGATAGTTGTGTTTACAATGACTTTTTGGCCATGAGCCCCTTCTACAGTAAGATCATCAGTGATAGATACTGTACGCACATCAACGCCCCCCCTGAGGAGAACATCAAGAGTTCCTATCGCTTCGGTTTCTTCAAAACCATTGGCAAAAAATAACAATGCTTTCATGATTATATCCTTATTATAATTTAGTATGATATTTCTTGTAATTATCTGAGTCTGTATCTGTAGGTGATTGTACCTGTTTGATTGTTAATACCGTCTATCGCATTGAATTGCGCCGATCCTGCGGCCTTCAGCGCACTGTTTCGCATGTTTGTGTCTGCGATGTTGGTGCCCGGAGCTATACTGGTGTTGATGACCTTCCCAGAGGGATTCACAACGATCTTGATAACAATGGTACCCTCTATCTGTGAGGTGTATGATGGACGTGGAAGACCACTCCCTGCAAGACTCCGACCGTTGAGATTGAAGGATCCGAAGCCCCCAATACCTTGATTGGTCCCTCCTTGTATCACATTGCCATCAGGAGAGCCTTCTCTTCGATCTCCGGATTCGCCACTACCACTGCCCTTGCTCTGTGCAGAGCCAAAGGCCCCTGATACAGACTTGCTGATCGCATCACGACGTTGCTGTTCCTCAAGCTCTTTTTGGCGACGTTGTTCCTCTGTACGACGTGCTTCCTCCTCTCTTTTCTTCGCCTCCGTATCTATGGGTTTGACGGGTTTTGCAGGCTGAGTCTTTGTCTCTTTAGGTTTCGTTTTAGGCTTTTCCTTTGTTTTCTTTTTAGGAGGTGTTATGACCGGAGCATCTTCACTGTCTTGAGAAAGTAGTTCTTCTGTGTCTTGTGATGATGGTTCCGGCTGAGGTGTAGATGGGGTAGGAGGTGGCGTTGCAGGTGCAAGGGGAGCAGGAGTAAATGTTCCTGCAGATAAATCTATATCTCCTATATTGACCAGCACAGCGCCTTGCTCTTCCATTTCAATCTTTGGAAGAATGATCAGGAAAAGACCTGCCACAATACCTACATGTAGCAGCACCGTAATGATGGCAGATAGCAGTTTATCTTTATTTCGGTTATTCTCTATCATGATAGAGGATCCTATTTTAACGGCCTTGTGGCAAGGACCATCTTATACTTATTCTCAACGGCAATGTTAAGAACCTTTACAACTTCCTTATAAGGGACTGTTTCATCTGCATAAAGAGCTACAAACATCTCGGGATCTTCATTATATGCGCTCAGCAGAAAAGGCTCCAGCTCCTCGAAAGTCACCTCCCTGTCCTTGTCTTTTCCCACTGCGACATAGTAGTGCAAGTTCTTATCTATGGTCACACGAGTGAGGGGCTTTGCTGCCGTTTGTTGCTTTGACTGTGGCAGTAGCACCTTGAGTGCACTTGGGATGACAAAGGTAGAAGAGACCATAAAGAAGATCAACAGCAAAAACACCACGTCTGTCATGGATGCCATGCTGAAGATATCTACTGCCTTACTTCTTCTTTTTAACTTCATAATCTTAAAAGGTTAGGCTCTCTTTGCCGGTTCGTTTATCATATCCATGAATTCCAAGGCTTGCGTTTCTGACTTGGTCACGACGTGGTCTACCAACCCAACGAGATAGTTGTACGCAAATAGAGCCACAATACCCACTATGAGTCCACCTACGGTAGTGACAAGAGCTTCATAGATACCGGCAGACAAAAGAGTTACATCTACGTTTGCACCGGCATTTGCCATGTCATAAAAAGCGCGGATCATACCTGTCACAGTCCCCAAAAAGCCTATCATGGGAGCCCCTGCAGCTATGGTTGCGAGAAATGGTAAGTGACGCTCAAGTTTTGCTATTTCGATATTGCCTACGTTTTCAATGGCTGCTGAAATATCCTGCATAGGGCGTCCAAGTCTCTGTATTCCCTTGTGTATCATGCGGGCACCGGGAGTACTTTGGGTCTCACAAAGTGTTATTGCCGAAGATATCTTCCCCTCTTGGATGTAATCTCTGATGCGATTGGTAAAGTGTGGGTCAATCTTTGCTGATTTTTTGATCAAAAGTAGTCTTTCGACGAAGATATAACAGGCAATGATGGATAGGAGCAAAAGGATAATCATAACCCATCCTCCCTTAGTAGCCAAGCTCAACAGCGTGAGTGGTTCAGCTGCCACAACTTCTGCTGTTGAGAGATTTGGCATAGCAGATGCTACGGTATCGGTAGCGACTTGAAGTAGTACTGACATAATCTATCTTAGTTATATTAATCTTCTATTATATTATTGTTATATGAAATTATAGACCTGTGTGCCCAAGCCTTTTACGGTATTCTCTAATCGTGTTTTCAAGTCCCATATACAAGGCGTCACAGATAAGTGCATGACCGATAGAGACCTCATCCAATTGTGGTAGGTTGTTATGTAAGAACTCAAGATTTTCCAAATCCAAATCATGTCCTGCATTAAGTCCCAATCCACACTCTTTGGCATATTTACCGGCCTTGGCGAATGGCGCCACTGCGATGTTTCTGTCGGTGTGATACATTTGAGCGTAAGGCTCAGTGTATAGTTCCACTCTATCTGCACCAACTTCTGCTGCATCACGGATGTTGGCCAAGTCTGTATCTATGAATATGGATGTCCTTATCCCTTTTCCGTGGAAGTGTTCAAGTACTTTCTTCAGGAAATCAAAGTGTTCTCTGACTCTCCATCCTGCATTACTTGTCAATACTTCGGGTGGGTCCGGTACGAGAGTCACTTGCTCGGGTCGTACCTCAGATACGAGTTGGATAAAGTCATCTGATGGATACCCCTCGATATTGAATTCGGTATGCACTACTTCTCTAAGTGCGTACACATCGGCATAACGTATATGTCGTTCATCCGGACGAGGGTGTACAGTCACACCTTGTGCTCCGAATGCCTGTACATCTCGTGCAACCTGGATCACATCGGGGTTGTTACCTCCTCGTGCGTTTCTAATGGTGGCTACCTTATTTATATTTACACTAAGTTTTGTCATAATGCGTTTTCTTAATATATATACCGTCAGAGGATACTTGTATCATTACCCCTAACCCTACAAATGTAGACAATTTCGATGACCTATGAAAACTTCTTATCCCCTTATCCCCGTGTGAATATAACGACACCGGGCGAGTCTTCCTTTCTAAGAATGACCCGCCCGGTGGTGATTTATAAGGCGATGTATTACTTACCCTTGTATGGACGTACTTCTAGGAGTTCGCACTCGAAACGAAGAAGGCGGTTAGGACCGAATTCGCCCAAATCTCTTTCTCCGTATGCAAGAGCTGAAGGAAGCCACATAGTGATCTTGCTACCTACAGGGAAGATTTGGAAAGCTTCTGTCCAACCTGAGATAACTTCATCAAGAGGGAATGTTGAGGGTTCACCACGATCATAAGAAGAGTCGAACTGCTTGTCATCAAGAGTCGTACCCTTGTAGTGAACAACTACAGTGTCCTTTGGTGATGTTGCCTTTGCACCTGTTCCTTCTACTTCATACTTGTATTGTAGACCGCTTTCTGTTGTTATGACACCTTCAGCAGACTTGTTCTTTTCAAGGAATGTTTGCTCTTCCTCGATATTTCTGTTCTTGATTTGAACTTGTATGTCTTCAACATACTTTTGGATGAACTTCTGTGCATCTTCCACTGTCATCTTACCGGGGTTGCCTACAAGTGCATCGTAAAGACCGGCAGCGATGAGCTTGCCATCAAGAGAGTCTCCGGGGAAACCTTTCAATGAAGCTGCCAAACCTTGGCCATTAGCAAAACCTACAGCATAAGCTGCTGTATCGATAGGAGTTTTGATAGAGACGTTTGATGAAACGCCACCACCACACGAAACCATTGCAGTCGCAACGAGTCCGAGGATCGATGAAAATACAATCTTCTTCATAGTTTAATGGATGTTTTTCTATTATTAATTTTTTGTTCTTTCCTTGTCTCTGTTATTTCTCTATGGCAAGTAGTTCAATGTCAAAGATGAGCGTGCTGTAAGGTTCTATGCTTTGTCCTGCTCCTCCTTCTCCGTAAGCGAGATCATAAGGGATAATCACACGCCACTTGGATCCTACCGGCATGAGTTGAAGTATTTCTGTCCATCCTTTGATGACTCCGGTGAGAGTGAAAACTGCAGGCTCGCCTCTATTGATTGAGGAGTCAAAGACCACTCCATTGATGAGGGTTCCATGGTAGTGACACTTCACGCTGTCACTCAAGGTTGGTTTTGGTCCATCGCCCATCGTGAGTACTTGGTACTGAAGTCCTGAAGGGAGAGTCGTTACATCTTCACGACATCCGTTGATCTTTAAGAACTCAGCCCCTGCAGCCTTGTTATTTTCAAATCTTTCTTGTTGTAACTTCATAAAGTATTCGTTGATGACGACTTTTGCATCTTCATAAGTGATCTGAGGGTCTTTGTCTGCCAACACATCACTGAGACCTGTAACGAAATCCTCTACTACGATGGAGTTTACGCCTGAAGCCTTGAAGTTATTACCGATGCTTAAGCCTAATGCATAGCTGATTTTATCCATGTTCTATCTTTATTCTTTTATTATTGGACAAAGTTATCAAAAAATATTTATTCTCAGAGGGTTGGTTATGGCAGCAGGCCTGAAAGTGCTGCTATGATACCATATATCCCCAAAAAGAAGATGATGCTCCCTATGCCCCTGTTGAAGTATAGCAGGCTGGTGACATTGAACCACTGCTTCACTTTTATCAAGATTGTTGTCACTATATACCACCAAAGTATTGCGCCTATACCGATCCCGACCAGACCCAATAAGAGGCTTTGATAAGTGGCTCCTTCCGAGACAAATGAGAACTGGGCAAATAGTCCTATATAAAGGAGTACTATCAGGATGTTTCCAAAAGTAAGGAGAAATGCGGAGAGGAATACTTGAAAGTCTGATTTCTTTTCATCCGAATAAAATATACCACCATTTTTCTTTTCCTTATTCTTGCCCTTTCTTGTAGGGGGCTCCAGGGAGTGATTCCCAAAAAAGACATATATGGCAAAGAGTATCATGAAGATACTGCCTGCCAACTGGAGGTGATCTGTATATTTTATGATAAAGTCGATGAATGCACCTACCCCAAGCAGGGTCAAAAAGGCATAAATAAGATCACTGACAGTTGCTCCAAGCCCTGTCAGTAGTCCATATCGTTTCCCCCTCGCCATTGTGCGTCTGACACACAGCATTCCTATGGGACCCATAGGGGCAGAAACAATAATCCCTATAAGTATGCCTTTCAGTAAGGTCTCCAGCAACATCTCTGTCTAGATATGACTTATCTGTCTTTCATCCAGTTTGAAATAGCTTCTGCCAACGCCTTGTTTGATTCGTTGTCAAGGGCACTTACCCTGAATTCGTTAGGTTTGAGATCCAAGCCATCTGTGCAGACTCCGACCTTCATGTTGTATTCCTCCATGAGGTATTCGTTGAGCTTGACAGCGTCTCGGTCAAGAAGGCGTACTACAAAAAAAGCAGTGGCTGAGGGTAATATTTCTATTCCATCAATTGCTGTAAGTCTGTTTTTCAGTTCTGTCGCACTACGATGCCATTTACGTGCAGGCAGTGTAAATTGTGCCGGATGGATCAAGATAAAACGTATGGCTTCGACTGCTAATGCTCCGATTGTGCAAGGCGTTCTCTTTTCTTTTAGATCTGTAATGATGTTTTTACGAGCTACAATGTAACCGACTCTCATGCCGGGGATATTGTAAGCCTTGGAGAAAGAGGACACAATGATCAAATTTTTGTATGTTTTGACATCAGATGGGCGGAGAGTTTCCTCAACGACGAATGAAGCCATGGAGATGTCCACTATGAAAGTGACATTCGGATTTTCTTTGATCAAAGAAATGAGGGAGGCACGACTCCACAATCTTCCATCAGTGATGTTTGGTGTGCATAGCCAGCAATATTGGATACCGTCAAGAGGCAGTTTGCTCACATCTGCGCAACCTTCTATCTCTGTGACTGTATGTCCCGCCTTGTTCAAGGCTGTCCTAAACTCCTGATGGGTGGGGGCAATGATCAAGGATTTGCTTCCCGAAGAGCTTTTAGCGAGGAGATGTATTGCCCCGGTACTTCCGGAGGTTACCAATAGTTCATCCTCACGTACTTCGATACGTCGAGACAAGAGACGTGAGATCGTATCAGCCGAGCGTTCGGGTCTGGTACTTATCAGGTCAATATTATCTATAAGGTGCATTTTGAGTTTGCTCAGATCTGCACCATGCCACAATACAGTACTAAAATCCACCACCTGCTTCATGTCCGAGGTGTCGGATGATCTCACCTTTTTCTTTTGCATCGTAAAAATTCCTTATTGTAATTGTAGAGGTTTATTTGCCCTTCGACTTACAAAGATACGTAAAAATAACAGTCATGCATATATTGTTATAAGTATTGGGCGGATAGACCCGAAAATTTCACTAATGGTGGGGTAATAGCTCAATGGCAAAATGTTTCGACCCCCTTGAGCTTCAATGTCTTTTGAGGCCTTGAAAAAGGTTGTCTAACTTGATGCGTCAAGTTAGACAACTTCATTTCTCAAGGTAGGCATATCGATTTCGAGAGATGTACATCTCATTCTTGATACCCTATTCAGAAAAAAACTCTCTGACTCAAGGTGGGGTAATGTTTGCAGGGCAATCGCATCAAAATGTAAGTGCCTGATTATCAATCATGGTTTTGAGTGCATTCTTTATCTTTGAATATAATCCTAAAATGCAATCATTTGAAAATCAGCAACTTGTATTTTATCGAGATTTTTGATGCGGTTGCCCTGTAATGTTTGAGGTGTGTGTTAAGTTTAATTTTGTTTTTTATACCTTTGCGGTTGATACATAAAAACCACATGAAACTTGGGGGAGGATTGGGAGGTTTTCAATTCTTATTAGAGTTTTAGAGCGGAGCTTTTTGTGCGATTTCTTTCAGTCCGGAGATTTATACTCTTGACTGTGTCGGGCATTTGTGTTTGCTGATTGGCAAGTATGATCGATCAATCAAAACTGTATACTATCTATTTTATTAACTGTTTAATACATTAAAAAACTAACATGAAGAAAAACAGACTGCACTTTTCTCTTCTTGCTATTATGGCAGTCGTATCATTATCAATCGTTGCTTGCGGTTCCGGAAATCCTGAGGCTAAAAAGCCCGATACATCAAGCAAGGATAATTCGGATCAGCCTAATACCGATACTCGTCCTGCACTTTCGTTAAGTCTCAGTGGAGAGATCAATCCTACAGACTTTGTTTCGGGACAGAGCGGTTCTGTATCATTTAACAGATTTCCTGCGTCTGTGGAAGAGTTTAGAGATGTGCGCAATCAGATCGCAAAGACTCCTCACGGGGCGGCAGCACTCAATATCATGGCACTCGAAATGTATCGCCGTAATCCTCAGATCGGTCAACAGTGTCTCGAAATCATGGGTACCAAGGATTATATACATCCACAAGGCTCTCTTATGAATAAGCTTAAGGGTGGACATAAGAAACCATATCAGTATGCAGCATACCTCGACGGTGCCCGCTATGATAATGGATATAATCCTACCAAGCCTTATACCATCCGTGTCAAAGTTGATGAGGGACGTCAGTACACCAAGAGTAACAATGGTATTCCTTACCTCAACTTGTATATTATCAACAATGGTGGTGATAAGCCTGCAAGAGTGAAACTCACCAAGTACGATAGGAATAACATGGATAAAAATAACCAATACTTCCTTACTGATGAGTCTGATGTGTTTTACAATGTTCGTGATATCAAGTTTGATCAAGAATTTAAAGGGCTTGACTGATCGATAAGCTCAAGATATTAAAGGAATAAACAATTGCCCCCTCTTGATCCCGCATTCCCATGTGTGCATCGAGAGGGGGCAATACATATGGAGGACTGTGCTCGAAAAATGCTTCTGTAATATCGCCAAAAAAGCTTAACTTTGTCAAGATATACAGCAGACTAAGAAGCTTGTGGTTTCCATAGGTTTAGGCTTAATCAGATGTGTATTAATCAGATGCAGTTTTAAAGGCTTGGAGTAACTCTGCCAAATTGTTTCAGGAAAAATGACCCCAAAAAAAGTTACCATACTGGGGAGTACCGGTTCCATAGGTACTCAAGCATTAGATGTGATCTCAAAGCATAGAGACATCCTCTCTGTGTATGCCCTCGTGTGCCACAGCAATGTCGATCTGCTTATCCGACAGGCTAAGGAGTTTAAACCTCAAATGGTTGCAATTGCAAGTGAAATGCAATACAAATACTTGAAGAAAGAACTTGCCGGCGAAAGTATAGAGATACTTGTGGGCGAAGAAGCGGTCTGTGACATCGCAGGATCATATGAGGCCGATACCGTTCTTACAGCGATGGTTGGTTTTGCCGGACTTGCTCCTACAATCCATGCTATGGAGACAGGGCGCACGATAGCCCTTGCCAACAAGGAAACTCTTGTTGTAGCAGGTGAGCTTATCATGCAGTTGAGTCGCCAAAAGATGTCTCCAATCATCCCGGTAGACTCGGAACACTCTGCCATATTTCAGTGCCTGTATGGGGACAAGAGTGATGCTGTATCTCGTATCTACCTGACGGCATCAGGAGGTCCCTTTGTGGATTTTACGACAGAAGAACTACAGCGGGTGACACCTCAACAAGCTTTGAATCACCCCAAGTGGGATATGGGTAAAAAGGTCTCGATAGATTCGGCAACATTGATGAACAAAGGCTTGGAAATGATAGAAGCCAAGTGGTTGTTCGACGTCTCTCCCAAGGATATTGAGATCGCTATACACCGTCAGAGTATCATTCATTCCATGGTCGGTTATAGGGACGGTAGTGTCAAAGCTCAACTGAGTATGCCTGATATGAGGTTGCCTATCGCCTATGGTCTCTTGTTTCCCAACCGTTTGGATATCGACTTGCCACTTCCGAGTCTTTCAGATCTTTGCAATCTTACATTTGAAGTCCCACGCAGAGATGCTTTTCCTTGTCTGGATTTAGCATTTGAAGCTATCGAGATGGGGGGAACAGCACCTTGTGTCATGAATGCTGCAAATGAGATTGCTGTAGAACGGTTCCTTAGTGGAGGTATTGGATTTACGGATATTCCTCGCTTGATAAGAGACACTATGGACAATATGGGAAGCCGCAACATATCGGGTGTCGTTCAACTAAGAGACATAGACGCCGAAGCAAGGCAGCGTAGTAGAGCCTGGACTCGTAATCGTTAGTATTATTTTTTCAATTTTAAATATGAGTATATTTCTAATCAAAGCATTTCAACTGATACTCTCTCTTGGGATATTGGTCTTTATACATGAGCTGGGACACTTCCTCTTTGCTCGACTATTCAAGATTCGGGTAGATAAGTTCTACCTGTTTTTTGATCCTTGGTTTTCCTTGATCAAGTATAAACCCAAAGGTAGTCATACTGAGTACGGCATCGGATGGTTGCCTCTCGGCGGGTACTGCAAAATTTCAGGTATGGTCGATGAGTCAATGGATACGAAAGGGTGGGCCAGCGAGGCTCAAGCATGGGAATTCAGAGCCAAACCTGCATGGCAACGCCTATTGGTCATGCTTGGTGGTGTACTATTCAATGTAATCCTTGCATTTGCAATCTATTCGGGGATATCATATACTTGGGGAGATGTCAAGATCCCGATGAAGAATGTCGGAGATAATCTCGTCTACTCAAGTGTGGGACATCGTATGGGCCTTCAGGATGGTGATCTCCCCGTCGCTATAGATAAGGTAGAATTCAAATATTTTGATGAGTCGATACTCCAGATGATCAGTAAGGGTGAGGTGCTGACTGTCGAGAGGGCAGGGAAACTCTTGGATATATCGATCCCAACAGATCTGATGAGGGCTATTATCAGTTCGGATAGTACTCTTTACCGTTTGCAACCTCCATGTGTGATAGACGCTGTGTTGGATGGTGGAGAAGCCCATAAGGCCGGATTGGAGTCCGGGGATAAAATTATTGCCGTGGCAGAAAAAGAAACTTCTCATCTTGGAGAAGTTATAGACGCTATATCTTCGGCTAAGGGGGACTCTGCGACTCTTCTTGTGATAAGAGGTGGAGAGAAGATTGCTTTGAGGAGCTACATCGATGCGGAGAAAGGTATAGGGATCAGTTTTATGCCTCCGGCCAAGGCTTTGGGAGTCGAGGAGGTCAGTTATGGCTTTTTTGAATCAATACCTGTCGGTATAGGCAAGACTTTTAAGAGACTCGGAGCTTACGTTTCTTCGCTCAAGTATGTTGCTACGAAGGAGGGTGCGTCTAAGATTGGAGGATTGGGTACCATTGGTAGCCTTTTCCCTGAGAGATTTTCATGGATAGACTTTTGGAGTATGACGGCTTTTCTGTCTGTTATGCTTGCTGTAATGAATATCTTGCCCATCCCCGGCCTTGATGGCGGGCATATCATATTTTTGATTTTTGAAATCATCACCCGTAGAAAATTGTCGATCAAGGTGCAAGAGCGCATACAGATGGCAGGCTTATTTTTCCTACTGTTCTTGATGCTTTATGCCAATGTCAATGACATACGACGATTCTTTTTCTGATGAAAGGCAACGAGAGTAAGACGAAACTGAAAAGTAATATCTTCCCCTCAACATTTGAAGATAGGTTGGACTTCGGCATCATACGTGCTGAAGTCTATCGCTTGTGTGACAATGAAGTCAGCAGGCATCTCGCAGAAAATATGGCATTTATGAATGATCCGAAGGAACTCGGAGAGCGACTTGCCCATGTGCGTGAGATGATGCATTTGTTGACTTCAGGTAAAGATGTGCCTCTACTGCGTTTTGGAGATCTGAGAGCCTATATCTATGGTATTCGTCCTGAGGGAGCATTTTTGCCTATTGAAGGTGTCGTGGCTCTCGGGGAACTCCTTACTGCATGTCTTCAAGTGATCAAGACTTTTGAATACTCCGGGGATGAGGATTATCCTTACCCCAACCTCCATAAAGTCGTATCGGGTATAAATACTCTACCGGACATACGTCGTCGCATACACAATCTCATCGATGAAGAGGGAAATGTCAAGGACTCTGCTTCAAGAATTTTACGAGATATCCGTCAGGATTTGAGGGCTCTCAACAGTTCTATAGGTTCAACGATACAGAGTCTCCTCAAACATGCTCAAGCTCAAGGTTGGGTGGAAAAAGATGCTCATCCGACTTTGCGTGAAGGCCGTCTCTTGCTACCTATCATCCCGTCTGCTAAGAGGGAAATGAGAGGAATTGTCCACGATGAGTCTGCAACAGGTAAAACGCTTTTTGTCGAACCTGAGCAGTTGGTGGAGATGAATAATAAAATCCGGGAAAAACTCAGCGAGGAGAAAAGAGAAATCACTCGTCTCTTAAAGGAGTTTACCTCAGTGTTGAGACCTGATCTTCCGGCAGTACAGTTAAATTGTACCTTGATAGGTATACTTGACTTTGCAAAAGCCAAATCTCGACTTGGAGGTAGATTAAATGCCATCGTGCCTACAATAACACCTCACAAGAGAATGGAATGGTATGGGGCAAGACATCCTCTACTTGAACAACATCTAAAGTCTCAACACAAGGAGATTGTACCGCTCGATATCACTCTTTCACACGAAAAACGTATACTCGTAATATCCGGACCCAATGCCGGTGGGAAATCTGCGACCTTGAAGACTGTGGGACTTCTGCAGTACATGCTTCAATGCGGATTGCCCATACCGGTATCGGATCACTCTACTTGTTGTTTGTTTAAGAAGATATTTCTGAACCTTGGAGATGAACAGTCCCTTGAAAATGATTTGAGTACTTACTCTTCTCATCTTTTGAACATGAAGTATTTCTGCAGAAATGCAGATAAACATACCCTCATATTGATAGATGAGTTCGGATCAGGGACAGAACCTATAATTGGGGGGGCCATTGCAGAGGCTCTTCTTGATCAGTTCGTCAAAGTCGGCTGTTTTGGGATGATAACGACCCATTATGGTAATCTCAAAGACTATTCGGAAACTCACAAGGGCGTGATAAACGGAGCAATGCTTTTTGATAGACAACAGATCCGGCCTTTGTATCAGCTCTTTATAGGTAAGCCCGGTAGTTCGTTTGCGATAGAAATTGCTCGTAAAATAGGACTCTCTTCTGATATCTTGGACTATGCTGAAAATCTTGTAGGTACAGATTATGTCATGCAAGATAAGTATCTCCAAGACATCATGAGAGATAAAAAATACTGGGAGGAAAAGCGTAATAAGATTCACAGACAAGAGAAAGAGCTCGAGCAACTCAAAACAAAGCTCCAAGAACGTCTTGATAAGTTAAGTTCGGACAGAAAGATCCTCATATCCAAAGCTGAAAAGGAGGCGATGCAGATCATTGCATCCGCAAATGCAACGGTGGAAAAAACCATTCGTGAGATAAAGGAGAAGAACGCGGAAAAAGAGTCTACGAAGATCCTTAGACAGAAGCTTGAGGAGAAAAAGAAAAATCTTTTGACGAATATTTCTCAGAAAGAGAAATCGGAAAAGAAGAGCAAGAAAACAGACGCTTCACCTCAAGTCGATAAAGAAAAATTAAAGATAGAAGTCGGTAGTAATGTCTCTGTTGAGGGCTCTAATGAGGTCGGGGAAGTCGTCGAATTGATGAAAAATAAGGCTCGTATTCGGCTGGGAAGCTTGTTGATGGTATTACCCTTGTCGAAACTATCACCAAGCATAAAGGAAGCTACAGGGATCATCAAGCGTAAGCCTGCTGTCATCGAAAGTTTGGACGATGACCGAAGGTTGAACTTTAAACCTCAGTTGGATTGCAGGGGGATGCGAGTGGATGAGGCGATGCAGAGTGTGACTTACTTCATTGATGATGCTGTGAGATTTGCTTATTCGCCGGTTCGAATCCTTCATGGTACGGGGACAGGAGCTCTCCGTGAAGCCATAAGACAGCAATTGGGGGGAATGCCTTTGGTCAAAAAGTTCAAAGATGAGCATGTGGATCTTGGCGGGGCCGGTATCACAGTGGTAGAACTCGATATATAGATCGATTGTTTTATAAGCGGAAAGAATATATGTTTGTAGCACAGAAAAAAAGAAAGGAGAATATCTCAGAATATATCCTCTACATGTTTCAGATAGAGGATATTATCAGAGCTTTGGGCGGAGATGATAAAGCTATTGAGGACTATGTTTCTCAAAACTACAACAAAGAGGGAGAGCCGGTGCAAGATGTTATCGAGTGGTACCTCCGGCTTAGAGATGAGATGCTCAGAAGCAATACGATATCGTCAGGTCATGTGCCTATGATACAATCTTTGCTTATCGAACTCAATGTTATCCATCAGCAGCTTCTCAAGATGCCGGTGCAATCTATATACTCAACTCTGTATTACAAGACTTTACCTTCGATCATTCAGCTTAGGACATTGAGTAACGACACTCAGCAGAATGAGATAGAAACTTGTTTTGTCGGAGTGTACGGTTATTTAACTTTAAAGATGAAGGGGAAAGACGTCTCAGAAGAAACTCTCTCTGCAATCAAGCAGATAAGTACATTTTTGGCCCTTCTTGCTGATCGATATTGTGAGATAGAGGCCGGTAATATCAAACTGAACGAGGCATGAGCAGAAAGAAGCAACTAACCGCATGGCTCACGGGTGCAGGTGGGCAATTGGGTAACTCTATAATAAGAAACTTTGGTGATGCAGAGGGTATCAAATGGTTGCCCACTATCCGTAATGTCATTGACCTCACTTTACCTCAAGAGGTAGAGAGGTTTTTTAACTTTTACAAGCCTGACGTGGTCGTCAATGCCGCTGCATTTACAGGTGTAGACGATGCTGAAATCAATTGCAAAGAAGCTATACGTCTCAATACCGAGCTCCCAATACAATTGGCTGAACTTTGCCGAAAACAAAACAGGGTTTTGTTTCACTTTAGTACAGATCATGTTTTTGGTGGTGAAGGATCTCCGGAACGTCTCCATTCTTACAAAGAAGGTGATACTCCTAATCCTGCCAATTTCTACGCAAAATCAAAGCTGGAAGGAGAAGAAGGTGTCTTGGCCAATTGTCCCACAGCCTATATCTGGCGCACGGCATGGCTTTATTCCCCATACGGCAAAAACTTCTATAATGTTATTCGCAAAAAAGCTCTTGAGGGAACTCCTCTCACTGTCGTCAATGATGAGACAGGAAGTCCCACCTCTGCTATAGAACTTGCCCGTGCAGTTGTGAGAGTTATCCAATTGATGAAAGCGAACGAGGGTATTCCTTTCGGGCTGTATCATTATTCTGATATGGGAGAGGTGACAAGATATGACTTTGCGAAGGCTATCTTGGATCTTGATCCACAAACCAAAAACATCGAGATCTCTCCTTGTACTCAAAAGGACTACAAGACAATTGCCAAACGCCCAAGTTATTCCCCTTTGAACACTGAGAAGATCCAAAATCTCCTTCCTGAGATTGTCAAGCCTTGGGAGGAAGCTCTTCGGGAAGTATACAAGATAGACAATATTACGATTTAAGCACTCTAATCAATATCATCATGCAATATAATCAAGCTGAAATATCAAGACGTCGTACTTTCGCGATTATTGCCCACCCGGATGCCGGTAAGACTACATTGACCGAGAAGTTGCTCCTTTTTGGGGGTGCGATACATGTCGCAGGCGCTGTAAAAAGCAATAAAATCAAGAAGACTGCTACTTCCGACTGGATGGAGATCGAAAAGCAAAGGGGAATCTCTGTAGCTACGTCTGTAATGGGATTCAACTATGATGGTTACAAGATCAATATTCTTGATACTCCGGGTCACCAAGATTTTGCTGAGGATACATATAGGACTCTGACCGCGGTGGATAGTGTCATTATCGTCATTGATGGTGCGAGAGGTGTGGAGCAACAGACTAAGCGTTTGATGGAGGTTTGTCGCATGCGTAAGACTCCTGTGATCGTCTTTGTCAATAAGATGGATAGAGAGAGTCAAGATCCCTTTGATCTGCTTGATGAGATTGAGGAAGAACTTCAGATTGCAGTCACTCCGCTCTCTTGGCCGATAGATTCCGGAGAACGCTTCAAAGGGGTTTATAACATCTTTGAAAAAGGTCTTGATATTTATACTCCCGACAAGCAGAAGATCTCTGAGCGTGTAGAGTTGGATTTGAATAGCGATGAACTCACAAAGTACATATCTGAAGCTCAAGCTGCCAAGCTGAAAGATGATCTTGAACTTATCGGTGAAGTCTATCCGGAGTTAAATACAGAGAGTTATCTCAATGCTGAAGTGGCACCGGTCTTTTTCGGTTCGGCTCTCAATACTTTTGGGGTTAAGGAGTTGCTCGACTGTTTTGTTCGTATTGCACCTTCTCCTCGTTCGACTCAAGCAGAGGAGCGAACTGTCAATCCTTACGAAGAGCCATTCACCGGATTTATCTTCAAAATACATGCCAACATGGATCCCAACCATCGAAGTTGTATCGCCTTTGTCAAGATATGCTCCGGGCAGTTTGAGCGTAATACGAACTATAGGCATGTCCGTCTAGATAAAAACCTGAAGTTCAGCAGCCCGACAGCCTTTATGGCTCAGAAAAAAGAGATTGTGGACAATGCCTTTGCCGGTGACATCATCGGTCTTCCGGACACCGGTAATTTCAAGATCGGAGATACTCTGACATCCGGTGAAAACCTTCACTTCAAAGGCTTGCCAAGTTTCTCTCCCGAGATGTTCAAGTACATTGAGAATGCTGATCCTATGAAGTCAAAGCAGTTGCAAAAAGGGATTGATCAACTCATGGATGAAGGTGTGGCTCAGCTCTTCACCAGCACATTCAATGGGCGTAAGATCATAGGTACTGTCGGACAACTCCAGTTTGAAGTGATCGAGTACAGGCTACTCCATGAGTATCAGGCTCAGTGTAGATGGGAACCCGTGAGTCTCTACAAGGCTTGTTGGATCGCATCGGACAATAAGGAAGCTCTCGAAGATTTCAAACGTCGAAAAGCTCAGTACATGGCAGTAGATATACATGGTCGAGATGTCTACATGGCTGACAGTGCTTATTTGCTCAACATGGCAAGGCAGGACTTCCCTGAAATTGAGTTTCACTTCACTTCTGAGTTCTAAGTGACGTGTTAGACTACTATGACAGACAGGGGGTAGGACCACTATGGGATGTGGTGCAGGCGATGTCGACATCAGGCATCACTCCCTATATCCTCCCTGTTCTGTATTTTGTAGCTGTCTTATGGGGCAGTTACAAGATGTTTCTTTCTATTCCCAATTGCAGATATTTTCTCCTTCTGCTATTACCGGCTTTTTTCCTCAGTGTCGGATATTTCTCTCCTATCTTATTATCACTACCCTTTATATTGATCGCAGCTCTGTATTTGGACACGCATCCCAAGGTCAGTGCTGCCGTTGTTAGTTTGGGTAGTGTCCTCATGATCCATCCTCTCCTTGGTTACTTCCTGATATTTTTCACCGATCGCAAGCGAGAATTTGGAGTTACTGCACTTGTGGCAACTCTGTTCTTTACACTCTTACCACTGGTGATATTCTCCCCCAAAGAGTTGCTAAGCAGCTATTACGAGTGGATCTCAGGTTTCCGAGGTGTGCCTCCCGACACTCAGAGCCTACCACAAAAGTTTTCATTCATCCATATCATGAGGGTGTACGAAGTCCTTCCCGCTTGGGTGATGAGGTTATTTATCATCAATCTTTTTCATGTCCAATTACTTCCATGTCTTAAGGTGAGGCATTTGAGTTCTCCTGCACCGATATTTCCACTGTTTGTGTCATCTCTCCTGTTATTTATAGGACTTTTTAGTTCGATGAATACACCATATACTCTTCTGATCTCATTGGTGGGAGTCTTAGGATGGGTTCAATATTCCCGATTGAAAAGGGGATGGAGTAAAGCCATAGGATTGACAGTTGTGATAATCTCGTACCTTTGTTTGGGGTTGATTGGCTTGGGATATATCTCGATGAATATCGCAGAAATTGCAGTCACGCTGCCTCTGTTTGCCGTATGGATTATCTGCATGGTAGAGATATGGCGTCACATGTATAAGTACAAAGTCAAGAAGGTCTAACCAAAACATCAGAGCTATGGACAGACATAAAGCTTCACACAGAGAAAAACAAAGACGTCACCGTCCATCGATCAATGATCTGGGTAACTATGGTGAGATGTCATGGTATGATCAACGCAAGCTCTACCGGATCATTTTTCTGAACGACACCAAGGAGGGATGGAGATTTGATGTCATCATCCTTTCGTTGGTTTTGCTCAGTGTTATAGCTGTTTTCATCCATACCATTACAGACACAGGCTCTACACTCCACTATGGACTGTTGATTTTTGAATGGGTCTGTACGATCCTTTTTACTGTCGAATATATCTTCCGTATTTATGCCAGTTTTGAGAAGAAGAGATACATCTTTTCATTCTTCGGGCTTATCGATCTTTTTTCCGTACTGCCAAGTTATCTTTCCATAGCATTTGTAGGGGCACACTACATGTTGATTTTGCGTATCGTGCGGCTATTGAGAGTTTTCAAGATATTGCAGATGGGGACATTTGTGGAGCAAGGGAAGTTTTTCTCCAGAGCCATAAAACATAGTTACGAAAAGATCAGTGTATTTATGCTATGGATTGCGGTGCTCGTGTCTCTCCTCGGTACAGTAATGTATCTCATCGAAGGTCCAGTCAATCCCAACTATAGCAGCATCCCTCGCTCTATCTATTGGGCGATGATCACGCTCACTACCGTGGGTTATGGAGATATTACACCTATTACACCTTTGGGTCAGTTTGTCTCTACGATTGTGATGCTCCTTGGTTACTCTATCATTGCCGTACCTACGGGGATCATAAGCGCTGAAGTCGCCAAGGAAAACTCTTACTCCAAGGTAAATAAGCAGCTATCCACTCTTGAGCCGCATGAGGGTGTCTTTTGCCACTCTTGCGGACACGAAAGTCATCAGCCGGAAGATAATTACTGTTCTATCTGTGGCACAAAACTTATCAAACCCGAATAGATGTAATTATTCTGAGACGAATGGTAAAAGTCAGGTTGTCGCATGTTCAGGCAACCTGACTTTTTACGTATGGAGTAGAGATTTGAAGCAAGGCAGATATGACAGAGCAGTTTTTCTCTTTGGGAATGTTATACTTAGCCAAGACTTTATATCTTTCTATTTGCCTTTAATGAACTTCCCTGCGGATGGGTATTAAAAAGGTTGTCTAACCTCGTGAATCAAGTTAGACAACTTAATTCATCAAGGTAGGCACATCGATTGTACAGGTTTATATCCCTCTTTGTTGTCTTTTGTCGTATGAGTTGTCTGGATGATATATTTGTCAGGTAGGCAGCTTGCGGTAGAGAGGAAAAAGAAAATAGGGTGACCAATTTAATGGCACACCCTGTTTCCGATTTTTATTATGTCGTAAGGATTATTCCTCGTATCCGAGGTTATCCAATTGCTTGATGTCAAGGTGTACAGGCTTGATCATGTTTTCAGGAGCGAGGATCATATCCAGTTCTGCCTGAGTGAGGATGCCCTTTTCGATGACGATCTCTGTGATAGGGCGACCTGTCGCAACGGCTTCCTTCGCGATCTTTGTCGAGTTCTTGTACCCGATGTATGGGTTGAGAGCAGTGACGATACCGAGACTTTCGCTGACGTGTCTGCGGCAACGCTCTTCGTTCGCCTTGATGCCTACGATACATAGATCACGGAGGGTGTCAAGACCGACCGTGAGGTAGTCAGATGACTCGAAACAGCACTGCGCCATGACCGGCTCCATCGCGTTGAGCTCCATCTGTGCACATTCGCCGGCCATGGTGACACACACGTCGTTACCCATGATCTTGTATGCGATCTGAGATGCTACTTCGGGGATCACAGGGTTGACCTTACCCGGCATGATAGATGATCCGGGTTGGCGTGCAGGAAGCTCGATCTCACCGAGACCACAACGTGGGCCTGATGAGAGGAGACGGAGGTCATTGCTGATTTTGCTGATCTTTACTGCAATACGCTTGAGGGCTTGTGAGTAGCCTATGAGGTGTGATGTGTCTGATGTCGCACCTACGAGGTCTTCGGCAAGCTTGATGTCCCATCCGGTGATCTCCTTGATAGCCTTTGTGCACTCTTCTGCGTAGCCCGGTACGGCACAGATACCTGTACCGATAGCAGTAGCACCCATGTTGATGGTGAGGAGTTGATCTGCGGCGTGGCGGAGGTTAGGGATCTCTTCTTCGATGATCGAAGCAAAACCGTTGAATGTCTGACCAAGTGTCATAGGCACAGCATCTTGTAGCTGTGTGCGACCCATCTTGATGACATGTGCAAACTCTTTACCCTTCACTCTCAAGGCCGCCACAAACGACTCCATATGCTCGATCACGCGGAGGTGAGTAGCGTAGAGACCCAAGTGGATGGCTGTTGGGTAAGCATCGTTGGTAGACTGAGATGCGTTGACGTGGTCGTTAGGAGAGCAGTGCTTGTAGTGTCCACGTTCGTGTCCGAGGATCTCAAGTGCTCTGTTGGCAATGACCTCGTTGGCATTCATGTTTGTAGATGTACCTGCACCTCCTTGGATCATGTCGATGGGGAAGTGCTCGTGGTGCTTGCCTTCGAGAAGTTCTTGGCATGCCTTTTCGATAGCTTGAGCACACTCGTGTGTGATGACACCGAGCTTACCGTTTGCTCTTGCCGCACCCATCTTGGTCCAAGCCAAGCCGTGAATGAATAGGGGATAGTTGTTGAGCTTGAATGGAGAGATGTTGAAGTTGTCCATCGCTCTGAGAGTCTGTACCCCATAGAGTACGCTGTTGGGAAGCTCTCTTGAACCAAGAAGGTCGCTTTCGACCCTTACTTTATTGGTTTCCATTATGTGTGAAATGAAAAAAGTTGGGAGGCGTTCTCTTAATTATTTTTAGATCGCCTTCATAAAATTATAAAGACTTTTGTTAGATCAGGCTTCCCATGAGTGAGCATGGGAAGCCTGATCCGGACTTTATCTATTATTTGTCGTTTTCAAGAGTGTGAACTACAAGACCTGAGCGTAGTTTAGGCTCGAACCATGTAGTCTTTGGAGGCATGATGTTGCCTGAGTCTGCAATGTCCATGAGTTGCTTCATTGACACAGGATAAAGTGCAAGTGCTGCAACCATTTCACCACTGTCTACACGCTTCTTGAGTTCACCAAGACCACGGATACCACCTACGAAGTCAATTCTCTTAGAGGTGCGGAGGTCTCTGATGCCGAGGATCTCATCGAGGATGAGGTTAGACGAGATAGTCACATCAAGGACGCCGATAGGATCGTTGTCATTGTAAGTGCCTTCCTTAGCTGTGAGTGAGTACCACTTACCGCCCAAGTAGAGAGCGAAGTTGTGGAGCTTTGCAGGCCTGTATTCTGCTGCGCCTTTTTCTTCGACGATGAAGTCCTTTTCAAGAGCCTTGAGGAAGTCTGCTTCTGACAAACCGTTAAGGTCCTTAACAACACGGTTGTAGTCGATGATGGTAAGGTGGCTTGCTGGGAAACATACTGCCATGAAGTAGTTGTACTCTTCGTCACCTGTGTGGTTGGGGTTCGCCTTTGCCTTTTCAGCACCTACAAGAGCAGCAGCTGCAGATCTGTGGTGACCGTCAGCGATGTATAGGTATGGCATCGCAGCGAAAGCCTTGGTGATAGTCTCGATGTCGTTCTTGTCATTGACAACCCAGAAGTGGTGACCAAAGCCATCGAGTTGAGCTACGAAGTCGTAGATAGGCTCAGTTGCTTTGTACTTGTTGATGATGCGCTCCAACTCAGCATTGTCCGGGAAAGCAAGGAATACAGGCTCGATGTTGGCGTTGTTGACACGTACGTGCTTCATGCGGTCTTCTTCCTTGTCCTTACGAGTGAGCTCGTGCTTCTTGATGACATTGTTCATGTAGTCATCCACGTTCGCACCCACGACAATACCGTACTGGGTCTTGCCATTCATTGTCTGAGCATAGATGTAGTAGCATGCTTCAGAGTCTTGAACCAACCAGCCTTTGTCTTGGAACATCTTGAAGTTCTCTGCAGCCTTAGCGTACACATCTTCATCGTGTTCGTCCTTTCCTACAGGGAAGTCGATCTCAGGACGGATGATGTGATAGAGAGACTTTTCGTTGCCCGCTGCTTCTTCGCGAGCTTCATCGCTATTTAGGACGTCGTATGGACGTGATGCTACTTGTGTAACAAGATCTTGGGGAGGACGAAATCCTCTAAAAGGTTTTACTCTTGCCATTGGATTTTGTTGTTTGTGATGTATGGGAATAGAGGCAGGTGCGACCGACAGTAGTATTTTACTGCCGGTCGTCCCTTTCTCAAATATTTTCTATGGATGTAAGTTTGATCACTTATTGACTTTGAACTTAGCTTCGCCTGTTTGGATAAACGCTGCGATTTGCTTAGCAGCAGCCATACCTGCATTTGTGTTAGCTTCAGCAGTCTGAGCTCCCATCTTCTTTGCAGTTGCAAAGTATTGGTTAGGGAACTTTTCGACAAGTTCTGCTTCACAATCAGGCTTCACGTCAGTGAGGTAAGTAAGGTCAGATCTTTCACCAAGAACGCGGAGAAGGTCAGCTTCGTTGATGAGGTCCTTACGAGCGATATTCACAAGGATAGCACCCTTAGGCATACGGCTTAGCAAATTGTAGTCGATCATCTTCTTTGTGTTTGCCGCTGCAGGCATAGCTAATACCATCACGTCGCAAAGACCGAACATAAGCTCTCTGTCGTTGAAGAACTTGAAGCCGTCCTTAACGAAGTAGTTCGCAGGAGTCAATCTCTGGAAACCATAGACCTCCATACCGAAGCCTTGACCGATACGCGCAACATTCTGTCCGATGTTACCATAAGACATTACACCAAGCTTTTTACCCATAAGCTCGCTACCTGTCTTGCCATTGAATCCTGTTCTTACGTGGAAGAGCAGCATTGCAAACACAAGCTCAGCAACTGCATTAGAGTTTTGGCCAGGGGTGTTCATCACGCAGACATTGTGCTTTGTTGCAGCTTCGCAGTCGACATTGTCATAACCTGCACCTGCACGCACGACGATCTTGAGGTTCTTAGCTGCTTCGATGACTTCTGCATCGATGATGTCACTACGTACGATGATACCTTCCACATCCTTGACAGCCTCGAGAAGTTGACTTTTCTCTGTGTACTTTTCGAGCTTCACTACCTCGAAACCGTTTGCCTCAAGGATCTCGCTGATCTGAGCGACAGCTACGGGAGCGAAAGGCTTTTCCGTTGCGATCAATACTTTTGCCATGACTGAATATTTTTACGGATTAGTATGATTTTAGAATTGCTTTTCGAAGTCTTGCATACACTTAACAAGAGCTTCTACAGACTCACGTGGGCAAGCGTTGTAGATAGAAGCACGGAAACCACCTACTGAACGGTGACCCTTGATACCTACCATACCTGCAGCCTTCGCAAATTCCATGAATGCAGCTTCCTTGTCCTTGTGTTCTTCAGCCATTACGAAGCAAACGTTCATGAGTGAACGGTCTTCCTTAGCTGCTGTACCGACGAACATCTTGTTGCGGTCGATTTCGTTGTAAAGGAGTTCAGCCTTTTCCTTGTTGATCTTGTACATTGCTTCAAGACCACCGAGGTTCTTCACCCACTTTAGAGTTTCGTGCATTACGAAGATAGAGAATACAGGAGGTGTGTTGAACATTGAGCGATCCTTCTCAGCATCACCGATGTGTGTGCGGTAGTCCACCATTGTCTGGAGCTTGCGCTCTACCTTGCCAAGGAGGTCTTCGCGTACGATGACGAAAGTAACACCTGCAGGACCTACGTTCTTTTGAGCACCACCATAGATGATACCGTACTTGCTTACGTCTACAGGACGGCTGAGGATGTCAGATGACATGTCGGCAACGAGAGTGACGGGGCTGTCGATGTCTTCATGGATTTCAGTACCGTAGATAGTGTTGTTTGTAGTGATGTGGAAGTAGTCAACATCAGTAGGGATGGTGTATCCTTTTGGTATGTAAGAATAGTTCTTATCTTCTGAAGAAGCAACGATTTCTACATCACCATAGAACTTAGCTTCCTTAGCAGCCTTCTTCGCCCAAACACCTGTCTGTAGGTAAGCAGCCTTCTTGCCGAGGATGTTTGCAGGGACATGGAAGAACTGAGTGCTTGCACCACCGCCAAGGAAAAGTACCTTGTAGTTGTCGGGGATATTGAGGAGTTCGCGCCATAGATCTGCTGTTTCCTTCATGATGCGTTCCCAGCCCGGAGTACGGTGAGAGATTTCAAGGATACCGATACCGGTGTTGTCGAAATCACGGATAGCTTCGATTGCAGATTCCACTGCTTCGCGAGGTAGGACACATGGTCCTGCATTGAAATTGTGCTTTTTCATTGTTGAAAATAGTTTGGATAATTTTAGTTTATAAATATAGTAATTAGTTCTCGATATTTGGGTCAGACTCCCTGTGCATTTGTTGAGATCTTGGGGACAAAATGTCGGTTTTCTCTCCATACATCTGTCTCCTGCTATTCACAAACTCCATCAAACGAGTCTCTTGTATATTATCTGCCGGCTCCCAAAACGTTATCCCCTTTACTTCTTCGGGGAGATATTGTTGAGGGGCATAGTTACCTTTGTACAGATGGGGATAGATATATCCGGCTCCATAGCCCAATTCTGACATCAGCTCTGTCGGAGCATTTCGCAGATGCATGGGGACAGGTGCTGCCGGGTTGGCACGTACGTAAGCCAAGGCCTTGTCTATGGCTTCATAAGCACTGTTGCTTTTGGGGCTTGTTGCCAGGTATATTGTTGCTTCAGAGAGAGAAATGCGACCTTCAGGCCAGCCGATTTTTTCTATTGCATCAAATGCGGCCTGAGCTATGAGGAGAGCATTGGGATTAGCCAATCCTATATCTTCACTTGCCAAGATCACCAAACGTCTCGCAATAAACTTCGGATCTTCTCCTCCCTCTATCATCCGAGCCAACCAATACAGCGCAGCGTCGGGATGACTCCCTCTCACAGATTTTATAAACGCCGAGATGATGTCATAGTGCATCTCACCGCCTTTGTCATAGACAGCCGGATTTTGTTGGAGATGTTTTGCTACATTTTCGTTGGAGATGACTACCTTCTTCGTTTTTTGAGCTTCAGGCGTGAGGGTGAGCAGTTCTATGATGTTGAGCAACTTTCGGGCATCGCCTGCTGCTGCAGCAAACAACGCATCCGTTTCTACTATCTCAAAGTCAAACGCCTGCATCAGCGTGTCTGTCTCGATAGTTTTGTCCAACAACTGTCTCATTGCCTTGGCGTCCAGAGATTTCAGGACAAATACGCGACACCTGGACAAGAGCGGACGGATGATCTCAAACGAAGGATTTTCTGTGGTTGCTCCCACGAGTGTCACAACCCCTCTCTCTACAGCATGAAGAAGGGAGTCTTGTTGGGATTTGTTGAATCGATGGATTTCATCTATAAACAAGATCGGTGTACCACCCGAAAATAAGCCCCCTTTGCTATCCTCTGCAACCCTGATGACATCTCTTACATCTTTCACTCCGGATGATACGGCACTAAGCGTGTAAAAGGGGAGACCAAGGGTTTTGGATATGATGTGAGCCAGCGTTGTTTTGCCTACTCCGGGAGGACCCCATAGGATAAATGAGCGCAAAATACTCCCGGAGAGCATCTCATAGAGTGGTGCTCCCGGCGCTACCAAGTGCTCCTGCCCTACATAGGAGTCAAGAGTCTGTGGGCGCATTCTTTCTGCTAAGGGTGCTAATGCGGTCATTTTCTGTACAAAGTTCGATGTTACTTTTGGCTATTCCAAATTATTTAGCATGTTTTTTTGAATGTTTTGCAGGGGCTTCTGACTTTCCGATTGTCTTTCCTAGATTTTGATGTGTAGACTGTGCAAAATCTTGTCATTTTGGGGGATCTCCTGCTGATAAATCAAGAAAACATAACCCTTTTCCTGATAAGCCTCCTTCACACCCTTGTTCATCGTTGTAAAAAAAGGTTTCAGCCTGTCGAAAAAAGGTTGTCTAACTTGATGCATCAAGTTAGACAACTTCATTCATCAAGTTAGACACATTGATTTGGGAGGTTCTTTATCTTTTCTTTGACCCTTTGTGGGAAGGTTCGGATTGTGGAGAGCGATGAGGTGGAGATTTGGATTTTAATTGTCTGATATTATCTTGTTTATGCAAAAGGGGTGCTGCCGAGTTCGTATCAGCAACACCCCTTTGATTATTTTTGTCGGTGTGATTTATTCGTTGAGTTCTTCGATCCCTACGATCAGCCCATTGGCGATGAAGTGATCTCCATTGTTCATTTTCGAAATAGTGTAGGTCTCTTGAGTCTCGTTCAGGTGCTCGATTGCAATCAATCGGTCTCTGCCTGATGCTGTCGCGAATTCGTCTCCTATTTCGACCTTTCTTACTTTTTCAAATCCTCTATACCTAGCCGATTTTTCGGGGCTTAGGGATGACCAACCTTTTGTTTCTATTCTGAATGGATGATCCTGTGTTGTTGTTATGCTTCTACCACTCTCAAATCTGTAGGTGACGAGTCCGTGATGTGTTGCTTTTGCAAGTTTTTCTATACGTGCGGTTTTGAACTCCTTGCCATCTATATACGCAACAAGGTCGCCGATCTCCAAGTCTTCGATGTTTTTCTCAGACATATCCGCCATAAGGACCGGAGTCCCCTTGGCAAGGCAGTGTACATCCAACCCATCGAAATAGATCTCCGATATGATGACGTCATCATACTTTGCGCCCTTATATACTTCCAATATCTCAAACTTCATTGTCCAGTCTCCCTTCTTTTGCATCTCCTCCTCGTTCTCTCTCGGAGTGTTGCCTATGGGCTCGACATCGAATGTCTGAGATCCTCTTATGTCTTTGAGGTTGAGTATGGCATAGGGTTTATTGTTGATGTATACTTTCAGTTTTTTGACTCTGGAGTTGTTTTCCCAAGCGGTCTTACTTTTGACATAACCATTGACTACAATTATCTGATTGATCCGTGGAGCTGTTGCATCGAAGGTGTACAACAGGTATTCTCCGATCCCGTAGCCCGGGACTCCTTCTGCCCATGCGTTCTTATAGTTAAGGTCATGAGCGTTGTCGGGTAGATAGTTTATTGAGCCTTGAGCCTTGAGGTGGCTTGAGGCCGTGACGCTCTTGGTACCTCCTCCACAGTACCAGCTACATCCGCTCCCGATGATGGACCAGTAACTGTCTATTGTGTCGTCGTAGCTGTCAAGGAGTTCTCTTTCCTTTTTGGTTAGGGCTTCCGAACCACCCTTTTTCTCCAGTTTTTCGTAGATCTTTTGTATGGCTTTGGCCTTTGCTTCAAAAGCTTTTTCTCCCTTAGCGCTCAGATCCAATCGTTCGGTCTGAGTAGGATGCATTTCCTTAATCTGGGCATATCCTGTCTGGATGGATAAGAGTATGGCTAAAATGATGTAAACCCGTTTCATAGTTGTATTGATTTTTTGAGTTTGCACTATCTGATACGGCAAATTTATCAAAATATTTTAGAGGATAAGATGACGTTCTTCTGGATGGGTTGTCAAGGTGTCTATATGCGCTCGTGGGTAAGGAAGATAGGGGAGGATTAGTGCCCGTTTTTATTGATAAAAGACTCTGTCTCTCGATAATATCGTCATTAATCTGTATTTCTGCCAATATTAGACATTTTTTTCATTAAATATTTGTCTCTTTATTGTGCAAAGCCATTCAAAATCTTTATTTTTGTGATGTGAAAGGTTTTTGAATATTGATTATTAACGCAGACTGTTACCCGCTTGCCATATAATTTGGTCGGTAGAGGTAAGAGCCATTGTAAAGAGAATTGTATTTTGAAAATGGCAAAGAAGAGAAATAGTCAGGTGCCAGAGCCCGCCCTCCGTAGATTGCCTTGGTACTTGGCGTATGTGAAATTGCTAAGTAAGCAAGGTGAAAAGGTGGTTTCATCCACTTATATCGCAAAGTCCATTGGGGTTGACTCCGCTTTGGTAGCAAAGGATTTGTCCTATGTCTCTCTGTCCGGCAAGACAAGAGTCGGATACGATGTGAATAATATGGTCGAGGTCTTGGAGGACTTTTTAGGCTTCAATGACTGTCACAAAGCTTGTGTGTTTGGTGTGGGTAACCTCGGTGCTTCTCTGATCACAGATAGAGGTCTCAATCAGTATGGTCTTGAGATCGTGGCAGGTTTTGATGTATCTGACGAACTCTGTGGAACTACTGTCGGAGGTCTGCCTATTTATCACATGGACAAATTGGCTGAGGTCATCTCTCCTGATATCACTGTGGGGATATTGACTGTCCCCATTGGTAATGCGCAAGAGGTTGCCAATATGATGGTAGAGCATGGGATAAAGGCGATATGGAACTTTACGCCGCTACGTATCACAGTCCCCGATGGCGTTGTGGTACAGAATACTTCGATGTATGCTCACCTTGCTGTGATGTTTAACCGACTGAAGGAACAGTCTCATCAGTGAAAATGAGGCATAAATCAGACATAGATATTTAGAAGCTAAGAGTGAGGATTTTTTGTACAGATTTTGATCATTTGCTTCCGGACGATCATGAGCATTTGAGTGATAAGCCTGATATCAGGAGTATATATACCAAGCCGGACTCGGCCATGCTTAACTCCGGCAAGGTGGTTTATTGTCCCGAACATATCCGCAGGTTGTATGTACAGCCGCACATGATTGTTCGTATCGCACGCGTGGGTAAGTTTGTCGAACACGAGTTCGCTCATCGATATTGGGAGCAGGTCGGTGTGGGTTTTTCTTTGTGTGGTCTTGACGACGTCCGAGACGCTTTGAAAACAATGGCTCCTCATGTGCCCTATTCGGGTTTTGACGGTTCACTTGTCCAAGGTTCGATGATGACTTATGACAAATGCTCTGATCGACAATTGACATTCATCTATGGTGATGAGAGAAGGCTTATCGAGCTGTTGTCTCGTTCGACAGTGGATACCTATCTCTCTATGTTGAGCCGTTATTTCATGCTCAAGATTGGGGACTTGCTTACCTTTCCTTTGTTGCCGGCTTATGAGCCTGTCACAGAGGGTGACGATCTCTACATCGCATGGGGAGAGGAAGAGTTGGCCTTTGTCGGTATTCGATGACTGAACAAAGCTGAAGCAAAAAACAGATAAAGTACAAATACACATCACATGAAACTCAGATACACCAAAATAGTAGGCTTGTTGACACCCCTCTTGTTTGGAGTCACGATAGCTTCGGGGCAAGGTACTTCCGGGACTTCCTCAACCCGAGAGTACTTCAATCCTCCTCAGATTGGAGCGGTCTCAGCAGTTATTGTGCCTGACGCAAGGAGTGCAGGTATGGCTGATACCGGCGTGGCTACAGGGACAGACACTTATTCTATCTATCACAATATCTCCAAACTTGGATTCAGTCAGAAGACCTGGGGTGTTTCCTTATCCTATACGCCTTGGCTCACTGAGATTGCCAAGGATATGGGGATTACTTATTTGACCGGTTACTATACTTGGGGGAGCGATATCCGCCATGGCCTGAGTGCTTCGTTCAGGTACTTCGATATTGGTGAGGCTTTGTTGTTTCCGAGACAAGACAATTCCAAGCCATTGACCATAAATCCTTTTGAGCTTGCATTTGACTTGGGATATGCCATCAAGTTCCATCCGATGTGGAGTCTTGGTGCTACTGTGCGATATTTGCGCTCTGATCTCAATGCTGAGATTACCACAGGTCCTGCAGATAACCCCAAGACGACCAAGAGTCTTGCTCAGACTTTTATGTTGGACCTTGCTTTGACTCATGACAGAACTATCTCTATCGGTGGTGATGAGGTTGGTTTAAGGGTAGGTATGGCTGTCGACAATATAGGAGATAAACTCTCGTATGATGGTGGAGCTTCTTACCTTTTCAGTCCTGCCATTTTGCGTATCGGTGCAGGGATGTCGGGTTTTGGTAGTGAGCCTCATGCTTTTTCGTTCAGCGTCGAAGCAGACAAGTATCTTGCTCCCTCCATCCCTTTGCCTACTGCTCCTGACTTTCTTCAGCAGAAGGAATACTTGAGAAAGATGAATCCCCTCAAGGCAATTTTCTATTCCTTTGGAGATGCTCCCGGCGGTTTCTCTGAGGAACTCAAGGAAATTTCGTTGGCTGTAGGTGCTGAGTACGTGTATGATAAAGTATTTTTTGCTCGATTGGGCGGACGATATCAGCACCATACCAAGGGTAACGACTCCGGGATATCTCTTGGAGTGGGGGTTATATTCTCAAACGTAACCTTTGATGTCTCTTACTTTACAGGGTTTGACTCTCAGAATCCCCTCAATAATACCATGAGGTTATCTTTGGGCTTTTCTCTCTGAATAATGTATGTCAATGAAGTGTAATATAAGAGTCGGGTTTGGGTATGATGTCCATGTTTTTGTGGAAGGGCGTCCTCTCATCATTGGTGGCGTGGAAATACCTCATGAGAAAGGTTTATTGGGGCACTCCGACGCTGATGTCCTTTTGCATGCCATATCCGATGCTCTTTTGGGGGCTGCCAATTTGAGGGACATTGGGTTTCATTTTCCTGATACAGACCCGAAGTATAAGGGCGCAGACTCCAAGGTTTTGCTTAGAGGAGTCCTTGATCTGTTGAAAGGTAAGGGCTACGAAGTAGGAAATATTGACTCTACGTTGGTGGCTGAACGCCCCAAGATGAATCCTCATATCCCTCAGATGCAGAGCGTGATATCGAACATTCTTCAGATAGATGTTGAGGATGTCTCGATCAAAGCAACAACGAATGAAAAAATGGGTTTTGCCGGTAGAGAAGAAGGTATTGTGGCTTATGCCACCGTATTGATATATAAACCTTAAATGTCAAGGTGTTAAAGATTTTTATAGGTGTCAGAAACTCAAGTTACTGACACCTATTATTTTTTATCTTGTTCGAAAAATCCTTAATACTCTGTGATTCCGGCAGGTATTCCTATGGTATGAGAACTCTTTGCATTTGAGTTCCAAATATCTTGTTGTGTCGGACAGAGATATGCGTTGTTACATTGTGATTGCTTACCCTGTTGTCTGAGTCTCATAAGTGCTGTTATGTCGTCTGTTTTTTGTACTTTTGCAGGAACTAAAGATCTTTGTTATATCCCCATTCTTATACTTATGCGCATAGATATCCTAAGTGTGATTCCTGAGATGTTTGAGAGTTTTGTAAATACTTCTATCATCAAACGTGCGCAGGATAAGGGATTGGTTGATATAGTGTTGCATAATCTCAGGGACTATACTTCGGACAAGTGGCGTAGAGTCGATGACTACCCATTTGGAGGTGAAGCAGGGATGGTGATACAGGTTGAACCGGTTCATAAGGCTATCACTCATCTCAAGTCCGAGCGTGATTACGACGAAGTTATCTATACTTCGCCCGATGGTGAGATACTTTCTCAAGGCCTTGCCAATAGCTTTTCTTTATACGAAAATATTATCATCCTCTGCGGGCATTATAAGGGGGTTGATCATCGTATCCGCGAGCACCTCATCACTCGAGAAGTCTCTATCGGAGATTATGTTTTGACCGGAGGTGAGCTCCCGGCTGCTGTCATTGCTGATGCTACTGTGCGGCTTATTCCCGGAGTGATAGGTGATGAGCAGAGCGCACTGTCAGATTCATTTCAAGATAATCTTTTGTCTCATCCTGTCTATACTCGTCCGGCTGTGTATAATGGCTGGGAAGTACCACCCGTATTATTGTCCGGACATGCAGCCAAGATAGACGAATGGAAGCACAATCAGGCTGTTGAGCGTACCAAGAAGTTGCGCCCACATCTGATTCATGAAGACAACAAGGACTAATACCTGTTATAGAAGTAAATATACGTATCACATAAGTCAAACTCAGAACATGTTAGAAAAAATTCTCATTTTGGACTTTGGGTCACAGACGACACAGCTTATCGGACGTCGGGTACGAGAGCTGGGTGTTTACTGTGAGATAGTCCCTTATCACAACTTGCCCGATGATCTCACGGGTATCAAGGGGATTATCCTTTCAGGAAGCCCATATTCGGTCAATCAGCCTGATGCTTTCCGTATAGATCTCGACAAGATCATAGGCAAAGTCCCTGTCTTGGGTATTTGCTATGGTGCACAGTTTATCGCTAATGAGCGAGGAGGGCGTGTCGAGGCTTGTACAACTCGTGAGTTTGGACGTGCACACTTGGATATTACCGAGAGTGACGATGCTCTCCTCTCCGGCCTCACTCAGGGTAGTCAGGTCTGGATGTCTCATGGTGATACAATCACAGCTCTACCTGAAAATGGAAAGGTCATCGCGAAGACCAACAGTATCCCAACAGCGGCATATAAGATCGAAGGATTGCCCGTGTGGGGAGTGCAGTTCCATCCGGAAGCATTTCACTCTGAAGAGGGCACAAAGCTTCTTTCCAACTTCCTTGGTATCTGTAAGTGTGAAAAGAACTGGACACCTGCTTCTTTTGTGGAGAGCGTGGTGGCTCAGCTCAAGGAACAGCTTGGTGATGATAAGGTTCTCTTGGCCCTTTCGGGAGGTGTAGACTCTTCTGTCTGTGCCGTATTGCTCAACAAGGCAATCGGGGACCGTCTCACTTGTATCTTTGTTGATCATGGATTGTTGCGTAAAAATGAGTTTGAAAATGTCCTTGCGGACTACGAACACTTGGGGCTTAATGTCAAGGGTGTGAATGCAAAAGAATACTTCTACAGCCGACTCAAAGGGGTGACTGATCCCGAACAGAAGCGAAAGATCATTGGTCAAGGCTTTATCGATGTCTTTGAGGAAGAGGCTAAGAAGATCAAGGATGTCAAGTGGCTTGGTCAGGGGACTATCTATCCCGATGTCATCGAGTCTCTATCCATCACCGGAACAGTAATCAAGAGCCACCACAATGTGGGAGGACTTCCTGAGAAAATGCACCTAAAGCTTGTCGAGCCTCTTCGTCTTCTCTTCAAGGATGAAGTGCGTAGAGTAGGGCTCGAGATGGGTATGCGAGAACACCTCATTCATCGTCATCCATTCCCCGGTCCGGGGCTTGGTATCCGTATCCTCGGAGAGATCTCAGAAGAGCGAGTAAGGATACTTCAAGAGGCTGATGATATCTATGTGTCGGCACTCAGAGAGTGGGGGCTTTATGATAAAGTTTGGCAGGCAGGAGCTATTCTCCTTCCGGTACAGTCGGTTGGGGTTATGGGTGATGAGCGTACATACGAGAGTGTTGTCGCCCTCCGTGCAGTGACCTCTACTGATGCGATGTCTGCAGACTGGGCGCACTTGCCTCACGAGTTTTTGGCAAAAGTTTCCAACGATATCATCAATCGTGTGCGTGGAATCAACCGCGTCGTGTATGATATCAGTTCAAAACCACCCGCAACGATAGAGTGGGAATAAAAAACAAAAAGAGCTGCGAGTTTGTCTCGCAGCTCTTTTTGTTTCAGATAAGCCATGATTGTGAACGAATCGGCTTACAGTCTTGTTACCACTAAAGAAGACAATAAAATCATACAAATATGAACGAAACAATAAAGGTGATGAAAGCGCATCGCAGTATACGTAATTATACAGACGAGGCGGTAAAGGAGGAGCATCTGAGGGCCATCATTGAGTCTGCTATCCATGCTCCTACATCAGTCAATGGTCAGCAGTGGAGCATCATTGTGGTCAGAGATCAATCTAAAAAGGATAAAATCGCCAAATTGACAGGAGGGCAGGAGTGGATCTCCAAGTGTTCTGTCTTCATGGTTTTTCTCATGGACTACCATAAGGTGGCGAAGAAGATGGCTGCCAAGGGAATGCGTTTTGAACACGCCACATCCATAGAGTCTATTATCGTTGGTTCGGTGGATGTGGGTATTGCATTTTCCAATGCGATGACAGCCGCAGAGTCTTTGGGGTATGGTGTCGTGCCGATCGGAGCAATCCGTCGTGAGCCTTTTGAGGTCATCGAGCTTCTTGAACTTCCGAAGTATGTTTATCCGGTCTTGGGGATGTGTATCGGTGTCGAAGCCGGACAGCAGTCCCTCAAGCCTCGTCTTCCCTACGATGCTACTGTCGCGACAGATACTTACAACATGGATACGGACGGTCTTGTGGCGGAGTATGATGCGACATACAAGGATTATCTCGCTCAACGTGGCGACACTGCGGAAGTCTGCGCTTGGACCGACTTCGTTGGAGCCAGATACAGAAGTGTCTATTTTCCAAAAGTCAAGCCAAGTCTCGAGCAACAAGGTTTTACAGCTGAGAAGTAACCCCGATATCTCAATAAGTGATGCAAGCCCTCAATCAAGAAAAACTCTTGGTTGAGGGCTTGTTGGTTTTGCTCACTTCTGTATTTCACGCTATCCGAGGACGAAAAAAAGGTGCCTATCTTGATGCGTCAAGGTAGGCACATCGATTCATCAAGGAGTCTACCTTGATTTCTATCCTTGTGTATCTCAATTCGGAGCAATAAAAAAGCACCGACACGTGTCATAGTGACATGTGTCGGTGCTTGCAATAGCTCGTCGGGGTGACTGGATTCGAACCAGCGACCACACGCCCCCCAGACGTGTACTCTAACCGGGCTGAGCTACACCCCGAAAATGTGATGCAAAAATACTGTTTTATTTTGGAATAGCAAGCGAAATTTGATTTAAATAGATAGTTGAGTAGAGATAAGTTTTTGCAAGAAATATCCCTATAATATAGAATTGATAGGAGTAGCGGATAAACGTCAATCTTTTAGTGAAAAAAGTATACTAATCGTTGGAAATCTCGAAAAATGTTGCTACTTTGGGGGAGATCTAAAGCGGCAACAATGCTTGCCTGCCTTTCCGGCTGACTGAATCATTACCAAATACTAATATATAATTGTAGATACTATGAAAGTGTACGAAACTAACCAAATCAAGAATATCTCAATCCTTGGGAGTTCGCGGTCAGGTAAGACGACCTTGGCCGAGTCTATGCTCTTTGAAGCCGGCGTCATAAAACGCCGTGGCACAGTCGAAGCTGGAAATACAGTTTGTGATTACTTCCCGGTTGAAAAAGACTACGGATATTCTGTTTTCTCTACCGTATTTTCTGTTCCATGGCTCGAACGCAAGTTGAACTTTATTGATTGTCCGGGAGCAGATGACTTTATCGGTGCTGCTGTATCTGCACTTCAGGTTACGGACACTGCTCTCATGGTAGTCAATGCACAGTATGGTGTCGAAGTAGGACTGATCAACCAGTTCAGATACACCGAGCAGTTCAACAAGCCTGTCGTCTTCATCATCAATCAGCTTGACAATGACAAGGCAGACTTTGAGATGACATACAACCAGCTTCGTGAGCGTTATGGCTCAAAAGCAATTGCTGTACAATACCCTCGCAATACCGGAGCTTCTTTCAATGAGATTGTGGATGTCTTGAAGATGAAGCTCTATCGCTGGAAACCCGAGGGGGGTGTCCCTGAAGTCTTGGATATCCCTGAGGATGAGATGCCCCGAGCTATGGAATTTCATCAAGCCCTCGTAGAGGCAGCCGCTGAAAATGATGAAGGTCTCATGGATACTTTCTTTGAAAAGGGTAGCCTCAGTGAAGATGAGATGCGCGAAGGTATTCGTCAAGGCCTTATCGCGAGGGGTATGTTCCCTGTATTTTGTGTGAGTGCTCTCAAGGATATGTGTGTGCGTCGTACGTTGGAGTTCCTCGGCAATGTCGTGCCATGTGCTGACAAGATGCCTCCAATGCAGGCTGTAGACGGTACAGTGATAGAGACCAAGAGTGACGGGCCTACGAGCCTTTACTTCTTCAAGTCTACTGTCGAACCACACATCGGTCAGGTGGACTACTTCAAGGTGGTAAGCGGTACTGTGAAAGAGGGTGATGACCTCTACAACCCTCAGAGAGAGAGTAAGGAACGACTTGCACAGATATTTGTGCCGGATGGACAGACACGTGAAAAGATTTCAATGATGAAAGCCGGTGACATAGGTGCTGTCGTAAAGCTCAAAGATATCAAACTTGGCAACTCTCTTAATGAAAAGGGTTGCGAGTGGGTTTATCCTCCATTGACATTCCCAGAACCAAAGTATCGCAGAGCCATATATCCAGAAAATGAGGCAGATGCTGAAAAACTCAGTGAAATACTTTCTCGTATGCATAGCGAGGATCCTACATGGATTGTCGAGCAGTCCAAGGAGTTGCGCCAGCAGATTGTTTATGGTCAGGGAGAGTTCCACTTGCGTACACTCAAGTGGCGTATCGAACACAATGAAAAGATAAACATCCGCTTTGAAGAGCCTCGTATACCTTATCGTGAGACTATTACCAAGACTGCTCGTGCGGACTATCGTCACAAGAAGCAGTCCGGTGGGGCCGGACAGTTTGGTGAAGTACACCTTATTGTCGAACCATATACAGAGGGTATGCCTGTGCCTTCATCGTACAAGTTCAACGGACAAGAGTTTAAGATCACTCCGAGAGACACACAAGAGGTTAAGTTGGATTGGGGCGGCAAGCTGGTCTTTGTGAACAGCGTGGTCGGTGGTGCTATTGATACCCGATTCCTTCCAGCCATCCTCAAGGGGATCATGTCTCGTATGGAGCAAGGACCTCTTACCGGATCTTATGCTCGAGACGTGCGTGTCATTGTTTACGATGGTAAGATGCACCCTGTCGATAGTAATGAAGTTTCGTTTATGCTTGCAGGGCGTAATGCATTCAGTCAGGCATTCCGTGAGGCCAATCCAAAGGTACTTGAGCCTGTATATGACGTCACCGTCAGTGTTCCAGGAGAGTTTATGGGCGATGTCATGAGTGACCTTCAGGGACGACGTGCCATGATCATGGGTATGGAGAGTGCGAAGGGGTATGAAAGGATACAGGCCAAGGTGCCATTGAAGGAACTTTCTTCTTATTCTACATCACTCAGCTCTATCACCGGAGGTCGTGCATCGTTTACGATGAAGTTTGCTTCGTATGAGCTTGTGCCTCAGGATATCCAGGAGAAACTTCTTGCCGAGCATAAAGACGATGACGAGTAAAAAATGTGACCTTATGGATTAAGGTGTCAATAATACTTATTTGCTTTTTTACCTGCCGATCTCAGCTGAGATCGGCAGGTTTTGTTTATCATGAATTAGGTTGTAACTGCCATATCTGTTGGATCTTACGTCCTATTGGAGAGGGTGAGTTGTGATGGTGATATGAGTCTGACATAGGTTGTACTAAACTTATGTTGATATTAGTGATAGTGTAGGGGTGTTATCCCTTTAATTGTTGTATCTTTGACAATTAGTATGGATGAATTATTATCATATTAGAAAATAGGATTTAGAAAGAATTATGAAACACGGTTACGTCAAGGTGGCGGCAGCTGTCCCTTTTGTAAGGGTTGCAGACTGCTTTTACAATATAGAGCGTATCGAGGCAATGATCAGACAGGCTCAGGAGAAAAATGTCGAAATGCTTTCGTTTCCGGAGCTTTGTATCACAGGCTATACCTGTGGAGATCTCTTCATGCAACCTTATCTCTTGCATCAGGCAGAGATGGCCCTCTGTGAATTGGCAGAGAAAACTAAGGATACAGATGTCCTTGTCTTTGTTGGTATGCCTATTCGTGCTGAGGAGAGACTTTACAATGCTGCAATTGCACTCCAGGGTGGAAAGATCTTGGGTGCGATACCTAAGACCTACTTGCCGAATTATAGAGAGTTTCAGGAAAAAAGATGGTTTTCCTCTGCTGTTGAACTTACCTTTTCTCGTATCCGCATAGGCGATTACGAAGTACCTATCGGCCATAACCTCCTCTTCAAGTATAAGGATGTCGGGGTCGGAGTAGAGATATGCGAGGATATGTGGACTGCTGTTACTCCGGGTACTCGCCTTTCTCTCTATGGTGCACACATCATCTTCAATTTGTCGGCAAGTAATGAAAATGCCGGGAAGCATGACTACCTCCGATCTCTCGTATCGAGCCTTTCGTCTCAGGGTATCATGGGATATGTGTACTCTTCTTGTGGTTATGGGGAGAGCTCTACCGATCTTGTTTATACAGGGAAGGCCTTTATCGCCGAAAATGGTGTGATCCTCTCTGAGATGCCGCGTTTTGTATATGAAGAGCGCCTCATCATCAATGATATAGATGTCTCTCGTATCCGTACGGAGAGACTTATCAATAGTTCGTTCAAGTCTGCGGCTTCAATGTACGCAACGGAGGATATGTCTATCATCCCATTTTCGCTCAAGGAAGAGGATGGAGACTATGATATGACACGTCCGATCGACAGAAATCCATTCATGCCATCGTCTACAAATTGGGATGAACGATGCCAGGAAATGTGGGACATACAGGTAGCTGCACTTACTCAGCGTATGGCATTTCTTAATGCTAAAAAGATTGTCATCGGTATTAGTGGAGGTCTGGACTCCACCCTTGCTTTGCTTGTTGCCGTTAGGACATTTGATCTTCTCGGGCTTGATCGAAAGGGGATAATCGGGATCTCTATGCCGGGACTTGGTACGAGCAGCCGAACCCATAGTAACGCAAAAGAGATGCTCAAACTCTTTGGGGTAACATCGAGAGAAATATCCATTGCAGAAGCTGCAGTTAATCATCTCAAAGCCATCGGACATGACGGAGAGACTCAAGACTTGACATATGAGAATGCTCAAGCGAGGGAGCGAACACAAGTCCTGATGGATGTAGCCGGTATGGAGGGTACATTTGTTCTCGGTACGGGAGATCTTTCAGAGCTGGCTTTGGGCTGGTGTACTTTCAACGGAGATCATATGTCCATGTACAGTATCAATGCTTCGTTACCCAAGAGCGTGATCAAGGTCATGGTGGACTACATTGCTCGCGAAGGGGGCTATGGCGAGGAGTTGAAGATGGTACTTATGGATGTCGTGGCTACTCCTATCAGTCCTGAATTGACGACTACAAACACGGGTGAGATAACACAGTACACTGAAAAGGTTGTCGGCCCTTATGAAGTTCACGACTTCTTCATCTACCACTTCTTGTACAATGCATTTTCACCAAAGAAGATATTCTTCATGGCTCAGAAGGCCTTTAAGGGTGTGTATACCAGGGAGCAGTTGAAGAATTGGATGTTGATTTTTGCTAAAAGGTTTTTTGCTCAGCAGTACAAGAGAAACAGCATGCCGGATGGCCCAAAGGTGGGCGTAGTGACCCTTTCGCCTCGTGGCCCTTGGCGCATGGGTAGCGATACTTCGTCGGCTATGTGGATAGAGACCATTGAAAAGTTTTAACCGAATATACTATATACAGTAATAAATGATTGCATTAAACGATTTAGGAATACAGTTTGGCAGTAGAGTACTCTTTCAAGATGTGAATCTGAAGTTTGTACAGGGAAACTGCTATGGCATCATCGGTGCAAATGGTGCAGGGAAGTCTACTCTTCTGAGGGCTATCAGCGGTGAACTCGATCCTACCCGTGGTTCTATCTCCATGGGGCCGGGTGAGCGTCTCTCAGTCCTCAGTCAGGATCACTTTGCTTTTGAGGATCAGACGGTGATGAATACTGTCCTTACAGGTCATACGGTTTTGTGGGATATCATGCAGGAAAAGGATGCGTTGTATGCCAAGCCTGATTTCTCTGATGAGGATGGGATACGTGCAGCCGAGCTCGAGGAAAAGTTCGCTGAAATGGAGGGTTGGAATGCGGAGAGTGATGCTGCAATCCTGCTAAGTGGGCTTGGTATCAAGGAAGATCTCCACTACTCCCTTATGAATGAACTCAGTGGTAAGCAAAAGGTGCGTGTGCTCCTCGCCCGTGCTCTTTATGGCAAGCCTGATAACCTTCTCCTCGATGAGCCGACCAATGACCTTGACCTTGAGACGGTACAGTGGTTGGAAAATTATCTTTCCAATTTTGAGAACACGGTACTTGTTGTGAGTCACGACCGTCACTTCCTTGATACAGTATGTACGCATACGGTGGATATAGACTTTGGTAAAATTCAACTTTTTGCGGGGAACTATAGCTTCTGGTATGAGAGTAGCCAGCTGGCTCTGCGTCAGCAACAACAACAAAATAAAAAGGCTGAGGAAAAGCGTAAGGAACTTGAGGAGTTTATCCGTCGTTTCAGTGCTAATGTCGCTAAAAGTAAGCAGACAACCAGTCGTAAGAAGATGCTTGAGAAGCTCAATATCGATGAGATCAAGCCTTCCTCAAGACGTTATCCGGGTATCATCTTCAGTCCTGAGAGAGAGGTTGGCAACAAGATCCTTGAAGTTAAGGGTTTGACTGCAAAGCTGGGGGACGAGTATCTCTTCAAAGATGTGAACTTTAATGTCGAGAAAGGAGATAAGATTGTCTTTCTCAGTCGTGATCCAAGGGCTATGACGGCATTCTTTGAAATCATCAATGGTGCACAAGCTCCTGTGACAGGTACTTTCGAATGGGGCCAAACTGTCACTTCTGCATATCTTCCTCTTGATAACAGTGCGTACTTCAACACAGACATGAATCTCATCGAGTGGATATCTCAGTTTGCTCAGGATACCAACGAGGTGTACCTTAAGGGTTATTTGGGGCGTATGCTCTTCTCGGGAGAGGATATCCTCAAGAAGGCTTCGGTCCTTTCAGGGGGAGAGAAGATGAGATGTATGATCTCTCGTATGATGCTCAAGGATGCGAATGTACTTGTGCTTGATACTCCTACCAATCACCTTGACCTTGAGAGTATTCAAGCGTTCAACAATACACTCAAGTCTTACCCTGGCAACATACTTTTTGCCAGCCATGACCATGAGTTTATACAGACCGTAGCCAATCGTATTATTGAGTTCGGCCCACACGGTACCATTGACCGTATCATGGACTATGATGATTATATTACCGATCCTCTTGTTGCAGAGATGAAGGTAAAGATCTACGGAGAATAGAAAAACGAGAATAGATAGTAATTTGTAATAATACAACCTGGTATGCTTAATGTAGGAATAGTCGGAAGCGAAGGGTATGCAGTGGGTGAACTTTTTAGCCTGCTTATCAATCACCCTGACGTGATCCTCCGCCGTGTGTACGCTCCCAATAGAGCAGGCACTATGGTAAATGATGTCCATCCCGGACTATTTGGCGAACGCCGTATGAAGTTTTCGGATGAAGCGGTGTTCGATGACTTGGATATACTTTTTATCTGTCTCCAGACCGGTGCTTCGAGAGCATTTCTGCATACTCATAAACTACCGGAGCACCTCAAGGTCATAGATTTTTCCCTCGAGCATCGTTTACCGACAGAGGGTATTGATGGAGGGTTTGTGTATGGGCTTCCGGAGGCGTACAGACGTCGTATTTGTGGGGCGCAGAGAGTCGCTGTACCCGGATGTTTTGCGAGTTCGATTGCTATCGGTCTTATCCCATTGGCGAAGCATCTTCTTCTCAACAAGGAGATACACATTCACTCCGTCGCAGGCAAGACCGAAGCCGCTGCTCGTCCGAGAGAAGGAGCTCCGTTGTCTTACAACATGCTTTTTGATGACTTCTCGATCTATCGTCCCTTTGAGCATCCGCAGATAGACGAGGTACGCAACACGCTGAACGATATTCAGAAAAGCTTTCAGCAACCTCTCAACTTTATCCCTATGCGTGGTAATTATGCGAGAGGTATCTACACTTCGATATATACCGAGTGTAGTGTAGATATTCAAACTGTCAAGGATATGTATAGCGAGTACTATGACGACCACTCTTTTATCCATATAGTGGATAAGTATCCTGATGTAAGAGACATCGCAAATACCAATAATTGCTTGCTGCATCTCTCCAAGCATGACGGCAAGTTGCTGATAGTCTCCACTCTTGACAATTTATTGAAGGGAGCAGCCGGCACAGCCATCCACATCATGAACTTGATGGCAGGCCTTGTCGAGACCACAGGGTTGAGAGTGAAGTCATCCTCTTTTTAATAATACATTATGAACAGCAACGGAAAAGAAGGTTTATCTTCTCTCTCGTTGCTGTTTTTGTTTTTACTGAACAACAATCGGCTGACATGAAAGTCAAGGTAAACGATACTATAGTAAGGGTCCACTCCGGAGCAAAAGTTATGGATGCTTTGCGGGCTTACATGTTTGAGACCGGGAAAGATTTCCCTTTGTCTGCTTTGACAGTTTATGACAAATGGGGAAATGAAATCGATCTTGACGGCAGTATTCAAGAACAAACGGAATTAGTAGTTACTACTGATACAAATGAATGTCCAATCTAAAAACAAAAAACGATGAAACACATCAAGGCCTTAGTCATGCTATCTGCTCTTGCCTTATCATTGAGCAGTTGTGGCATATTGGGGAGGAAGGCCCCCGTTCAGAGAGCCGTTGACAAGCACATAACCATTCTCGCTGTCAATGATATGCACGCAGCGATAGACAATTTTCCTCGCTTAGGTTATATTGTAGACAGTCTCCGAGTTGCCTATCCCGGACTTTTGGTTGTTTCCGGAGGAGACAACCAAACCGGCAACCCTGTTAATGATCAATATCCCGAAAAAGGACTTCCGATGATAGAGCTCATGAATGCTTTGAAGTTTGATGTGTCGGCTGTGGGAAATCATGAGTTTGATACCAAGCACGAGGGGTTTGCCAAGCTGACACACAAGGCTCAATTTCCCTTCCTCTGTGCCAATCTTACTATTCCCGCAGGGTCAGACTTCAAGATCAGGCCGTATCATATCTTTACCTTGACCGATGGCACTAAGGTTGCCGTTGCTTCCATATTGGATATCAATAGTGGAGGTATCCCGGATTCACATCCTGACAATGTCACCGGGTTTACGTTTCACGATCCTATCAAGACAGCCAAGAGTTATACACATCTCAAAGACAGTGCCGATGTCTTTATTTATCTGAATCACTTCGGTTTTGAGAATGATGTCGAGCTCGCCAACCAACTTCCGACCGGGGTTACTCCTTTGATTATCGGAGGTCACTCCCATACCAAGGTCGATACCGACCAGATTCACAATGGTGTCATGATTACACAGGCGGCAAGCAAACTCAAATTTGCCACGCTCATTCAGCTTACCGTGAAGCCTGATGGAAGTGTGGATCGGGAGATGAAGCTCATCTCGGTTGGTAAAGAAGGTAATGTCCGAGAAGACCTCAGAGAGATGGTACGTAAGTACAATGATGCTCCTGCTCTTAAAGAAGTCATTGCCAGGTCTCAAGATGAGTTTACGTCTTACGAACAGCTTGGTTATCTCATGGTAGACGCTCTTCGTGCCGGCGTAGGTACGCAGATTGCTCTCATCAATCCCGGTGGCGTTCGCATAGACAAGTTGTCTAAAGGAGATGTCACTCTGATGGATGTCTATTCGCTCGATCCCTTTGGCAATGAAGCCATAGTGTTCAATCTCACAGGGCAAGAGATTCTCAACCTCCACTACGCTGCATTTGAGCGAGATGAGAGATTACCTATTTATCCTTCGGGGATGACGTCTCACTATTATCTCAATGAAGACGGCAGTCTCAAGGAGGTTAAGCTGTTTCTTCCGGATGGTACACCGATGAATCTTGCTGCGACCTATACTGTGTCTGTAAACAGCTATATCTCTGCTGCATATAAGTATGATCATAAGGATGCGGGAGTCAATAAGTTTGTCACTACAGCAGACAATATGATAGAGTATCTCAAGTCTATCAAGACGATCCCAAGTTACAGAGCTGAAAAGCGTGTGACTGTCTTCCGTCCATAAAGTCATTCTGTAACGATTAACGACAGAGGGTGTCCGATATACTCAATATCGGACGCCCTTTGTTGTAGTGCCGCTTCTGGTTTAGCCCACTGATAATCGGTTAGGAAAAGGATGTAGATCCCTCAAAATTCATGTGTCTAACTTGATGAATGAAGTTGTCTAACTTGCGACATCAAGTTAGACAACCTTTTTTTGAGTCTCCGAATGGCTTTTTTCTCGCTTTCCGGACCTGCCTTGGGGGACTGAACTCTGACCGAAAAGACTTATCTTTGTGTCAAAATAACACACCCAAACTATATGCCTCTGCAATACTCTTTTATCATACCATTGTACAATAGACCTGATGAGATCAGAGAGCTATTGGAGTCGATTTCTCGATTGACAGGAGGTTTTGACTTTGAAGTTATTGTTGTCGAGGATGGTTCAAAAGTTCCCTCGAAGGATATTGTGGAAGGCTTTGCAGATCGCTTGGATGTGAAGTATATCTATCAAGATAATACCGGTCCCGGTGGAGCGCGCAATAGAGGTGCTCATGAGGCTCTAGGGCAGACACTTATCATCCTTGATTCGGATACTGTATTACCGGAAGATTACCTTGTTGCTGTGGATCGGTGTCGTGTGCAGCGACCGGCCTCTCTGTGGGGTGGACCTGATCGGGCGAGCGAAGACTTCACTGTCGTTCAGCGTGCCATAGATTACAGCATGACTTCATTCTTTACCACAGGTGGGATCAGGGGTGGAAAGAAGAGGCTCGATAAGTTTTATCCCCGCAGTTTCAATATGGGGGTGGATCGAGAGGTCTTTTTGAGTGTGGGTGGTTTCAGAGCCATGCGCTTCGGTGAGGATTTGGATCTGAGTATGAGGATCATCGAAGCCGGACACCACTCCGAGTGCTACGAAGAAGCTTGGTTGTATCATAAACGCAGAGTATCATACGTGCAATTTTTCCGTCAGGTATACAACAGCGGTATTGCCCGTATCACACTCAATAAACTTCATCCGGGTACTCTCAAACTTGTGCACTGGTTACCCGCATTATTTGTCATCGGACACGTGGCATTGTTCCTTTTGGCCGTTTTTCACACTCCTTACTGGCTCATGTTCCCACTTGTTTATGCTCTGCTGATATGTTGTGATCTCTTTATACGTACCGGATGGATGGACTTGGCAGTCCATGGGATCATTGCATCTTATGTGCAGCTTTTTGGTTACGGATTGGGTTTTCTACACTCGTTCCGTAAGCAAGTGCTGATGAAGCAGGGAAATTTCACCAAATTTGAAAATAACTTTTACGACTGATAAAACAGATCTACCATAATGAATACGCTCGAACAAGCTCCTAAAAAGTGGTGGCAACACCCGATCTCACGCACCATAGCCATCATTGTTGTTTTTGCTCTGATTGCTTTGGCATACTTTTATCCTGCTGCCTTTGAGGGAAGAAAACTCTTTCAGATGGATGGTGCCGGATCTGCCGGTGTAGCTCGTGATGTTGTCGAAGTGAGACAAGAGACGGGACACTCTCCACTTTGGACGGGCAATGTCTTTGGGGGAATGCCGATGTATCAGATCTCTCCCACCTATCCATCTTCCGGGGTGTTAAACAATGTCCAAAAGGTCTATCAACTCAAAGCCCCATTTGATCTCCTCCCCGGAGATACTTATCTGGTATTTTTGATGCTCATAGGTTTTTATATCTTGATGAGGTCATGCAGGGTGAGGCCTTTACTTTCGGTACCGGGAGCTGTTATGTGGGCTTTTTCGTCGTATTTCCTTATTCTGATCGACGCGGGTCATATATGGAAGCTCCTTACTCTTTCCTATATCCCACCGACAATTGCCGGATTGGTTTTGGCATTTCACCGGAGGAAATACTTCCTCGGTTTTTCGGTGACCGCCCTTTTTACGGCCCTTCAGATCTACTCTAATCATATACAGATGAGCTACTACTTTGCCATCCTCATGCTGGGGATGGTCATAGCATGGGCGATTGAGGCGTATAGGCAAAAGGACTGGAAGCATTTTGGTAAATCACTCGGGAGCATCGTGCTGGCCGGACTCGTAGGTGTATCTGTCAATGTCACCAATCTCTACCATACGTACAAGTACTCAAAGGAAACGATGAGGGGCGGAAGCGAGTTGGTTACGGACTCGGGAGCACAAAAGACATCTTCGACCGGGTTGGACAAGGAGTACATCACTCAGTGGAGTTATGGTATAGATGAGATGCTTACTTTCCTTATTCCTGATGCCAAGGGTGGATTCAGTTCGCATATCGGGATGACAGAACCGGCGCTGGACGAAGTTCAACATCCTCAGTCACGACAGTTTGTCGCGCAGCAAAACAGGTATTGGGGAGATCAGCCCTTCACGGCCGGCCCTGTATATGTGGGCGCCTTTGTTTTGGCTTTGGCTTTCTTTGGCTTTTTTGCAAGCAAGGGGCCTATGAAGTGGGCGTTGGGTATAGTTACGGTGCTGACTGTCATGCTCTCGTGGGGGCATAATATGATGTGGTTGTCTGACCTTTTCATTGACCATGTCCCTCTATACAATAAGTTCCGTACGGTCTCCTCTATCCTTGTTGTCGCAGAGATGACTATACCTCTCTTTGCGGTATGGGGATTGTACATGATCGGTAAGGATCCGAAGATACTGAAGGAAAAGAAGTTGGCAACCTATGCATCCGTCGCATTGACCGGAGGGGTTGCACTCCTCATGCTGTTGATGCCGTCGCTGAGCGGAGGCTTTCTCAGTGATATGGAGAGATCCGCGTTTGCGAGTTACACCGCACAGCAGCCCGAGTTTCAGGTGCTTGTAAATGATTTAGAGAGCGTGAGACAAGCTATTTTCAGAGCTGACGCCGTGAGGAGCCTTGTTATTCTCTTCATCGGGATGGGTGTGATCGCGCTGCTTTATTTTAAGAGAGTAAATACTCAGATCGCCTTCCTACTTATCACTGCACTTACCCTCATCGACCTTTGGAGTGTTGATAAGCGTTACCTCAATGATAGTAAGTATCTTGAGTCTCAGGAGGTCAGTCGCCGTGCCCATACTCGTACGCCTATCGATGACGAGATATTAAAAGATAAAAGCCCCCACAGGGTGATGAATCTCACTGTGAGCACCTTCAATGACGGGACGACCTCTTATCTGCACCGCTCTGTGGGTGGATACCATCCTGCCAAGCTCCAACGCTATCAGGATGTAATAGAGGCATATCTGTCCAAAAATAACGTAAATGTGCTTCGGGCATTGAACACTAAGTACTACATAGCCCCTGACTCTACTCGTACAAAAGCTATCCTTATCACTGACGATGAAGTTTATGGGGCAGCTTGGTTTGTCCGACAGGTGCATAAAGTCAAGGATGCCAAAGAAGAGTTCGCGGCTATCGGACAGCTCCCCCTTGATCAGGTGGCTGTGATTGCCCCTCCTTTTACAGACAAAGTCAAAGGGTTTAATCAGGCAGTAGATAGTCTTGCCACTGTGACACAGACCTCTTATGTGCCTGACCGCATTACCTATAAAGTTTCGAGTCAGGCAGAAGATAATCTGGTTGTATTTTCTGAGATCTACTACCCTGATGGGTGGTATGCTACGATAGATGGTAAGGAGGCCGAGATCCTGCGAGCAGACTATATCCTGAGGGCTCTACGCATCCCAAAAGGGGAGCATGAGGTTGTTTTTGAATTCAGGCCTAAGAGTATAAAGAGGACAGAGATGGTGGCGTACATCGGTACGGCTATTCTTTGCCTATCTTTTGTGGGGTTGGTTGTGTTGTATTTCATAAGGCGAAAACGAAAATGATCACGACTGAAGAAATAAGAGAGTTTGCCCTCTCCCTTCCTCATGTGACCGAGGAGACGCCTTTTGGTCCTGACAATCTCGTCTACAAGGTTGGAGGACGTATGTTTTTGCTGCTTTCTTTGGATGAACCTTATCCTTTTTTCAATGTCAAGTGCGACCCTGAGAGAGCGATCGATCTGCGTGTGAGATATGAAGCTGTCACTCCGGGATACCACATGCATAAAGCGCACTGGAACTCCATCCGTGGTGACAAAGACCTGGATAAAAAAGGGGTGATACAGGAGATTAAGTTGTCTTATGATCTTGTTTTTGATAAACTCCCTAAAAAGGTGAAAGCCGAACTTCAACAAAATGTCTGACGTTCAATGGGATTACAACCTGATACAGTTGGACGAAACAGCATCGACCAACAGCTACCTTAAATCTCTTCTTTCGGCTCATCCCGACCTGCCGACCTGGACGGTCGTGTCTACCCATAATCAGTCTCAGGGCAGGGGACAGAGGGGGAATAGTTGGGAGAGTGAGCCTTATCAAAACATCACTTTGACGATATTGCTTCGCCCCGATAAATATGACGGTTTTGAACCTTTTGACCTGAATGTTTTTGTCTCTTTGTCTCTCTGTTTTTTGCTTCAGGAGATAATTCCATCTTCGCTCATCAAGATCAAGTGGCCCAATGATATCTACGTGGGAGACAAGAAGATCGCGGGCATCCTTATCGAAAATGAGTGGATGAGTGGGGGAATATCGGCTTCCCTCATCGGTATCGGACTGAATGTCAATCAAACTTTGTTTGTTTCCGATGCCCCCAATCCTACATCCATAGCTTTGGAGACGCAACAGCCCCTTCAACTGGCGCAGATACAAGATCGCTTACTATCTCTCTTGCAACAGGTATATAAAAAACTCCCCGACGAAATTTTGACATTGCGCCATATGTACCATGAGTACCTTTATAGACACGATGGATATCCTCATAGATATAGAGCTTCTAATGGATCGGAGTTTGATGCTGTGCTTATCTCAGTTACACCTTCAGGGTTATTGTGCCTGAAAGAAGAGGGAAAGAGTGAAGTCTCAAGGTATGCGTTTAAGGAAGTCTCTTTTGTCCTTTGATATCTCCACGGGCTGTCTGAGATCGTTGATAATGACCGGCTCTCGTAGTTTTTTTGTACCTTAGTACCCACAATGGCCTATGAAAAAGCGGGCTGAGTAATAGTTAAATTAAAAAACGCTCATTTTATTTAAAATGAGATTATTAGACATAAGAATAGATAAGTATGAAAAACTTTATTTTCTCCAATCCTACAAAACTCCTTTTTGGTAAAGACTCTATAACTCGTATCACAACCGTACTTCCACAAGATGCAGTTGTCCTTCTCACTTATGGTGGGGGCAGTATTAAGAAAAATGGTATTTATGATCAAGTGTTGGAGCAACTCAAGGACTTTAAGGTCGTGACATTCGGTGGTATCGAAGCAAACCCTGATGTGGCAACCCTTGAGAAAGCTATCGCTTTGGGTAGAGAGGAAAAAGTCAACTTCATACTCGCCGTAGGTGGCGGCTCAGTCATCGATGGAAGCAAGCTCATAGCTGCCGGAATACATACACCGACTCCTGCATGGGAAATCGTCAAGACTGCCAAGTACACAAGCTGTCTTCCTCTTGGTGTTGTCCTTACAGTACCTGCAACGGGATCGGAGATGAACTCATGTGCAGTCATTTCCAACAGAGAGACAAAGGAGAAGTTTGCTTTTTACAGTGAATTTCCGGTTTTTTCAATCCTTGATCCTACCTATGCTTACACCCTCTCCAAGCACCAAATTGCTTGTGGTATAGCAGATGCTTTCATGCATACTTGCGAGCAATACCTCACATATCCTAATCAGAGTGGAGTGATGGACCGAATGTCTGAGGGTATTCTCCTCAATATCATCGATATTGCGAATAATCAAGAGAAACTTTACGAACAAGATTATGATCTTTTCTGTGAGTACATGCTTTCGGCTACGATTGCTCTCAATGGATTCTTGGCTATGGGTACGGCTCAGGACTGGCTTGCACACATGATAGGTCACGAGATCACCGCTCTCACAGACGTGACTCATGGAGCTTCTTTGGCAATGGTATATCCTTCTGTACTTCGCATAATGAGACCTCATAAGGAAGCAAAGATAGTACAGTACGCCAAGAGAGTATGGGGTATAGAGGGCACCGATACTGATGAGATCGTGAATAAGGCTATTGCAAAGACTGAGGGCTTCTTCCGTTCTCTTGGTCTTGCTGCGAATATGGCTGAAGCGGGCATAGATCGTAGCGTGGCAGATGAGATTGTCCGTCGTATGGAGGAGAGGGGGTATCGTTATGGCGAAGGCCGTATTGCTTCGTTCAATGAGGCAAAGCTCATCCTCGAAGACTCCTTGGCACAGAAATAAACGATTAACAATTTACACAGAACATGATGAGAAGACTGAGTATATATCCGATTCTGTTCAACTTGATGATGGTGATGCTTTTTGCATCGGTGTCATCCGGTTGTAAGTTTGAATCAGGCGAAAAGGGTATTTCCCTTGGAGTCGAGACTATCGATGCCATCCCTGTGAATGGAGGAACATACAAGGTCCTCGTCAAGTCAAGTGATGTGTGGACAGCTACACCATCGGACTCTTGGTTCAGAACAGAGAAGAGTGACAAAGGACTGACACGTACGCTTGTCACAATTGTTGTTGAACCCAATATTTCTACCGAGAAAAGGTCAGGACAGTTGGTATTTAAGATCGATGGGGGAAACTCTAAGGCTATTACTCTCAATCAGGTTGCAGGAGATCTTGATCTTGAGAAGATAGATTACAAACTACCCGTCATTTTTCACATCCTTTATACTGATAACACGAAGCAGGAGGATAAACCATCCGGAGAGTATTTGGCAACTCTCATGGAGAAAGTAAATAAATACTATCGTCCTGTCGGAGATCCGAGATTTGGGGAACTTGAAGATGTCGATAAACTGAAATATCCTCGAGATAAAAATGATACCAATCGTCCTGATATGGGGCTTGAGTTTGTCATGGCGCAAAGCGATCCTTCCGGCAAACCTCTTCCAATACCCGGTATCAATAGAGTCAAGGTGAGTGATACTGAAATCAATTATTTAGATGTCCTTAGGGATAAAAAGGATGGGAAATATCACGCTTTGGCTTGGGATCGTAGTAAGTACATCAATATCTTCGTCTTCAGGTTCAAGAAAGAGGCTCAGACAGATCCCAATACGCCTGCAGGAGAGGTACATGGGGCAACTTTCTTGCCGGCTCTTGTGAAGGGTAAAAATCTTCCGGGATTCAAGGATTTCAGCCCTAAACTGCTTGAGGATCGTAATCATGTGATAGTAATCAACACGGTTGCTTTTCACAAGGAAGAGAACACCGAGCGTGAACTCTATAATCCTGCAGCAACATTGTCCCATGAATTGGGCCACTATTTGGGCCTTTATCATGTCTTTGCAGAGAACGAAGATCATGATCGTCTTGCGGATAAGTGTGTTGATTCGGACTATTGTGAGGATACACCTTCTTATGACAGGAAGATATATGAGGCAAAGAGGCTACAGTATGGCAATCGAGATCGATTGACCCAGCTCCAACTGGACGAACTCCTCCAGCGTACAAGCTGTGAGCAAAGACGCTTCTACTCAACAAATATTATGGATTACGAAATTTCTCATCAAGATATCTTTTCTGTTGATCAAAGAAAGCGTATCCGTATGGCTTTGTATTATAGCCCTCTTGTGCCGGGCGTGAAGTTTTTCAGCAAGGAAGAATTGAGGGTCGATAGTGATCATGTCGAGTATCCTCCGCTTGTAGTATGCGGTGGACACCATAATCATTGACACAGGTGTGTGATAAACAATATTAGGATATGAAAAAGATCAAACAATACTCTCTGTTCAGAAGGAACTTGCAATTGCAGAAATCTATCTTGTCTATACCTGTCATAGCCATGGCAAGCTTATTTGTCGGGATCTTTTTCTCCGCCTTTTTGCATACCTATGAGATCCAGAATATCTCCATTGTGGAGAGGATGATGGATGACAATAGCATATTTCCTCACTCTGCGTTGAAGTCCGATAACGGGCTTCCTCCACTATTGTATTGGATCATTGCCGGCACTTCTTACCTGATTGGAGGCGTTACAGCAGTCTCCGCTAAACTTCCTACGTTGATAAGTACTGTCGTGCTTTCTACGGCATTTTTTGTCTTTGTCGCCAACCGACAAAGGTTCAGGTTAGCGTACTTGGCTACCTTACTTCTGATAACAAGCGTTGGATTTCACTACTCCTCGGTGATTGCAAGCATTGATATGCTTTTCACGATGTTTGTGACATTGACCATGATGGCAATGTACAGATGGGAAGAAAAGGCGCAATTGAGAGGCCTGCCTTGGTGGTTGCCATTGCTCATATCCGGAGGAATTTTGACACAAGGTATTTTTGCATTGCTTTTCCCGCTTGCAGCATTTGGTATATATCTTTTCTTGTTGGGAAAATATAGAATGTCTCAAATCTTGCGAGTACTGCTTTATCTCCTTGTCACTTCGCTGCTTCTTCCTATACTTTGGTACATCACTGTATGGAAGGTAGAGGGGATAAGTCTCTTTTCTGCGCAGGGTATGGGGATTTTAGGGCTAGGAAGCACTGTTGTGAGTCACTCATTTGCTTGGTATAAAGTGTTGATTGGTACACTCATAGGTCTATCTCCTTGGATTATTTTGCCGATGTTCAGTGTTCGATCTAAAAAGACGGATACCGGGGGACAGACATCTAATGGAAACCCGTTGTATCTGTTATCTGCGATTATTGTCGTGGTATCGATCTTTTTTTCACTACTACCAAATATCTCTCAGTCAGCTTGTGTCCTCTTGATCTATCCTTTTGCTGCTTTGTTGATGGCACGACATGTGGTTAATCTGATCAAGAATGCTCGAATGTCCCTTAGGATTTTCAGTTTAATCATGGCAATGGGATCAACAATCCTTATTATATTCTTTGTATTGTTGTTGCTAAGTCCGGAGCAGATAATTGCATTTATGCCTAATCGTGCAGATATAGTATACTTATTGAACTCCGGTTTGACAGAGCATCTGTATCTGACGTGGGGACTACTGATAGCGATAGGAGCCGTTGTATTGGCTTTATTGTATCAGAACACTCGTCGCAACTTCACAAAGTTGATGTATTGCAACATCATAATTATGTTTTTCCTGAACTTACTTATAGATAGTGCCGTTTCTACTTGGGTGAGAGGTGGTGATATTTCGGTTCCTGAAAAAATAGAGGTGCGAGACTAAGTGATTAGTCGTCATGATGAGGATTTGGAGACTTATATTTTTAGTATATGTTGTACTGTTCGCAACGGCATGTTATCAATCTATCCGTACTGTAGGTACTATTGAGATAGATGCCGATAAGCCTGTTGTTCATGATGGACTATTGCCGGTAGGTCTCACTCTTGGAGGTAAAAGTATCAGTGGGAAAGATCTTTTGAGTCATAATTTGCTTATCAATGGAGGCTTTGAACTTGCTCCAAGGCTCGAAAATTGTAAATATGATTTCAATACCCAAGAAATAACAACTCCCAACGGTTATACGACGGTATACCCAGTTCCTGAAATCCATTTTGGTTGGAAGATTCTTCATGGTTTGAGCGCTGTGCAGAGGGCTGAGGGTGGAGCCTCATCTCTGTATCATATCAGTCTCATTCCTGCCAGAGATTCTCTCAATAGTGTGGAAATCATAAATACAGCACGCTTTTCTGTATTATCTCGTGACGCATACACTTTCTCTGCGAGGATGAAAGCGTCGTCTGATTCACTATCCATTAGTATCGTACTTGTTGATAGTGCTCTTGTCGAGTTGTCCGAGGCACAAAAGGTCCATCTTTCCTCTCAGACTTGGGAAAGAGTCATGGCCACGGTATCGCCAAATAAAAGTTCTGATGTCGCTCACATGATGATAAGAGTGAAAGGTCGTGGGAGTGTAAGCATTGATGATATCACATTTACTCCAAGTGATATGAAGCTGACACATAATCTCAGTGACTCCTTGTTCTATCTGATACGAGACTTTGGAGCCGGATTTATCCGTTTTCCGGAGGGGCGAGTTGCGAATGGTTTTTTCCCGGGTACTTATCCCCGGTGGGCAAGGGAGACTGATACGTCTTCAAAGTTTCCCTTTTGGACAATTAGTGGACATGAGTATACCGGGGATTTTGGGCTTGATGATTTCCTCCTCTTGTCTAAGTTGTTGAGGTTGCCCCCAATCCTCGTATCCAACATCGGTATGACCGATAGGACGGCAGCCCCCAGAGCAGAAAACATTAAGTTCTTGGGAGACCGTATCTCAGCTCATCTCGAACTTGGTAAGCATATCCTAAGCATTTATGACATAAGTAAAGACTCTGCCCATCTTATGCCGGCTATTCAAATGGGGTATGACATGACAAGCTATGATTATTTCAGACGCTTCAGTGCGATGAGTGAAGCATTCTGGGAGAACCATGTTCCGATAGACTTGATTAGTTCAGGAGACTTGAGAGTGCACCAAAGGTTTAGTGATCGTATTTTTGATGCCTCGTGTAAGCCTGTTAAATCCCCTATATTGTCAGATCTTGTCCCTGATATCAACGATAATATTTCGATGCTGAAGCAACCTATTATGCTGGGCGAGTGTCGCTTTTCTCGAGTAGATAGTACTCTCTTTATTCCTAATCTTATCCTCCGAGCATCCTTTTTAGTTAATGCTGAAAACTTGGCTTCAAACTTAAAAGGCTTGACTATATCACCTTTACTGGCTGAGAGAGGTGATACTGAGGCTTACCCCCTTGTTTATGTGGATGGAGGAAGATATATTCCTACACCTCTGTATTTTATGATGAAGGCTTATCTGGCTATGAGAGGACCTTTGCTTCGCTCTTTAAACGATTGTGCATCAGAGGATCTCAGTGGTTGGAAGCCTATCTATACATCTCTTACTTCAACAGCAGACAATAAAACTTTTTATCTCAAGGTCGTTAATACCACACGTCATCCATTGCCTTATCGTTTTGTTTTTAAGGGAAAGAATTTCTCTCCTCACGAAGTAAGGGGTGTCCATTTCCTTACAGAGGGTAAGACAACTACTACAAACCTGAAAGATTTTGATAAGTACATCAAAAAAACACAGACTTTGAAGCTCAATACTACTGCAAAAGATTGGGTATATACGATCCAACCATATGAGATAGTCTTCTTTGAGTTTCACTCTAAATGAAAGTAAAGATGCGGATTATAGGAATATTGGGGAAAGACAATGCGGCATGGCATATCGTGGATGGAAACACACAGATTAGGGCTTTTGAAACGAGTGCTCTTAACCCTGTCAACTCCACCTCGATCGAACCTTCCAAAATCCTCTCTCTGGAAGTCATGGACAAGCTGCCACAGGAGATTGCCACTGTCATTCTATATTGCACGGAGATGGATCAAAGAGGGAGAATCTCATTGGAGGAAGCATTGATTCAGCATTTTGATTGTCCCATAGAGATTCATGATTATCATCAAGGGTTAGCTTGCTCCATATGTGGAAGTACTCAAGGTGTAGTTGCGGTGGTTGAAGAAACTTCCACTGCGTGTCTTTATAACGGCCAGAGTATCACCCATACCATTCCTTCCTTAGGTTATATACATGGAGATCACGGAAGTAGTACGGTCTTAGGAGCCCGATTTATATCAGCCCTTTTATCACATAGATTACCTACTGATCTTTCTGAGTCCTTCTACCGCAATTATGGGGTCAATCACGGATTTCTCATGGCTAATGTCAAAAAAGAACCTTTGTCTCCTGAATTTCTACATACCATTGCATGGAAATTTATTTTCCCACACAGAGAAGATCCCGCGATCGAATCTCTTATCAGAACCTCTTGTGTGGATTTTTTGTCACACTCTGTACTCCCTCTTACCGATACACTCCCCGTGCATTTTATCGGAGAGATGACATCATTCTATGGTTCTACACTTTATTCCATTTGTCATAATTTGGGTATCAATATAGGGACTGTCTCTTCCAATGCAAAAGATCTCCTACTGTCTTCATACGTAAATCATGTTGTGTGATATGAAGTTGCTTTTCCTTCTATTTTCTCTGCTTATGACCAGCCATACAGCTGTCTTTTCACAGATTAAGGTCGGGGCAGAACGTATTTCAGAGATCCTCATCTATACTAAGGGTAAGCGTGTCGGGATAACAACCAATCACACTGCAGTCCTGGATACTCCACAAAAGACTCATCTCATCGATACCCTTCTCAGCCATGGCGTTGATATAGAGGCTCTATACACACCGGAACACGGATTGCGAGGAAATTATGATGCCGGTGTGGTTGTGGAATCAGGTTATGACTCCAAAACCAAGATAGTTGTTCATTCCCTTTATGGTAAAAGCAAAAGGCCCACAAGACATCAGCTTAAAGACATCGATTTGATGATCTTTGATATACAAGATGTCGGAGTACGTTTTTACACTTACATAAGTACGATGTATTATGTCATGGATGCTTGTGCTGAGTATGCTATACCTATGCTGATCCTCGACCGTCCCAATCCCCATGATACGATAGATGGTGCAGTGATGAAAGATAATAAGTATCGATCTTTTGTGAGTCTGCTGCCTATTCCTGCAGTTCACGGACTAACCCTTGGAGAGGCCGCTCTTATGATTAACGGAGAAAGGTGGCTTTCTCGTGGACGAACCGTTCCCCTTTCTGTTTTGCCTGTTATCGGTTGGAAGCATGGTGATCCATACTCGTTACCTCTGCCTCCTAGTCCAAATCTTCGTAGCGATAAAGCTATCGCACTCTATCCAACCATTTGTTACCTCGAAGCTTGCTCATGGAGTGAAGGGCGTGGTACGGACCATCCTTTCGAACAGGTAGGTTATCCCAACTCTCGCTGTGGGGAACATTCTTTTATCCCGACTTCTATGCCCGGTGCTTCTTCACCAAAGTATAAAAATAAGAAGTGTTATGGTCCATCGATCGTAGATTATCGTAGCGGCCAAGGAATAGATCTTGATTTGTTATTGAGGCTTTCAAGCATCTCAAAGCAAAATAATATTACTCTTATTTCCAAGCCCAAGCTATTTGATCTATTGGCCGGTAATTCACAACTGAGACGACAGATCAATAAAGGAATGTCGGCAACAGATATCCGAAAGAGCTGGCAAAAAGATCTTGACGAGTATAAAAAGAAGAGAGCCAAGTATATTTTGTATGAGGATTATACTCTCACATCTACATCCCCTCGATAGTTATGCAATATCAGATTGTATCCCCATTCAAACCCACGGGCGATCAGCCTCAAGCCATCGATGGTATTGTTACGGGCATTCGTTCCGGAGCGCATAAGCAGACTTTGCTTGGTGTAACGGGGTCGGGTAAGACCTTTACGGTTGCCAATGTGATCAAAGAGTTGGGACTTCCAACTCTCATCCTTAGCCACAATAAGACTTTGGCCGCACAGCTTTACGGGGAGTTCAAGACATTCTTCCCTCACAATGCTGTGGAGTATTTTGTATCGTACTACGATTACTACCAGCCGGAGGCCTACCTTGCATCTTCTGATATCTATATCGAGAAGGATATGGCTATCAATGCCGAGATTGAAAAACTTAGACTCAAGGCGACGGCATCGCTCCTATCCGGGCGCAATGACGTCATCATTGTCTCCTCTGTCTCTTGCATCTATGGTATGGCAAATCCTTCGGCCTATAGTTTCAAGATGGTATCTGTCAAAGAGGGAGATGTCATAGAACGAGATGTGCTTTTAAGGGCACTCGTAGATGCTTATTATATTCATAATAAGGATGATTTTCGACCGGGCTCTTTTCGCTCCAAAGGGGATACGATAGATATCTTTCCTGCTGTCGAAGGGTACGACGGTATTGCCTATCGGATCGAATTATGGGGTGATGAGGTTGAACGTATTACGAGCTTCAATCCAATGACGATGGAAGAGCTCGGTAGGCAAGATAAGGTTAATATCTACCCGGCCAACCTTTTCGTAACTACCAAAGAGCAAATAGCAATAGCTCTCGATCAGATAGAAGCGGATCTGGAAAAACAAGTGACCTTTTTCGAGAGTATGGGACGATCTGCGGAGTCTGTGAGATTGTATGAGCGTGTCACCAACGACATGGAGATGATAAGAGAGTTGGGTTACTGTTCCGGTATAGAGAACTACTCGAGATACTTTGACGGTAGAGCACCAGGAGACCGGCCTTACTGCCTTCTTGACTATTTCCCGTCCGATTTTCTTCTTGTTATCGATGAGAGTCACGTTACTGTTCCTCAGATACACGGGATGTATGGTGGCGACCGTTCTCGCAAGATGAGTCTTGTCGACTATGGATTCAGATTGCCTGCTGCGGTGGATAATAGACCCTTGCGTTTTGACGAATTTGAATCTCTTGTCGACAAAACAATATTTGTCAGTGCCACACCGGCGGAGTATGAGCTTCAACAAAGTGAAGGTGTTATTGTCGAACAGATAATCCGACCCACCGGGCTTCCTGATCCTATTATTGAAGTTCGTCCCACAGCATTTCAGATCGATGATCTCCAAGAGGAGATACATCTCCGCATCGAAAGAGATGAGAGGGTGCTTGTCACAACCTTGACCAAGCGTATGGCAGAAGAGCTATCGGATTACCTCAGTGACAATGGCATCCGTTGCGAATATATCCATAGCGATGTGGATACCTTGCGTAGAGTTGAAATTATGGAAGGGCTTAGGGCAGGGGAGTTTGATGTCCTCATTGGCGTGAATCTTTTGCGCGAGGGCCTTGATCTACCGGAGGTATCGCTCGTTGCCATATTGGATGCAGACAAGGAAGGCTTTTTACGTTCTCACCGTTCTCTCACACAGACCGCAGGACGTGCTGCTCGTAACCTGAACGGTTTGGTAATTTTCTACGCAGATACAGTCACCGAGAGTATGAGGCTTACGATGGAAGAGACTGCGAGACGCAGAGAAAAACAGTTGGCATACAATGCTCAGCACGGCATAGTACCTAAACAGGTTGTGAAGAAGAGTGCTTCTATTCTTGAACTCACCGGAGGAACTCCGAAGTCCGAACAAAAGTACGATTTTTCAGGTAAGAAGACTCGCATCGCTGCTGAAGCTCGTCCGCAATATCATTCTACAGATAGCTTGGAAGTTATGATAGAGAAGACAAGAGCTGCTATGCTACAAGCCTCCAAGGATCTCGATTTCATCTCCGCTGCTCAGTATCGGGATCGCTTATTGGAACTTCAGGCGAAAGTTGATGAGCAGAGTGCCTGATATTTAAAATAAACCAAATAGGGTTGCCCAAATCATGATTTGGGCAACCCTATCTTTTTATTTCTTGTTGTGTCTTTATAGACCGGACTCTGCAGTTACGGCTGGTTCAATTTTCTTGATCAAACCTTGTAGTACTTTCCCGGGACCATATTCAGCAAAATAGGTAGCACCATCGGCAACCATATTGTGTACAGTCTGTGTCCAAAGGACCGGTGCAGTGAGCTGTTTCACCAAGTTTGTTCTGATTGACTCTGCATCCGTATATGGCTTAGCATCTACATTTTGATAGACCGGACACTTTGCATTATTGAAATGAGTGTTGGCAATTGCTTCTGCAAGCTGTCCTCTTGCCGATTCCATGAAAGGACTGTGAAAGGCACCGCTTACGCTCAAAGGCAAAGCTCTCTTTGCTCCGGCTTCTTTTGCTGCAGCGCAAGCCATTTCTACCCCTTTTACAGATCCGGAGATAACGACCTGACCCGGACAGTTGAAGTTGGCCGGTATTACAATTTCTCCCTCTATCTTTGAGCAGATATCTGAGATGACATCGTCATCAAGTCCGAGGATTGCCGCCATTGTTGATGGAGCTTCTTCGCAAGACTTTTGCATCGCTTGAGCGCGTTGAGATACAAGTCTCAAAGCATCTTCAAATGACAAAACTTCAGCCAATGCAAGGGCTGTGAACTCTCCCAATGAGTGTCCTGCCACCATATCAGGTTGGAGCCCCGATGTCCTTACTTTAGCGCTGATATATGAGTGTATAAAGACCGCTGGTTGGGTTACTTTTGTCTGCTTGAGATCTTCGTCTGTCCCATTGAACATTATATCTGTAATCCTGAAGCCGAGGACTTCATTAGCAGACTCGAAGAGTTGGCGAGCCTCATCAGATGAGTCATAGAGGTCCTTTCCCATCCCTACAAACTGTGAGCCCTGCCCCGGAAAAACGAATACATTCATAGTATAATCAAATTTTAATAGTGATTTTTTGCGTTAATTCGTCCAAAGATACAAAAACTAACTATGATACCAAGTGTTTGTCCAAGAATTCCCTCAGCGGTTTTGGGAAAGCATATTCAGAATGCCTGTTTATCGGTAGTAATACCATCTCTTTGTCATTTGGATAGACATCATGTGGAGCATGTACGACATGGATTCTGATATTCAACAGTCTGTGGGTCAGCCTGTGCGTCGTATTATATACTTCCATTGTCCTGAAGTTTTTATCTGTGAGAGATAGATCCTTGAGGAGTACGGACGTGTCTTTGTGGCTTGTCTCCGATAGATGCAGCGGAAACTGATACAGCCCTTTCCATATCGACTGTTTACCTCGTCTCTCAGCCCAGAAATTATCTCCTTGAATGACAAATAGAAAGTCCAAATATTGCTTTTTTACAGCTACTCGTTTGGCTTTCACGGGGCGGTACTCTATATTTTTGGAAAAAGCACATTTGCAGACTTCCTGTACCGGACATTTTTCACACTTTGGAGATTTGGGACTGCATATCATGGCCCCAAGATCCATGATGCCTTGGTTGTAGATGCCCGGTGTCTCCGTATCCAGGAAACTCTGAGCAAGTTCTCTGAAAACCTTTTGTCCCGTTGTCGTATCTATGGGAATATCCAAGTCCAAAACGCGACTTAGTACTCTATATACATTTCCATCCACGACCGCAAGAGGGTCACCATAGGCAATGGACATGATTGCTGCGAGGGTATATGGCCCTATGCCTTTCAGTTTGGCAACATCTTCCTTCTCTCTTGGAAAGAGGCCATTATGTTCAGCTACAATACTTTTTGCTGCCTGATGTAGATTATGGGCTCGGGAATAGTAGCCAAGTCCCTGCCATATCAGTAATAGCTCGCTTTCTTCACTCTCAGCAAGATCCGTTACGGTCGGGTACTTCTCGATAAATCTTTTGTAGTAGTCCAAGCCCTGGATGACTTGGGTCTGCTGAAGGATTACCTCAGATATCCATATTTTGTATGGATCATTCGTACTTCGCCAAGGTAGTTTTCGACCGTTGTCAGTGTACCACTTGACAAGAGCTTTACGAAAATAAGTCACCACTCCTCTATCCAAGATGTCGGAGTGATGACCTATTATATTGTTGTCAGATTTCAATGTTTTGTTTTGAGCAGGAGTCGATTACAAGTTGTAGAGTAGGCTGATGGACTCATGTGAGCTTACTCTGCGTATAGCCTCTGCAAACATCTGTGCGACAGAAAGGATGCGTACATTCTTTCCTCCTCCATGATAAGGGATAGAGTTGGTAAAGATCATTTCTGTAAGCGCGGACTGTTCGATGCGAGATGTTGCCGGGTCACTCATCACGGCATGACTTGCAATAGCCCTTACGGACTTAGCACCGTTCTCCATCATAAGGTTTGCCGCCTTGGTGATTGTACCTGCTGTATCTACGATGTCGTCGATGAGAAGCACATCTTTGCCCTCAACATCCCCGATGATTCTCATCTCGTCTACGACATTGGCTTTGAGTCTGGATTTGTGGCAGATAACCATCGGTACTCCAAAAAACTTTGCATAAGAGTTGGCTCTTTTGGTACCACCTACGTCCGGTGTCGCTATGACAAGGTTTTCAAGATTGAGATTGTCCTTGATGTATTCTGTAAACACGCTTGACGCATAAAGGTGATCGACCGGTACATCAAAAAATCCTTGGATCTGATCAGCATGGAGGTCCATCGTGATCAGTCTTGATATCCCTGCCGCATACAACATATCTGCTATGAGCTTTGCTCCGATAGATACACGGGGTTTATCTTTACGATCTTGACGAGCCCAACCAAAATAAGGAATCACTGCCACGATATAGTGAGCACTTGCACGTTTGGCAGCATCGACCATCAGCAGGAGCTCGAGGAGATTGTCCGCAGTTGGGAAAGTAGACTGTACCAAATATACGTCCTTTCCACGTATGGACTCCTCATAGTAGACTGCAAACTCCCCATCCGCAAATCTATCAACTTTCATCTTGCCGAGAGGGCAATCAAGGTATTTACATATTTCTTCTGTAAGGTACTGGCTCTTGGTGCCTGCAAAGACAAGAAAATTATTCTGTTGCATCATCTGGATGTATTATTATGGGATTCAATGGGGTTATTATGCCAAGTTTTTGCCTTTTGGTTAATACACTGCAAAAATACCAAACTAAATCGATATAGTCTCCAAAAAACTGAGGGAATTTTGAACTTCTATACTTTCTGAAGAGGACAAAAATGAGTTTTAGACAAGTTAGAAGATAACAAACATGCATAGATGATTTTATGCAGAGACCGTAAATGGTTGTAGAAGGTCCGAGATCAAGTTAGACAACTGTCGATCGACAGTTGTCTAACTTGACAAATCGATATAGGCAACTTTTTTTGCCCCTCACACAAGAGTGCTATCTCAGTTCTCACTGAAAATAAAAAGACAGCTCCGATTGCGCACCGGAGCTGTCTTTGATCATATCGGATGGAAAGTTCTGTTGTTTAGTTGACCTTTATAGTATTTATGAGGTGAGATATATTTTCGGTAAAGAGTTTTACTGCCATTGCAAGAAGGATGATCCCGAAAAATTTACGCATCACGTAGACTCCACCTTTACCGACTAACTTCTCTACCCAGCTCACATGGCGAAGGACAAAGTAGACGATCAGGAGGTTGAGTATCGTTGCAATGATGATATTCACGACGTGATATTGGGCTCTGAATGACAGAAGTGTAGTGAATGATGCTGCACCGGCAATGAGAGGAAAGACGAGAGGCACGAGTGTCGCCGAGCCTGAGGGGCTGTCATCCTTGAATGCTACAACTCCGAATATCATCTCTATCGCAAGTACAAAAAGTATGATGGCACCGGCCGCTGCAAACGACTGAAGATCCACGTGAAGTAGACCTAAAAGTGCTTGCCCGAGAAATAGAAATGAGATCAGGATGATAGCAGAGTAGAGAAACGTCTTGAATGGTTCGATCTTTTGTCCTTTATCTTGCAGATTGATGATGATCGGAATCGCTCCGATGATGTCTATCACGGCGAATAGCACGATGAAGACGCTTGAAATCTCTGTAAAATTAACACTTTGTAATAATTCTGTCATAGCAGTTTTTTGTTTTGATTTCGGAGTATTTATTTGGTGTTTCTTATTCGGGAACAAAGTTAGCTAAAAAAAGATTTACTTCTTAATTTCTTCATTTAACGTATGCAGCTCCGTCGGAGTGTGATTGTCAGGCGTTTGATGCGGTGACGATAATTAGTTATTTTTGTTGGCAGATTACAAGTATAGAGTAAATACTTATTATAAAATATGACAGTTTTCGTTTCTTGGAGTGGTGGCAAAGATTGCATGTTTGCCACATATAAGTATCTTCGATCCAATCCGGAGTCCTCTGTGCATGCGCTGTTGCATATGAAGCGCAAGAGCTCGGCTCATGGATTTGCTGAAGATGTCATCATCGAACAAGCCGAAGCCATGAGCTTGCCCCTTATTATAAAGGAAGTCGGAGAGAGTGGGTATGAGGCTGCGTTCAAGGAGGCATTGGCTACACTCAAGGCGAAAGGTGTCGATACCGGAATCTTTGGCGACATATATCTTGAGGAGCACAAGGTGTGGGTTGAACGCGTCTGTGGAGAGATGGGAGTGACACCTCTCTTTCCATTGTGGGGAATGGATACCTCAACGATCATCAACGAGTTTGTCGCCTCCGGTTTCAAGACTCTCGTGGTTGCGATGCGAAGTGACCTGATGCCTATGTGCTTTCTCGGAAGAGTTATTGACGAAGAGTTTGTCCGTGACTTTTCTACTTTGCCGGATGTTGACCTTTGTGGTGAGCATGGAGAGTACCATTCTTATGTTTTTGATGGTCCTCTGTTTAGACGTCCTGCTCGATATGTAGGTGGAGAGACATGTGAGGAGAAGAAGCATCGGATCTTGCCTATCACGGCTCCTCCATACCTCAGTCAGGTGGAGACGGGGCTGGTACATATCTATACCGGAACCGGAAAAGGGAAGACAACATCTGCAGTGGGACTTGCTACAAGAGCTCTTGGAAGTGGATTGAGGGTTTTGTACTGCTCTTTTCACAAACGACCTGAAAAGTATCAAAATAGCGAGATCGACAGCCTGCGGAGGTTGGGTGCTGAGGTCTTTCATTTTGCTAAAGGGCATCCGGGTTTGGATAGACGCATAGATCCTGAAGTTCAGATGATTGAACTGGAAGAAGCTCTGCCATTTTTATCTGAAAAATTGAAGGTGACACAGCCTCATCTACTCATTATGGATGAGATATTAATATCAGTGAGGGACGGATTTTTGCCGGAGCAAACTTTGATAGAATTTGTCAAGAGTAAGCCTAAAGATACAGAGCTTGTCATGACGGGTAGAGGGGCTACACCCGGACTTATGGAAATCGCGGATTACGTTTCTGAGATCAATAAGGTCAAACACCCCTTTGACAGAGGGATCAGAAGTCGTAAGGGTATAGAGTGCTAAGTGTTTTTCAGTATATAGTCGGGATATATGCAGATAATTATAGTGCGCCATGCCGAGACGATCGAGAACACGTTTCGTATCTGTCAGGGACAGAGGCAAGGGCAACTATCTGAAAGGGGGCTTTGGGAGGCTTCTCAGGTGGCTTTGAGACTGAAGGATGAGCAGATTGACCTCTGTTACACAAGCGACCTCAAGAGGGCGGCGGATACTTGTGCACGAATATCGGAACTTAACGGTCGCTTTGAACCTGTTTTTGATACTCGTTTGAGGGAGCGTTTCTTTGGATCGATGCAAGGCAAGCCATTTCCTCCTACCTATGATGAAGCTCAATTCCCTCCCGAGACAGAGAGTGTCGAAGCCATGGCCGGCAGGCTGCGATCGATCCTTGATGAGTTGATCTTGAAATATGGATGTACAGAGGAACGAGTATTACTCATCAGCCACGGCTTTACCATACGTGTACTTGTTGCAATCTTGCGTGGTTGGCCGCTTTCTCAGGTCTGGGACGTCCCTGATATACTCAATACTTCCGTATCAGTTTTTGAGTATTCAACGGAGGAAGAGAGATGGCATGAACGCTTGTTCAATGACGCATCCCACGTTATGGTGTGATTATCCTTTAGGAGCTTTTGAGCGTAAGTGTGCTATCACATTGATAAGGACGTAAGCTCCAATGGTCGGTACAAATGCAGATAGTCCCATTAGGAGTAGACTGACAACTGCAATCCCGAGAACTATAAAAAGTCCTTTGTCTTTTTTCCAGGTAGGGCGTCCTCCTTTAAGAGAAAACATAGAGACTTCGCTGATCAATAGCCAAGACATGAGTATGATAAGTAGGGGCCATAGGGCATAAACTTTGTATGCTATCATCCTTGGCAGTCCTTCTATCAATTCTATATGACCTGATATCCAATATGCCAAACTTGCCCAAAATAAGGCGTTAGCGGGTGTAGGTAGGCCTATGAATGAGGTAGACTGTCTCTCATCATGGTTGAACTTTGCTAATCTATAAACTGATGCAGGGACTATCAAGAAAGCAAGCCAAGGGAAAATAAACCCAATTCTCTGTAAGGCTATTGTCATCATAGTAGCCGGAGCAACCCCGAATGATATAGCATCAGCAAGGGAGTCAAGATCTTTTCCAAGAGGAGAAAACGCATTGAGCTTACGAGCCATGAAGCCGTCAAGAAAGTCTGCTACGAGGCCTACCGCCATACAAATCATGGCATAGACTAAAAAACCATTAGCCGCAAAGTAAGTAGCTATGGTACCACTTGTTGCGTTTGAGAGGCTGAGTAGATTGGGGATGTGCTGTCTTATTTTCATTATTTAGAATCCCTTAGGCATCCGAGAGGCGTGCGAGAACCGTTTGATTTCCCACAACTTTGTCATCCAACTGTACGAGGATCTCGCTGTCAAGAGGTATGTATATATCCACTCTTGAACCAAACTTAATGAAGCCCATATGATCGTCTATAAAGCACTCCTCTCCCTCTTTAGGGTATGTCACAATGCGTTTTGCGACAGCACCGGCAACTTGGCGCACGAGGATGTCATGCTTGTCCATAGTTCGAATCACCACTGTCGAACGTTCATTCTCCACGCTGCTTTTGGGTAGATAAGCGGCCATAAAGCGCCCTTCGTGATGCCTCACATATTTAACTATTCCATCTACAGGAAACCAATTGGCATGAACGTTGAAAACACTCATGAATATTGATATCATGATACAATCCTTTTGGAGGATCTCAGGCTCATAGACTTCTTCTATGGCGACTATCGTACCGTCCGCAGAGGCGATGACTTTGCCTTTGGGATCAAATGGAAAGCGTCGTAGTGGAGAACGGAAGAAGTTGACCACTAAGCCAAATAGTATCAAAGTGATAGGAAGTACTATATAGAAGGCGAGTTTCGAGTCTAAGGCATAGTACAGGTATACATCTGTGAAAAAGAAGAGCACAAGCACTCCAATAAGAAATCCTGTGCCTTCGCTATGTAACTTGACCTTACGTTTCCTGTATAGTTTCATTTATGAGTTCTTGATTTATAGTTGCAATATTTTATTCTGATTCACAAAGGTACTGATTTACTTGTAATCCTACGTTTACTTGTCTCAAAGTGTAGTGATTCTTATATTTTCAAAGTGAGTTTATACTTCACTATTGGTTGAAAGACACCTTTTTATTGAATATTTTATGAGCTATGGTACTACTTATCCAACCGATAAACAGTATGACAATAATGATATAGAGGATGTCTGTCCAAACTACAGAGACCGGATAAGCCTCCAAAACAAACACTCCACTTGAGGTTTGTTCCAATTTGATGAACCCCAAAGTCTCTTGTAAATAGCTCAATAGCAAGCCGACTGATAACCCAATAGTAAGCCCTGTGATAGATAGTAACCAGCCTTTGATAACTATGATTTTGTCCAAGGTCGAAGCTCTAGCACCTAAGATACTAAGGGTTTTACTATCTTCTTTTTTCTCAATTATAAGCATACCGAGTGTACTTATCACACTAAATAGTGAGAGGATAAGCACAAATACGAGCAAGGCAAAGGATATCCATTTTTCTACTTTGAGCACTTTATAGATATCAGGGTGCTGTTGTACTTTGTTTTGGAGTAGGAGATAGTCCGGTATTTCGGTTTCAAGTTGTTTTAGCAGAGCCTTATCCTGAATATTACCCATAAATATACTTGTGATCATTTCAGGAGAGTACTCCAATAATTCTTGGGTAATAGATAAAGGAAGGATTACTAAGTTTTCGTACTCTGGTTGGTCTGTCTGAAAGACTCCGGTTACAGCCATCTTCTGTCTGTTAAAACTCCGATGGGGCATAGTCAGGGATATGCGTCCTTCCCTTTTGGAAACAACAACCTCAAGAGGCTCCATAAATCCCACTCCGGCTCCTAATCGGGCTGCAATGCCTAATTCTACCATTGCCAGAGGTAGTTCTGCTGTACCCACACCAACTTCTCCATCCACCAGAAGGGATGATACGGGATGCATCTCAAAATAGATCGAGTCAACTCCCAATAGATTGGCAATAGTATGATTTGTCCCATAGTTGGCTATTGCAGGAGCTTCAAAAACACACGCAAACTTGCCTTTTGTCGTTTCTTGGAAAGATGATAGGCTTGTACAATCTTCTCTTTTGAAGGCCTTGCCGTCTCGGTGGATGATACGGTACTCCGGAGAGATTGTGGAAAATTGTGAGGTGATGAAGCTTTCAAATCCATTGAAGATTGATAGAATGCATACCATGGCAGCTGTGACTACGGCAATGCCCATCACGGCAACGGCCGCAATGATATTGACAGCATGAGTACTTTTTCGTGAGAAAAAATACCTGCTGGCGATGAGTCCTGCAATCTTCAGATCATTCTTCATCAGGATAAGGGGCCGGAGAGTCTATTATTCCTTCTCGTTGTCGGTCACCGGTGAGGTTGGGTTCTGACGAAGGAGTTCATCGATGCGCTCGGCGTATGATATTGAGGTGTCGAGATGAAAGATCAGCTCGGGTATCTTCCTGAGTTGAGAACCAACTTGCTTACCAAGATCAAATCTAACTGTTGCCGATCGTTCTTGAATTGCCTTGATGACGTTTTTAGCATTGTCTTCAGGAAAGATACTTAGGTAAACCCTTGCAATGCTGAGGTCAGGAGATACTCTCACCTCAGTGACAGAGATCATAAGACCTCTCATCTTTTGGGTTTCCAAACGGAATAATTCTCCGAGTTCTTTCTGAAGAAGACGTGATATTTTTGTTGTTCTTAGTGAATCCATATGAAAAATAAGTTATTCTATTTTATACATGATTGTGAGTCCATCTCTGATGGGTAAGATGACTTTTTCAAACCTTGAAGATTTGGCCATTCTGTCATTAAATTTTCGGATAGCTACGGTTTGTTCATCCTGTTCGTTGGGATCCACGACCTTGCCATCCCAAAGTGTATTGTCTGCAATCACCACTGCCCCAACAGGTAATCGTTCTTCCAAAAGCTCAATATATTCAACATAGTGACGCTTATTGGCATCAATATAGATCATGTCATACTCTTCAATCGGAAGCTTTGGTATGATTTCAAGGGCATTGCCTATGAGGGAGTGTACTTTTTTTGAGATTTCTAATGTTTTTATTGCTTCCGATATAAATGGTTTCAACTCATCAAAAATCTCTATTGTGGTGATGGATGCATCTTGAGGAAGGGCTTCTGCTATACATGCTGTGGCATAAGCCGAATAGGTCCCCAACTCTAAAACTTTGTGAGGTCTCTGCATCCTCACAAACATTTTCAGCAGTCTTCCTTGTATATGTCCGGACATCATCCTTGGACTCACTAGTCTAAGGTTAGCTTTTCTTGCTAATTTTGCCAATGTCTCCGGCTCTGGATCAGAGTGCGTTTTGACATACTTTTCCAAAAGTAATCGTCGGCGGTGATCTTCAATCATCTTGAGAATTTTTGCTGTCAAAGAAGTCTATAGCTTCTTTCACCTTGTTGAGTTCGAGCATATTAGTCCCCAGGCTGTCTTGTAGGCTACCTCCTATATATGCTACCATATCATCTCTGCTGATCAGATCGTTTTTCATAAGAGTTTTGAGAGCCCGTATGTAGTAGTCTCTTTTACTTTTCCCTTTTTCCTGATATACTGTCCATACACCATAGGAAAGGGCCAACTCTCTCATGACTCTTTCGTTATAGCATATTGCGTATATCGGAGCCGCACCTCTGTATGCCGAGAGATTGCGTGCTGTTCGTCCTGAGTAACTATCGGTAATGATTGCTTTGACCCCTAGCTTTTCTATACTCTTGACAGCTTGGTTGGCAAGATATGCTGTGACGTCTATGGTAGAGTTATCGGGCTTGATACGAGCTCTATACACCCTATGCGATTCCGCTTCAGTGATGATGCGCTTCATTGTTCGAACGGCTTCAACAGGATATTTACCATAGGCTGTCTCTCCACTGAGCATAACAGCATCGGTACGTAGTACGATAGCATTGGCAACATCTGACACCTCTGCTCGTGTGGGACGAGGTGAACTGATCATCGTGTGTAACATTTGTGTTGCCACTATGACGGGGGTCTTCCTGAGAACACATTTCTCGATGATCATACTCTGGATGGCCGGTATTTTTTCGAGAGGAATCTCTATGCCCAGGTCTCCACGAGCGACCATGATACCATAGGCAACGTCAATAATCTCATCGATATTGTTTACTCCCTCTTGGTTTTCAATCTTTGCAATTATCTTGATAGGGCTTTTATGCTCATCTAATATGGCTTGTATGTCTAATACATCTTGCTTATTTCTGACAAAAGAGTGAGCTATAAACTCAACATCATTTTCGATGCAATACTGTATAGTAGCCTTGTCCCTTTCTGTAAGAGATGGGAGATTTATTTTAACTCCGGGGACATTGACACTTTTGCGAGCCCCAAGCACACCGTCATTAAGCACTCCACATTTCAGTCTGTCTCCTTCGTTAGCTAGAACCACTAACTCGATCTCACCGTCATCAAAAAGTATACTTGCTCCGACGGGAACATCTTGGACAAAACCTGTATAGTTTACCGATATTTGCTCTACTGTTGTCTTGATGCTTGGTTCTGCAACAAGATCAATGTGCATCCCTGTGGTCAGTTGTAGGGGTGCGTCACATGTTGTTGTCCGTATCTCAGGCCCTTTTGTATCCATCAAAACAGCAACAGATCTGCTTACCGTACGGATATTGCCGATAACTTTGTCAAATCCTTCTTTGGACATGTGGGCTGAGTTGAGCCTGACAACATTTACCCCCTCATCGACCAAACTTTTTAAGAAGGGAATATCACATTTAAGGTCTGATATGGTGGCAACTATTTTAGTAAACTTATTCATAGTCTTTCTCTTTTATTTTCTTGATGTTAGATGAGCTATAGCCAACCTATATCCGTCAAGTCCCAACCCCATAATCATCCCTGCACAAACATCAGTAAGTACCGTGATATGACGGTGTGCCTCCCGAGTTGCGATCTGAGAGATATGCACTTCGATGACAGGTGAAGGTATCGCTTTGATAGTATCAGCTATTGCGTATGAATAGTGGGATAATGCTCCTGCGTTGAGGACTATGCCATCGGAGTTTCTTGCATTATCCTGAAGGTAGTCTATAATTTCTCCCTCATGATTGGACTGAAAATATATGATACTACATGATGGAAAAATAATCCTCAGCTTTTCAAGATAATCTTCAAATGTTGTCGAACCATATATCTCTGGTTCTCTTGAACCAAGCATGTTCAGGTTAGGACCATTAACGATGTGTATTGTCTTCATCATCTGTTTATTATTTCTCGTTCAGTTGAAGGAGTTCTGTCGGACAATTGATCTCAAGAGCTCTATTTTTGTGGTCAAGTCTTGTTATCCATTCTTCAACAAACGGTATATATATATCACGGTCTGAGTTTTCCACAATCAATAGTATGTTGGCTGTATTTTCATCAATTGCAGAAAGCGTGCCTATTTCACTTCCGGAGCTGTGATATATCTTATATCCTACGAGATGATAGAGTGACAAGTGCTCCATATCTTCTATGTTGATCTGCTCGTCGTATGTGGACTTGGATATATACACTTGTGCATCCCTATATTTATCAGCTTCTTCGCTTGATGATATCCTCCCTACTTTGGTTATGAGATGGTCTTTTGTTCCGGAAAATTCTTCTATTCTGAAAGGTACAGGTATACCATCAATTTCAATAAAGATAAACTCCGGGTCAATATCCAAAAGCACATCACTTTCGAGAGTGAGAACCATCGCACCTTTGTGACCGTGAGTCTTTCGGATATGTCCGTAGGGTATTAACTGGTCTTTATTGATGTGATCAACCATAAGATGCCATTTAGTTTTTTATTCAATTCGGGTGATAGAGGCCCCTATGGCATTGAGGCGAGTGTCTATGTACTGGTATCCTCTATCTATCTGATCAATATTGGCAATTCTGCTGGTCCCTTCAGCAGACATTGCTGCTATAAGCATAGCTATACCTGCACGAATATCCGGAGACACCATATTTGCAGCTCGTAGTCTATTCATCTTGTCAAGACCAATAACTGTCGCTCGGTGAGGATCACATAAGATGATCTGTGCTCCCATATTGATGAGGTTGTCGACAAAGAAAAGCCTACTTTCAAACATTTTTTGGTGTATCAGTACAGAGCCTTTAGCTTGTGTCGCTGCAACAAGAAACACACTTAGTAAATCTGGAGTAAGTCCTGGCCAAGGAGCATCGGCTATTGTCATGATGGATCCATCAATAAAGCTTTCTATCTGATAGTGCTCTTGTGCCGGGATAAAGAGGTCATCGCCCTTTTGATCTATATGTATACCTAATTTTCTGAAAGCGTCAGGTATAATCCCCAACTCCCTTATACAAGCATTTTTGATGGTTATCTCTGACTCTGTCATTGCTGCCATGCCGATAAAACTGCCAACCTCGATCATGTCGGGAAGCATCTCATGTACAGTCCCCGATAGCTTTTCAGTCCCGATGATAGTCAAGAGGTTACTTCCGATCCCTGTGATGTTTCCACCCATGCGCACCAGCATCTTACACAACTGTTGGATATAAGGCTCACAAGCAGCGTTGTATATTGTTGTGGTTCCTTCGGCAAGAACTGCAGCCATGATAATGTTGGCAGTTCCTGTTACAGAGGCTTCATCGAGGAGCATATACGTCCCTTTTAGTTTGTCTGCCTGAATAGAGTATATTTCCTGTTTACTATCGAAGTCAAAGTGAGCCCCAAGTTTAATAAATCCCTCAAAGTGAGTGTCTAATCTTCTTCTCCCGATTTTATCCCCTCCGGGCTTTGCTATGATGGCTCTTCCAAAACGTCCCAAAAGAGGGCCAAGGATGAGTACTGAGCCTCTTAATTTTGAGGTCCTTTCAAGGAATGACTTGGAGTATGCAAAGTCTAAGTTTAAATCATCTGCTATGAAACTATAAGAGTTTTTGTCAAACTTTTTTACTTTGACGCCTAGTTCCTCTAATAATGCAATGAGATTGTTTACATCCAATATGTCTGGAATATTGTGTACTATGACCTCTTGGTCTGTCAAGAGACATGCTGAAATTATCTGTAGAGCTTCATTTTTTGCTCCTTGTGGAATGATATCTCCCTTGAGTCTTCTTCCACCTTCTATCACAAACATTGCCATAATTATTCCCCTTTTATAGTTTCAACAGAATAAAGAATATCTCTATTTCCTTTTCTTTTTGTTATTGTTATTCTTCTTTTTTTGCTGATTATTTGTGTTTTGTGTACTTGTATTCAGCAAGTCTTTCGGATCGGGTAGGGCGCAGCTAAATTCGTCGAGATATATTTCTCCCTTGGACATCTCAAAAAGGTCAGTGAAGATACGTGTATTAGCGACATTGTCCTTATTCCACACTATGTAATCTCGTTTCATCTGAACCGCTATTAACTTTTCGTACTCTTCCCTTTCAGGGCCTTTAGGCATTTTTAGGACGATATCTATCATTTTACCGATGCTATGCCCATAGTGACGGTACGTTGGTGGCTTATTGGTGTGTGAGGGCAAATGGCAGGTTGGGCGACTGTTGTACTGTTCTGCCTTGGAAACTTCATAAGGGAAGTCGATGTCTAACTTAAAATCTGACATAATATAAAGATGATCCCATAATACCTGCCAGTAATCGTCTCTTTCCTTTTGTTTTGGAAAGAAAGCGCTCATTGTATAGACTATCATTTCTGCACAACGCTTGCGTTCCTCTTTATCTTTAAGATTAACACAATAGTCTACCATGTTCTGGATGTGTCGTCCATACTCCGGTAGTCTCAGTTTTTTAGCGGTAGTATTGTAGTCTTTAAACATAAGTTAGATTCCATAGTTAAGAAGTCTCTCTTTTATAGACTTCGTTTGTTGCTCATAGCCCGGCTTCTCGAGGAGTGCAAACATATTTGTCTTGTAGGCTTCCACTCCCGGTTGATCAAATGGATTTACATCAAGAAGATAACCACTTATGCCCACGGCTTTTTCAAAGAAATAAAAGAGCTGGCCTATATAGTACTCATTTAGCTCAGGTAATGATATCTGTAGGTTTGGCACCCCTCCATCCAAATGAGCAAGCATCGTACCTGTTTCAGCCATTTTATTGACTTCGTCAACTCGTTTTTCAGCAATGTAATTTAACCCGTCTAGATTGTCTCTGTCTCTTGGTATGACCACATTGTGTTTCGGTTTCTTTATGCTCAAGAAAGTCTCAAAAATGATGCGTTCTCCCTCTTGGATCCATTGACCCATAGAATGCAAATCTGTCGTGAGATCCACTGCAGCATTAAATATGCCCTTATTCTCTTTTCCTTCACTCTCTCCAAAGAGCTGTTTCCACCATTCAGCAATGAAATGCATTTTAGGATGAAAATTAGCAAGGATTTCCACCTTTTTTCCATTTTTATACAGAGCATTTCGGATAGCAGCATACTGTGCCGATAGGTTGTTTTGAGCATTTACTCCCACAGTTTTTGAGAAGTCCGCAGCTCCTTGAACCAATGCTTTGATATCAAAACCTGCCACAGCAATAGGAAGTAACCCTACCAGTGTGAGTACCGAAAAACGTCCTCCAATATCGTCTGGAATGATATAAGTCTTGTACCCTTCGGCATTTGCCAAGGTCCTGAGAGCGCCTTTTTCTGCATCTGTTATAGCCACTATATGTGTGCGGGCAAACTCTTTTCCCTCTTGATCTTCAAGTTGGGATTTAAGTAGACGAAAGGCTAGTGCCGGTTCTGTCGTTGTTCCGGATTTTGATATGTTGATCAGCCCAAACTTTCGACCTTTCAGAAGCTGTTGTAGTTCATATAAGTAGTCTTCACTGATATGATTCCCCGCATACAACAAAGTTGTTTCTTTTGATCTCTTGAGATGTGCAAAAGAGTCCGAGAGAGCCTCAACCACAGCCTTTGTACCAAGATAAGATCCTCCGATGCCAATTGCAATGACAAATTCACAGTCCCTGCGCAGCAAATCTGCTGTTGCTTTGATATCTGCTATCAAGTTGGAGTCTATCTCCTCAGGAAGTGTGACCCAACCCAAGAAATCAGCTCCTTTACCATTACCCTCATGTAGCGAGACATTACACTCGATAGCTTGTACAAGGAGTTTTTCATAATCAGACCTTACCTGATCTGAGGTTATGGCATTATTTATGTTCAATTCAATGGTGTTCATATCAATCTTCGTACAATTTTTATGACAGTATTTTGGATAATTCATCTATTGCCTCTACAGGATTTCGCCTTTCGTATAGTATGCTGTACATGATTTCTGCGATTGGGATATGAGCCTTCACTGTTTTATTCACTTCATGGATACATTTAGTCCCATAGTAGCCTTCTGCGATCATTTCCATCTCGAGTTGAGCCTGTTTGACAGAGTATCCTTTGCCTATCATTGTTCCAAAAGTTCTGTTACGACTATATCGAGAGTATGCCGTAACAAGTAGATCTCCCAGATATTCTGTCCCCTTTATATCTCGCTCAAGCGGATGTGCGGCATCAATAAATCTAGCCATTTCTCCGATCGCATTGGAGATCAATACTGCTTGGAAATTATCTCCATGACGAATCCCTTGGCATATCCCTGCTGCTATTGCATACACATTTTTTAGTACGCTCGCATATTCAATCCCCGGGACATCATCACTCATGCTACACATGACCTGAGGCCCTTCTATGATTTTTTGTAAGGCGCAAGCCCTCTCTATATCGGCACAACTTACAGTGAGGTATGACAATCGACCAAGTGCGACTTCTTCAGCATGGCATGGCCCACTGATCGCTCCTATCATGTCAATGGGGATATCAAACTCATCTGCGAGGTAGTCTGATATAAGTACATTATCTTCTGGTACAATGCCCTTGATTGCATTTAGGAAAAACTTTCCTTTAAGCATTTCGGGTTTTAGCTTTCCAAGTACATTTTTGATGTATGGAGATGGTGTTACGAGAAGTATGGTGTCTGACTCCTCCACGATCCTTGGAATGTCCGTGTGGAAACTTATTCTATCTATGTCAAACTCCTGGTTTGTGAGATAAGAGGGATTATGTCCAAGTTGTTTAAACTGTCGTACAGTTTCCTTGAATCGAAAATACCAGTTGATCTTTGGTTGCGTGGCAAGTATGATTTTTGCAAGAGCTGTACCCCAGCTACCACTCCCTATGATACCAATACGTCCCGGTGTCCACTTCGATTCAAAATTCTTCGTATTCATTTCTTCAACTGTCCTATTCACAACTCTTTCTTGAGTCTGTGAGGGTGAAATGTGCAGAAATGTCACATGATATTGAAAAGTATTCCGTGTGACATTTCTGTCTTAGATGTCATTATTCAGCCTTAGGCTTCATCTGTGGGAAGAGAAGTACCTCCTGTATGCTTTCCTGGCCGGTGAGCAGCATGACAAGCCTATCCATCCCTATACCCATACCACTTGTTGGAGGCATCCCATACTCAAGAGCTCTGACAAAGTCTTGGTCAATGAACATGGCTTCATCATCTCCTTTTTCAGATAGTTTGAGTTGCTCTTGAAATCTTTCTTTCTGATCGATTGGATCGTTAAGTTCAGAGTATGCATTAGCAATTTCTTTGCCATTGATCATGAGCTCAAAACGCTCTGTAAGGCCATCAATACTTCTATGCTTCTTTGTCAATGGGGACATCTCTATAGGATAGTCGGTGATGAAGGTTGGTTGGATGAAGTTGCCTTCGCATTTCTCCCCAAAAATTTCATCTATAAGCTTTCCTTTACCCATTGCAGGGGTTGTTTCTATGTGGAGATCCTTGCATACTTTTCTCAAAGCGGTTTCATCCATCCCTTCGATGTTTACGCCTGTATATTTTAGGATGGCCTCGCTCATAGATATGCGAGGGTAAGGGGCTTTGAAGTCTATTTCTCGACCACCTACTTGCACTTTGGTTCCCCCCGTAACCTCTATGGCGATCCGCTCAAGTAGCTGTTCGGTCATTTCCATCATCCAATTGTAGTCCTTGTATGCAACATAGATCTCCATACAAGTAAATTCCGGATTGTGGGTGCGGTCCATACCTTCATTGCGGAAATTGCGACTGAACTCATACACACCATCAAATCCTCCTACAATCAGGCGCTTTAGGTAAAGCTCATTGGCGATGCGCAAGTAGAGAGGAATATCCAGAGCATTGTGGTGAGTGATAAATGGGCGTGCTGCTGCTCCTCCGGGAATGCTTTGAAGCACCGGAGTATCCACCTCGAGGTAACCCCTTTCATTGAAGAAATTACGCATCGTGTTGAATACCTTGGTGCGCTTAAGGAATATTTCCTTGACTTCCGGATTGACAATAAGGTCTACATAACGCTGTCTGTATCTTTGTTCAGGGTCTGTAAATGCGTCATAAGTCACACCATCTTTGACCTTCACTACCGGTAGCGGACGGAGAGATTTAGAGAGAATTGTCAGTCCTTGAACATGGACGGATATTTCTCCCATTTTTGTGCGGAAGACATGTCCTTTTATGCCTACGATGTCACCTATGTCGAGTAGCTTCTTGAAGACTGTGTTGTACAACTCCTTGTTTTCTCCCGGACAGATATCATCACGAGTGATATACAGCTGTATCCTGCCGGTTGAGTCTTGTAGTTCACAGAATGCGGCTTTGCCCATGATGCGTCTGCTCATGATACGTCCGGACATGGATACCTGACGCACAGGAGCATCATCTTGGAAGTTCTCCTTAGCTTCTACTGCATATCCATCTACAGGGAACAGTGCAGCAGGATAGGGCTCTATTCCCATTTCTCTCAACTTTTGGAGACTTTCTCTTCTAAATATTTCTTGTTCGCTTAATTCGTGAGTACTCATGTATGCTATGATATAATCTTAGTTGTAATAATCAAATAGAAAGCACTTTCTATGCAAAGATAATCATTTAATCCGTTAGCACCTCTTTATTTTATTGCGTGTTTATCATCAAATTAAGGGCTTTCGGTATAATCGTTTAATCTGTGAAAAGACCCTTTTGGGCTCAGTTGAAATCGTACTGGAATATGGTTTTGATGCTAAAGGTTCAATCAAACAGACTGGACTGTGATGGCCTATTTACAGATTTATCTCCTTTCTGAAATATAATGGGGGCAGTGCCTAAGCTTTGGCTTATGACACTACCCCTATTGTATGCTGGTTCTAACTTATGTTTAGAGCTTGTGTTCAGAGATATATCTCTCAGCTTCCATAGCAGCTTTACATCCACTGCCCGCTGCTGTAATGGCTTGGCGATAGAGAGGATCTGCTACGTCTCCGGCCGCAAAGACCCCTTCGATGTTGGTTTTAGGAGTTTGTCCTTTTGTGATGATATACCCTACCTCGTCAAGTTCGAGTACGCCCTTAAACAGGTCTGTGTTAGGAGTATGGCCGATAGCAAGGAAGAAGCCATCAATTGCGATGTCTACCTTCTCTTCATCAGGCTGTCCCTTTCTTTTCACAAGATGAGCACCTTCGACTCCATCTTCACCGAAAAGACCAATTGTGTTATGCTCAAAGAGCACTTCGATCTTTTCGTTTTCCATTACTCTTTCCTGCATGACTTTAGATGCTCTGAGGTAGTCTTTACGTACGATCAGATATACTTTCTTTGCAAGAGAAGATAGGTAGATTGCTTCTTCACAAGCAGTGTCACCACCACCAACGACAGCAACCACCTTGTTGCGGTAGAAAAATCCGTCGCATGTTGCACATGCGCTTACACCCATACCCATGTACTTCTTTTCATCTTCGAGACCTAGGTACTTAGCTGTCGCACCTGTCGCAATTATGAGTGTATCTGCCTTGATTTCGTAAGCTCCGTCGTCAATAGTGGCTATGAATGGACGATTTTGGATGTCTACCTTCGTAACAGTACCCGTAATCATCTTTGTACCAAATCTTTCTGCTTGTTCCTTGATGTCTACCATCAACTCAGATCCGGTGATGCCTTTTGGGTATCCGGGGAAGTTTTCTACTTCCGTGGTTGTTGTGAGTTGTCCTCCCGGTTGGATACCTTCGATGAGTATCGGTTCAAGGTTCGCACGAGATGCGTAGATGGCAGCTGTATATCCAGCCGGCCCGGAGCCGATGATCAGACAGCGGGTCTTTAGATTTTCTTTGCTCATAGCTTGTTATATATTTTTTGATTTAGTTACTATGCTTCAACCGGATAAGTAGGCCTTTTGTTCAGATCTGCGCGTTGCGACCTCGATTATCTGAGATCTATGATCTCTATATTTGGCTCTTTGTCAGGAGTATAGCTGAAAAGTTGTTGATCGATTTTTATGTTTTGTTTGATGGCCTTTATCTGGATCTTTATTTTTTGTCGTAGTCCCTTCTCTTTGATTTCTATTGTTTTCAAAGGTTCTTTTTTGTCCCCCCATATGCTGACCATTTCGATCGGGGTCACGTTGGGTTTTAGTGGGACCGCTGTTATGTTATGACCTGATGGAGTATTTTTGGATGAGAGCTTGTACTCTTTGGATGTTATTTGGGATAATCCGATCAATGGGTTGATGTCGATTATCTCGCTTGTTGTTGGATGAGACAGATTTATCTCTCCATTGGAATATAGGTATATCCATAACTCTCTGCCATTGTACCAGGCTTTGAGTTCAGAGGTCTCGAGGTAGAACATATTTTTATGGGCATAATAAGTCCCACTGCCGGCGTCATCAGATCCCATTGTCTCTATCGAGAAATCTATTGACAACCCATTGTCGCTTTTTACCTTTGATAGAGCTTGATTTATTGGGGATGTCGTCTGTGCAGGTGCTATTATGGGTGAAACTAATAGTAGCAATGCCAATAATATTTTTTGTGTCATAAGTTGCCGTTTTTGTTAAAATTGCATCAGTATCTCATTGAGGTGCTCTTCGCTCTTGATAAGTACCTCTCGGCCTTTGCTACCGTCCGGAGCACTTACAATTCCTGCTGCTTCGAGCTGATCCATGAGGCGTCCCGCTCTATTGTATCCGATAGAAAATTTTCTCTGAATAAAGGATACCGAGCCTTGTTGCTCGAGTACAAGCATCCTTGCGACTTGATCGAAAAGAGGGTCTCTTTCGTCAAGATCGATCATTCCGGGGATATCACCCATACCTCCATCTCCGGAAGATACCTCCGGTAACTCATATGCGTGAGAAAATCCTCTCTGTGCTGAGATGTAGTCAACGATACGATTGACTTCAGGAGTATCTACAAATGCGCATTGCACGCGGATAAACTCGTTACCCTGTGAGTACAAGAGGTCTCCCTTTCCTACAAGCCTGTTTGCGCCGGGAGAGTCAAGGATGGTCCGAGAGTCGATCATAGAAAAAACTCTGAAGGAGATACGTCCCGGGAAGTTAGCTTTGATTGTACCTGTAATGATGCTTGCTGTAGGGCGTTGAGTTGCGATGATAGCGTGGATTCCCACCGCTCGAGCCTTTTGTGCAAGTCTTGCAATCGGTAGCTCTATCTCCTTTCCTGCTGTCATGATAAGGTCTCCGTACTCATCTATGATGACCACAATATATGGCATGAATCGATGTCCATTGGCAGGATTGAGACGTCTGCTTTTGAATAGTTCGTTGTATTCCTTCAGATTGCGCACTTTCGCCTTGGTTAGGAGCTCGTACCTGTCATCCATCTCTTTGCATAGAGAGTTCAGAGTGGTGACTACGCGTTTGGTATCCGTAATGATACAATCCTTTTCGTCTGCAAGTTTGGCCATATAATGCTTTTCTATTGCAGAATACACGCTGAATTCTACCATTTTGGGGTCTATCATGACAAACTTCAGTTCCGCAGGATGTTTCCGATAGAGTAGGGAGGTGATGACGGCATTGAGTCCGACAGATTTACCTTGACCTGTTGCACCGGCAACAAGCAAATGTGGCACTTTGGCAAGGTCAAATGTAAATACTTCATTGGTGATAGTACGTCCCAGCGCAACGGGAAGCTCATACTTTGCTTCTTGAAATTTCTTTGATGCTATTACCGAACGCATCCCTACAACCTGAGCATTTTTGTTGGGGACTTCAAGACCGACAGTGCCCTTGCCTGGCATCGGGGCGATGATACGTATGCCAAGTGCTGACAAGCTCAGGGCAATATCATCTTCAAGGTTTCGTATCCTGGATATCTTGACCCCGGACTCCGGAACCACTTCATATAGAGTGATCGTGGGGCCTACAGTTGCGCGTATGGAAGTGATGCCTATGCCGAAGTTTTTGAGTGTCTCTGTGATACTCTCTTTGTTTTTTTGAACTTCTTCGTGGTCAATACTGATATCCCCCATTGCTCTGTCATCAAGCAAGTCAAGGGTGGGCATCTTGTACTGTCCGAGGTCAAGCCTTGGGTCATATTCTCCAAATTCTTGTACCAGTTGTCTTGCTTTGTCCTCGGGAGAGGTTTCTATGGGTAGTTCCGGATCTTCTTTTCTAGCGTCAATGATCTCGATATCCAACTCTCCGTCTTCAGATCTTGTCGTGTGCGGGATCTCTTCATCCTGTGCTACGTCACTCCATTCTATTGTATCTTGTGCCACCGTGTCATCGGAGGTATCTTCGATGTCAAATATTTCAGGATCTGATGTGTTTTCTTCGGGCTTTGTTGGGATCTCATTAACCTCTTTATTTTTCTTTTTGATCAAAAGTTTTTGCCACCATTTAGGTTGAGATATTTGTGTGTCAAGACCTTCTGTTGAAAGAGTCGTGCCTCTTCGGTCATTTTGTGAGGTTACCCATGTCTTGTATCTTTCTTTCACCGATTTGAAGAAGATAAAAAGTGTAATCAGAAGTGCCGTGATTAGTACAAGAATGATTCCAAAATAACCTATCTGCCCGTGTAGGTATTTATGTAGTTCTTCCCCCACAATACCCCCGGGTCTGAAAAAGAGGCTTTCGTTCCATGGTTCAAGGATGGTTGTCAGGAAAAGTGAGGTCCAGAAGATCGCAATTGATGAGAATATGAACATCTTTATCCTCTTCATCCCATTTCTTCGCAAAATACTGAGTCCCAAGTATAGCATGTAGATGAATGCGATGATTACAGAAAGACCGACCCAACCATTCACTAGTGTATGCATCAGGTAAGCACCTCTGAAGCCGGATGGGTTTGAAGTGCTACTTACGGCCTCTTGCATCTCTATGGTCTTGCTTGTCATGATACTTTGATCATCACTACCTGTGAATATATAAGTAATATATGAGTAGATCGAAAATATTGATATCGCAAGGAGAAGAATCCCTATGATAGGAGCAATATTGTCCTTCAAGGTTTCTCCACTAAAGATCTGGCGAGTAAAATTTTTTATGTTGATAGGCTTTGACTGAGAGTTACTGTGCCTGTTTGTTCTACTGTTCTTTCTCATTTTGACTCTTGTAGCATTTGATTTGCTATCCCACAAAAATAGCGATTTCTGAGGTTATATTGATTATAATCGTAATAAACTTGCCTAAAAGTGAGTCTGTGGCGAATTTATGCAACCTTTGATAAGCCCATAATTAATAGGTCAATTGATTTAGGATTTTCAAAGGTCTGTATTTGATATCTCATGACGCTGCTTTGAGGGCATAAAAAAGGTTGTCTAACTTGATTCGTCAAGTTAGACACGTTGATTTGTCAAGTTAGACTGATTGATTTGTTGTGCTATAACAACAGATTCACTACATTTGCTTACTAAATTTTTACGCTCGTCG
>NZ_JAUMXC010000018.1 GCF_030529325.1 Porphyromonas sp. | reverse complement strand
GGAGAATTCGGGGAAGCGCAAAGGGGGACAATTAGGGATTTTATTGTTCGTTGCCATAGTCTACTGCCTTTTATAGCCCTCGTAATAGTAGGACTGCTCAATACCTTTGAATATCATCTCTCTATCGTCTACCCTATCGGTGAGCACTGGCTGTAGGAGCACTCTCAGCTCTAAGTCATTGATTGGGCTACGCTCCATAGCTTGTAGGTAGAGATCCTTATCTACCTGAGACCAATCAACTACTCGTCCAAGTCTATGCTTCAGGATCATATCCAGCCAAATGCGTGTAGCTCGCCCATTCCCCTCCATAAAGGGATGTGCGATATTCATCTCTACATATTTGGCAATAATCTGCTCAAATGTTTGTTCGGGCATCTGCTCGATAACTGGCAGAATAGCCTCGAGGTACATACAATTAGCAAATCGAAAAACTCCTTTGGCGATATTGAGTGTACGCAGTTTGCCTGCGAAGTCGTATAGCCCAGCGAATAGAGCGTGGTGTATCTGGCAAAGTCCCCGAAAGGTACCGACCTCGATTTGCTCGATTGCTCCCGAACGGAATAGTTCAAAGGCTCGCTCAAGGCTCAGAGCATCTATTTGGTTCGTTGTCATAGTCTTTTACTGAATTAGTCCGAGTTCGCGGAGGTAAACGTCGATTTGGCTATCGAGATCTCCTCGGCGAGCCTCAAGCTCTTTAATACGCCCCATGACGGCTTGGATGTCAATCTCTTCCTCTTCCTCGAAGGTGTCTACATAGCGAGGGATATTGAGGTTGTAGTTGTTGGTTTGTATTTCGTCGAGTGTTACACGGCGAGCATATTTGTCGATCTCACGGCGGTATTGGTAGGCATCGATAATTTTATCAATGTCGTTGGGTTCTCCATTCTGCCCCATACGCAGGCGGTTTTGCTTCTTATCCTTAGCAAAATTACGGCTTGCATCGATGAAGAGGACGTCGTCTGCCGTACGACATTTTTTGAGCACGATGATGCAGACAGGAATGCCTGTGGAGTAGAAAAGTTTGGAGGGCAACCCAATAATGGTATCTATGTATCCGTCCTCAAGTAACTTTTGGCGAATGGCACGCTCTGCCCCACCTCTAAATAGTACACCATGTGGCAAAATGATAGCCATTGTGCCATCCTTACTAAGGTAATGCAACCCGTGCAAGAGAAATGCAAAATCAGCTGCCGATTTTGGAGCTACACCATAGTTTTGGAAGCGGAAGTCTTGGGCTGTTTCTTCTTTCGGTGCCCATTTGAGGCTAAAGGGTGGATTAGCGACGATGGCATCGAACTCTACCTTGTTTGTAGGATTAGGATTATTCAGGAATGGCCATTCGTTGGTAAGCGAATCTCCATGAAAGATCTCGAACTCCGTGTCCTTGACTCCGTGCAGAATCATATTCATACGAGCTAGGTTGTATGTGGTCATATTCAGCTCTTGCCCGTAGATACGACCGATACGATCCCCCATCTGCTTGCGGACATTGAGCAAAAGTGAACCAGAGCCACAGGCAAAGTCGAGTACTCTCTTGATCCCCTCCTTCATGCCTCGATCGGGATTCTGTGCATCAAGCGACACGATACGAGAGAGAATGGTAGATATGGCCTGAGGAGTGTAGAATTCACCTGCTTTCTTGCCCGAGCCTGCGGCGAACTGCTCAATCAGGTATTCGTAAGCATCACCGAGAGTATCTACTTCGGACGAGAATCCTCCGATTCCCTCTGCTATCTTCTGTATGATGGTAGCGAGCTTGGTATTCTTTTGGCTGTAGGTCTTGCCAAGTTTCTCAGACGAGAGATTGACTTCTGAGAAAAGCCCAGAGAAAGTTCGCTCAAAAGATTCGTTTTCGATGTATCTAAATCCCTCGTTCAATATATTCAAGAGTTCCGAGCTCTGTGTGCGTGCCAACTCTGCGATATGGCTCCATAGGTACTCGGGCTTGATGACATAATGGATCTTGCGCCGCATCTGAGCCTCAAACTCCACAATATCTTCGCTATTGAGTGTATACCATCTCTGTAGAGCAGTCTCTCCTTGATTTAGATTTGTTTCATCTGGGTAGTCTCTGCCTAGTTCTCGGCGTGCCACCCCCTCGTAGTTGTCGGAGAGGTAGCGCAGGAAGAGAAAAGAGAGCATATAGTCACGGAAATCATCGGCATTCATCGTGCCACGTAGCTCATCTGCTATTGCCCATAGGGTCTTGCCTAGTACTGTCATACGTTATTTATTAAGCCTCAGAAGAAGCAAAAATTTCGGGGTTAAACTTATAATTCTTTATAAATGCAGTTAATATTTGCTTAAATAACTCTTTGTTGTCATCCAACATCTCAATAGGTTCGTACAAAGAGTAATTTCCATGAGTTAAGATGTTTATCATACGATTGTAGAGATTGGATTCATTTGAAATGTCTTCATTCTTGAAACACTCTTCAATATTGCTATATCCATGGAACGAAGCGGCTCTCTCAAGCACATTGCGCAGCATTGCAAAGTGATAGGTGTATAGTTCACCTGATTCAGAACGCTTCCACAACTCTTCCAACATTGCAACATGGAGAAATCGAGGGGTATCCCTTGTATAGCTGATACTGTAACATTCTTCTCCATCTTTTTTGAAGTGTAGGGTGCCAAGATCTTCCCTCTTCTTTACACTATCCTTGAAAACATTCCAAAGAGCGTTATAGAAGAGGGCATGGTGCGTTGAAATAACGACTTTTACCGATTCATCCCTAGATATCTCAGCTAGCAAAAGTGCTACCGCGACGGCATTGTTGTCATCCAAAGATGAGATGGGGTCATCAATGTAGATATATTTTACCCAAGAGTAGCCCTCATCCCCATCTAATACCAATTGTACAATGGCCAAGAAAAAACACCAAATAAAGATTGTTTCTTCTCCTCTTGAGATTTTAATATTATCTATAGTTCCCTGATTAGAGGCCTCTTCTATCTCTCCTTGAGGGTCCTCTTCTTCCTTAGGAATCAGATCTCTGGAAAAAGAGATACTTCCTTCGTCATAGTCTATCCGAAAGTCAATGTCAGAAAAACGACTCCAAAATCTTCTAATCTTATCTTCAAGTGCATACTCTTTGGCTCCACTAAGAAATGTTGAATACAGATTCATTTTAAGTACTCGATCTGAATCTCTGTCAAGATCGTTATCCCAAGAAAATAAATCTTCAGTAAAGGCGTTGAAGTATAGAGTATCTGACTGGCCTTCTATTTTTCCAAGGTTTTTGAACTCCATAGACAAACGTGTCTTTCCCACACCATTATAGGCATACAGGAGAAGGATTTTCTTTTTCGTTAACCTGTTCTTAAGCTCTTGGGCTAATTGCCTTAAATTATTGAATTGCTCCATAATCTAGACTTTATAAGCGGATAGACCTGCTATATGTTGCCCTTTGGCCAAGAGCGAGAATAGGGGCAGCAGATCTGCGACCAGTGCTTTCTCCTGCCGCACACGCTGCTTCCAGCCTAGGTCTTGCTCGTAGAATAGAGCTGAGAGCTGGTCGGCATCAAAGATCATACGATCTAGTACCGAAGATATCAAATCCGAGAGAGAGTCTAGAGCAACATTGTAGCGATGAGCAATCTCTTTGATACGGCTCTGGAGCTTATTGGTTTTAAATGCTTGATATTGCTCAGAGACTTCCTTGACCGTAAGGCCATTGACAACCTCTATGTGTTCGATATAGTCTAGAATATCCTCTTGCTCCTCAATCAGATTGCTATGCGAAGCGACGAGGCGCACAAGCTCCTCCTTGGTCAGTTTCTGCTGACTAGGTGACTGGGAGGTCAATCGAGCGATTAGCCCCATGATATAATCGTAGTCAATAATTGCCGAAGAGAATAACACAAACTCGAAATCTATTTCTTCTATATGAGCGTTTTGCATATCTACTGGCTGATCCTGTGTATAGCCCTTTTGATGGTTACGCAGGGTTTTAGCCGTCTCGAGATAGGCAGATCTAAAGCCATTGAGTCTCTCCGGAGGCATTAGCTTCTCGATCTTCTCTTGATCCTGAGGATCTATGTAGATATACTGGCTGAGCTGAGTATTGAGTTTCTGTACCTCTTTGAAGTAGTCCACAAACTCAGCCTTGGCTGTATCTCCAAGCAAATTATATACATTTTCTGGCTCAGCCTCTAGCCCCTTAGACTCCATAAAGCTTGAGAGTTTCTGGATAGCCATTTCATACTGTTCAACAACTTTATTTGCTGGCTCAACCAGCCAGATCTTGGGGTCTTGATCCTCGTCTCGAACTCCTGAGAAAAGTTGTACAGCATCATTAACGGCTGATTCCTGAAAACGGAAATCTAAGATCTTACCAAAGTTTTTAGTTTTGTTGAGCGTACGATTAGTACGAGAGAAAGCTTGTATAAGGCCGTGATATTTGAGATCCTTATCAACATAGAGGATACCTAGATATTTGGAGTCGAAGCCTGTGAGGAGCATATCTACGACGATCGTGATGTCGATCTTTTGCTCACGTGGATACTCCACCCATTTCTGATCTTTGATACGCTTCTGTACATCTTGGTAGTAGAGATCAAACTCTGCGAGACTGTGAGCACAACCATATTGGCTATTATAGTCCGAGATGATCTCTTGTAGTGCTTGCTTCTTACCCGAGGGATCGATCTGGTTGTCTAGCTTCTCTTGCTCCAGATCCTCTTGCATCTGTTCGACATCTTTATTGCTCTCGGCTGGAGGAGAGAAGACACAAGCGATATTGAGCGGGATAAATTCAGAGTTAGCAGCTTGACGGTCGGCTTGAAGCGTTTTGAATAGCCTATAATACTCAATGGCATCGTTGATACTACTCGTCGCGAGAATGGCATTGAAACAGCGAGAGAGCGAGATGGCGTCATGCTTAGAGAGAATTTCCTCTATAATCGCTCTTTTGGTCACCAGACTACGATCTCGCACATACTCACCATTGGAGCGGTAGTAATCTACATTGAAGCGCAATACATTTTCGTCCTCAATGGCATTGGTAATCGTGTAGGTATGCAGAGGCTTCTGGAAAATATCGTCAGTAGTGAGCTTGGAGGCTTCCTGCCCATCAATTTTGATCTGTACAGCATTCTCTTCAAAAATAGGTGTACCCGTAAACCCAAAGAGCTGAGCCTTGGGGAAGAAGGCTTTAATAGCTTTATGGTTATCACCAAATTGAGAGCGATGACATTCGTCAAAAATAAAGACTACACGCTTGTCTGATAGCGATCTAAGCCGTTCATAGTAGTTTTTCTTGTGCTTAGGGTCAAGAGCAATTCCGAGCTTCTGTATTGTAGTGACGATAACCTTGTCGGCATAATCGGTAGACTCAAGTCTCCGAACAAGCGTTTCTGTATTCGTATTCTCCTCTACGCAGCCTTGCTGAAACTTATTAAACTCATCTCGAGTCTGTCGGTCTAGATCCTTACGATCTACAACAAATAGACATTTCTCTATATCGGAGTTATCCTTAAGTAAGGTTGATGCCTTAAAAGAAGTAAGCGTCTTTCCCGAACCAGTAGTATGCCAGATATAGCCATTGCCACGGTTCTCCTCGATACATTTGATGATAGCCTGTACGGCATAGATCTGGTAGGGGCGCATGATCAAGAGTTTGCGTTCACTAGCCACCAAGACCATATACCTACTGATAAGCTCTCCAAGGGAGCACTTGGCAAGGAGTCTTGTCGCAAAGCTATGTAGGTGCCGTATTTTATGGTTAGCCTCATCTGCGAGATAATAGACTGGTAGGTATTGCTCTTTGGCATCGAAGAGAAACTCTTTCGGGTTATTGTTACTAAAATAGCATGTATCTCCTTCGTTACTCACAATAAAGAGCTGAATAAAGCAGAGCAATGTATTCAGATATCCGTTGCCCGTATCGTTTTTATAGTTAACAATCTGTTGCATGGCTACACGAGGCGAGATCTTGTGTGCCTTGAGCTCTATCTGCACCATCGGTAAGCCATTGATGAGAATAATCACGTCGTATCGGTGGTGGCTACTGTGTGTGTTGATGCGCAACTGATTAATAACTTCATAGTCATTCTTGCACCAATCCTTGATATTAACTAAAGTGTAATGAAGTGGTGTGCCGTCCTCTCTCAAGAAGAGGTTACGCTCTCGCAGTAAACGAGATGCATCATATACATCTGGCTTGGTAATCTCCGACAGAAGTCGCTCAAACTCTCGATCAGTCAATTTCACAGCATTGAGTTGCTCAAACTTGTGCCTAAAGTTGGCCTCTAAAGTTGCTCTATCCTTGATATCATGTCTATAAATATACTTCAAGCTCTCTAATCGTTTGATTAGGCGCTCTTCTATCGTTTGTTCTTCAGTTGTATACATAGCATGTAAATACTTACTATATTATATATCTCTATATTTTCTTGCTAGCACGACGGCGATTGATTAGGGAGAGGTCTTGCAGGCGACGACCGAGTTCGTCTGCACCCGCTAGGTGAAGTAAGTCATCCTCGAGTTGGAGGGCATAGAGCACTCGTGCGTAGATGCCTATCGCCACTGTTGGCGAACCTTTCTCGATGCGACCGACAGTTAAAGGCGAACAGGTCGCTCGCTCAGCAATCTGAGCGATGCTTAGATTACGACGCAGTCGGGCAAGCTTGATCTGCTCACCGACAATCTGCATTTTTTGCTCCAGTTTCCGAGGGAGTTTCGTTCCCATTGTATTCTTTGGCATACACTCAATCTATCATATGAGATGTAAATATACCGATTTATTCAATCTGATATATGCTTTGAGGCAATATTAGATTTGAGAGAATTTGAGGAGAATGAATTCGATGTATTGTCTCTGCATCTCCCTAGGAAGGAAGCTCTGGAGGATGCAGGTTTCCCATTCGGGGAGGATGTGTTGGAAGCGAGCGAAGATGTTGTCGCACACTTTATCATCCAGTCCAGAGGCTGTCATCGCTTCGAGGAAGTGTTGGCGAGTGAGTTTGCGCTTTTTGCCACAGAGGGTCAGTGCCAATTCTTCTGTATCCTCAGGAATAACAAGTGCTGTAGACAGCAGGTCATAGGCTGGAGTGAGTTGATATTCGTTCCCCACTGGAGCATAGAGCGAGTAATTCTTGAGGTGCATATCGGCATTACCTATCAGCCACGAAAAGAGTACCTGCTCCCAGTACTTGACAAGATCAAGTTTCGGCACAGAGCTATACTTGGAGATCAGCTTGGCTATCTGCTCGTGTGAGCCTTTGTATTTATACTCCGTTAAACGCTCTGACAACTGACACATATCTTCCATTGGGAGCTTTTCCCCTTGCCCTGTTCGGTCTATGCGACGAGTGATATAGCATAGTTCGCCATCGCTGAATCTCATCAGTCCATGAGGAACTGTCTCTATCTTGGCAATCTCAGCAAGGTGCATCGATACATCCTCCAGCTCGGGGAGATGCGGATAATGCTCTGTTTGAGGTTTAAGAATAAACCTTCCCCACAAGCCCACGATGGTAAATCGCTTTGGGGAATTGCTCATCTGCTCAAAGTCAAGAGATAGCTTGGGTTGTACTCCTGTCACTGTGGTCTGCGAACGAACAACCTCGTCAGCCAATGCTCGTATCTCACTACTTGTATAAGGTAATATCGGTGCTTGGTTTGTTCCAAACAATTTACGACAACACTTTGCATGGTAATCCACCTCTCCATCAACCAAAGGTTCGTAGCAGTATAGGCATCTATTCTTCATCTTCAGCCGTATTTAGAGGTTCAATACTTACCGCCCCAATACAGTCTCGGCAACAAGCCAACAATAACGCCATACGATCCCTTGCATCTATTTTCCAATTCTTTTGAGCTATATCTAAAAGCCATCCCTCTGGGATAAGTCCATCAAAGAATGGATGAAGAGCATTACTTTGGAAAGGCTCTTCTCGCAAAGGCATTGTTAGGCTTATACCTTGAGCTTCGGGCATAGTCAGATAGTTCTTGTCGTAAGCAAAGGAATAGCCCTCATCACTTTCTGTGAGAATCCCAGTCTTAAATGTCTTCCAATAAACAATAGCCTGCTTCATACATCATCTCCTACTCGTTTTATCGGCACGGGACCGCACTCTGAGCCAAAGAGTTCGAATACTTTATTGACTTTATCGATGCGAAGCGTAGTTTTCCCCTGCTCCAGTTCACGAACGAAACGTAGCCCCACTCCTGCTTTCTCAGAGAGGTCTACCTGTGTCAATTTATATTTCTTGCGCATCTCTTTCACGTACTGCGCTATGATTGTCTTCGCTACCATCTTATATCAATTACTTGAAGTCCCACGTTCTGAATATGTACATGAAACGCCCTTTTTATGTACACGTTCTACAAACATGTACACGAAATGCCTCTTTTGAGTATATATTCCAGGCATGTCATTGTGCACCGTACACTTCTTAAAGTCATTATATACCTTATCAGTGGCAAATATATGGAAAATAAATTTATTATACCCCTTTTCGGGGGTATTATTTCAGAGAAATAAGGAATTATATCCAATAGGGACTATTATAATATTTTCCCTGCATTATTTTGCCTTAATATGCTCCGAAATGGGTACTTTTGCAGTGAGCAAGCGTGCTAAGTACAAATGGGAGGTGTTGTAATCTATTGATTTATAGAGTGCAACACCCAAAAGAAGATTGAAAGACTGATAGCCAGGTCACGCGGCACAAGTATGTAAATCCTTATAAAACAGTGAGATAAAACTGTTTCCCCATTTATTTGAGGGGAATTTGTACCGATTAAAAGGTTAATCGCCTAATTGATAGAGAGGTAAATATATTGCATCGGCAAGCAATTCATTCCTAAAAAATGATGGAGGCTTTTGATATGGGGAGTTTGAAATAATGAGTCTCCATATAACATACCTTATAAGTGTAGCAACGAAAAGTTATGAGGGTTTCTCATTATAATTGAATAACTCATAGAAAAAAGCTACTTTTGTGGTAGTTTATAACAATACCACATGTGTAATCTATCCAACACTATGAATCTAAAGAATATATATATCCTCTCTGCCGTCCTCATAGGCTGTCTTTTATTTTCATCTTGCGATAAAAAGCGAATCTCCTATACAGACATGATAAAGAGGGAGAATCAGGAAATCTTATCCTTCTTTAAGGAAAAGAATATCAAGGTAATAGAAGACTTTCCTGAAGGATTAATAACTCCAGAAAACGTCTTTGTAAAAGCAAAGGAGGGTGTTTATATCAGGGTTATTACCACTGGAGATAAGGATAAGCCTATATCTGGAAAAACAAGGATTTCCTCACGATTCATGGCAAGAAGTTTGTCAGATCGCCAAAAATTTGAAGTTGATATAATATCACCACAGTCCGGAGGTACTCACCCACTCAGATTTATCTATCAGGAAAACACCGAGATACTCACTCCTGATCCACAGGCATCTGAAAATGAAAAATTAAATGAACGCATCTTGTGTTCGGCGATGCTCCACAGTCTTAAGTTTGTGGGAAATGGCTCTGCTATTCAGATGGTTACTTCTTTCAGAGAAGGTCCCCCATTCACCAGTGATCAAGGCATCCCTGTATATTTTGAACGTATTGAGTATCACTTTGTAAAGTAAAAGTAGCAATCATCATGAGCTTAATAAGTTCTATTTCTGGTATAAGGGGGACTATTGGCGGTGGCATTGATTCCGGACTAAATCCCATAAATATATCGGAGTTTACATCGGCTTTTGCCGCATATATCAAGAAAAGCTCCCCTATAGGTGCGGGGAAAGTGGTAGTTGGTCGGGATGCCCGAATGTCCGGAGATATCGTAAAAGGCATTGTCATTAGCAGTTTACGTGCTATGGGGCTGGATGTCATAGATCTCGACTATGCGACGACACCCACCACAGAGATGGCAGTAACTCATGAGGGGGCAGATGGAGGTATAATCATCACGGCAAGTCATAATCCCAAACAGTGGAATGCTCTTAAACTGCTAAATCATAAGGGAGAGTTTTTGGATGCAAAAGCGGGAGAGGAAATTCTTTCGATCAGCCAGTCAAAAGAATTTGAGTATGCCTCTGTCGATAAGCTGGGACAATATATCAAAAAAGATTTTGCACAAGAGCATATCGACGCAATCTTATCTCTTCCGGAAATAGATGTTCAAGCAATCAAAAACTCTAACATTTCTGTCGTTGTCGACTGCATCAACTCTGTAGGATCCGTGATTGTCCCAAAACTATTAGAAGCCTTGGGGGTAAACAAGATCAATTTGATTCACGGTGATCTTAGTGGAGATTTTGCTCACAATCCAGAACCTCTTCCTGAGCATCTAGAAGACTTATCCAATGCCGTTGTAAATAATAGAGCCAATGTGGGTTTTTCCGTAGATCCGGATGTTGACCGCCTCGCAATAGTATGTGAAGATGGATCAATGTTTGGAGAGGAAAATACTTTGGTTTGCATAGCAGACTATCTTCTGGAGCAGCATCCAGGAGCTACCACAGTCTCAAATCTTAGTTCTTCAAGAGCTTTAAGAGATGTTACTCAAGCTCACGGGGGACGATACTTTGCAGCACCTGTCGGAGAAGTTAATGTTGTACAAAAGATGAAAGAGGAGAACGCCCTCATAGGAGGGGAAGGCAACGGAGGTATCATACTGCCAGCCCTCCACTACGGACGGGATGCTCTCGTGGGAATAGCTCTCTATCTTACAATAATGGCACAGAAGCGCCTTGCCCCGACTCAGTTACTTGCTCGCCTCCCGAAGTATGCTATGGCGAAGAAAAAAGTGGAGCTGAGCCCATCTCTTGACATTGACAAGATACTGCTGACGATGCAAGATATCTATGCAGGCAATGAGATCACAACGATAGATGGAGTAAAGATAGACTTTCCCGACAAATGGGTACATCTCAGAAGAAGTAATACAGAACCCATAATAAGGGTTTATTCCGAGGCTCCCACCTCGAATGAAGCCGAAGAGATTGCGGAAGAGATAATTCAAAGAATAAAAGCAGAGTCTGTCACTAACAAATAATCACACTAGGTATTTATTATGGAAGCAAATCGCACACATCCGATTGTTGAAAGATTTCTAAGATATATCAGCATCGATACAAAATCTGACGAAACATCACAGACAGTTCCAAGTACAGCTATACAATTTGACCTTGCAAAAGTTCTCTTTGATGAGTTAAATGAACTTGGGCTCCAGGATATTTCACTAGACGAGAAATGCTACCTTATGGCAACTCTGCCCGCCAATACAGATGAACCTCGTCCGACCATTGGATTCATAGCACACATGGATACTGCTCCAGACATGAATGGAGCCAGAGACCCAAAGATCGTAGATTACAAGGGCGGTGATATTCTATTGTGCGAGCAAAATAACATAATCCTATCCCCGACTCTTTTCCCTGAATTAGAGCAATACAAAGGGCAAGAGATCATTGTGACCAACGGTCACACCCTTCTCGGTGCAGATGACAAAGCCGGAGTAGCATCGATCATGCAAGCCATAAAATATTTGGTTGATCACCCGGAAATAAAGCATGGGACTATCAAAGTGGGCTTTACCCCTGATGAAGAGATAGGAAGAGGTGCAGACTTCTTTGATGTGGAGAAATTCGGAGCAGAATTTGCATACACAATTGATGGTGGCCAAATTGGAGAATTGGAATTTGAAAACTTCAATGCTGCAGGAGCAAAACTATTGTTCAAAGGGCGAAATGTACACCCGGGTTATGCAAAAGATAAAATGGTCAATGCCATGCTTTTGGCAATGGAGTACAATAACTACCTACCTGCAGCAAGACCTGAAAATACAGAGGGCTACGAGGGATTTTATCACTTAGTCGGCATGACCGGCACAGTCGAAGAAGCACAACTTACTTATATCCTCAGAGATCATGACAGAGAGGCATTTGAACTCAAAAAGAGTTCTATCCAAACAACAGCAGATCGCATGAATGAAATCTATGGGATGGGAACTGTCTCTGTTGAACTCAAAGATCAATATTATAATATGCGAGAAATCGTGGAGCCTAAGATGTACATTGTAGATCATGCCTCCAAAGCAATGCTGTCCGTAGGAGTGACTCCTGACATTAAACCAATACGTGGAGGGACAGATGGTGCTCGTCTATCATTTATGGGGTTACCTTGTCCTAATATCTTTGCAGGTGGTCACAACTTTCATGGACGCTACGAATATCTCCCTATCCCATCTCTTGTCAAGGCGATGGAAGTGATATTGGCTATAGCAACTCTTCCTGTTGACAAAAAATAAAAAATAATCCAGTATAACCAACCAAAATTATAATTTAAAGCAAACTATGAAATCTACTCCATTTACTTCAATTCATGAGAAGTTAGGAGCTCGTATGGCACCATTTGCAGGGTATAATATGCCTATCGAATACTCCGGAATTATCCCAGAACATAACAATGTCATTGAAAATGTAGGAGTCTTTGATGTCTCTCACATGGGCGCAATCTATGTTAGAGGTGAAAAAGCACTTGAATATCTACAAGCCGTATGTAGCAACGATATCTCAAAAGTCAATGTAGGAAAAGCTCAATATAACTATATGCCTAACGATAAGGGAGGTATTGTGGATGACTTTATCCTTTATCATTTTGAGGGTGAATATATGCTTGCAGTCAATGCAGCCAATATAGAGAAGGACTTCGAATGGATGCTCAAGCATAAAATTGACGGAGTAGAGATCGAAAATAGATCTGAAAGAGTTTCAATCCTGGCAATTCAAGGGCCTAAGGCTAAAGCTACAATCCAAAAGCTTACAGATGTCAACTTGGATGAAGTTCCCTTCTATGCATACTCCCTTGGAAAAGTCGCTGGCATCGAAGCCATCATTTCCAATACGGGCTATACCGGAGCAGGTGGATTTGAGCTATACTTCATAGATCTTAAGGAGCCACAAATGGTATGGGATTCTCTTTTCAAAGCAGGTGAAGAGTATGGCATCCTTCCTACAGGACTTGGAGCTAGAGATACTCTACGCCTAGAAATGGGCTACTGCTTGTATGGTAATGATATAGATGAAACTACTAATCCTCTTGAAGCAGGTCTTGGTTGGGTTACCAAGCTTATTGATGGTAAACCTATCCCAAGTCGAGCTCTCCTTGAACAAACAAAGGCGGAAGGATTGAAACGAAGACTTGTTGGTTTTGAACTTCTTGACAAAGGGGTCGCTCGCCATGGCTATGAAATCACAGACGAGGCAGGCAAAGTTATAGGTATAGTTACTTCCGGTACAATGTCTCCATACCTCAAAAAGAGCATTGGTCTCGGCTATGTTCCCAAAAACTACACTACGGAAGACACAAAAATAGGCATTAAAGTGCGTAACAAAACCCTTTCTGCTCAGGTCATTAAGTTACCATTCCGTAAATAAGTCCGACTCATCTCTTACAAGTTTAGATATCTCAGAGGGTCATCAGTCTATACCAAAGATTGATGACCCTTTTTTGATAGATCAGAGGATGTCATTACACTTCTCATGGAGATTTAGTTGGCATCCTATTCAGAAGATTTAAATTCATCCTGATATACAAAATATTAGTAGGTATCTTTGATGTTGACACTGAATTAACATTTCATTAATGCTTATTCGATTTTAGTTATTATCTTTGCGACAAGGGGTTGTTTAATACAATATTCCCGTAAAACAAATGCCAAATATTTACCCTCAAAACATTTAAAACGAGTATGAACTTTTTGACTAACGAAAAACTAACAATCGTAGGAGCTGCGGGTATGATCGGCTCAAATATGGCTCAGACCGCTGCAATGATGCGCTTGACGCCAAATATCTGTCTATATGATCCATTTGCCAATGGGCTAGAAGGGGTAGCAGAGGAGCTACGTCACTGTTCATTTGAGGGAATTAACATTACATTTACTTCAGACATAAAGGAAGCTTTTGCCGGTGCTAAGTATATCGTATCTTCCGGAGGAGCTCCGCGTAAAGAGGGTATGACTCGAGAAGACCTCCTCAAGGGAAACGCTGAGATAGCTGCCCAACTTGGTAAGGATATCAAGGCTTACTGTCCGGATGTGAAGCACGTTGTCATCATCTTTAATCCTGCCGATATCACAGGGCTTGTAACTATGCTCTATGCTGGGATTGAACCTTCTCGACTTACAACACTTGCCGGTCTTGACTCGACTCGTTTGCAAAGTGAGCTTGCTAAGCATTTTGGAATACAGCAAAGTAAGGTTACCAACACACGTACCTACGGAGGGCATGGTGAACAGATGGCGGTATTTGCATCATCCGCAAAGATTGATGGGACTCCCCTAACCTCTCTCATAGGAACCGATAAACTTACACCTGAGGACTGGAATGCTCTCCGTGAAAGGGTTGTCAAAGGTGGTGCAAATATCATCAAACTCCGCGGACGTTCATCATTTCAGAGTCCGGCCTATGTATCCATCGAGATGATCAGAGCAGCCATGGGTGGCGAGCCTTTCCGTTGGCCATCAGGATGCTATGTATCGACAGGAGGTTTTAACCACATAATGATGGCTATGGAAAGTAGCATAACCAAGGATGGAGTATCTTATATAGACGTGAAAGGCACAGAGGAAGAAATGGCTGAGCTACAAAGCAGCTACAAGCACTTGTCAGACCTTCGTGATCAAGTTATTGCGATGGGAGTACTTCCTCCTGTAGATCAATGGCATACTATCAACCCTCACATCAAATAATCGAGAAAGCTCTTAGATAGAGATCCAAATATCCTAAGACTCCGATCGGTAACGTTCTCTAAAATCAAATCAGAGATAACGACTGATCGGAGTTTTTAGGTGATATAATATAGAAAACATATATTTTTCAATCTTAATCATACAGGAAGCAAAGGCTTATGAAAAAAGTTTTACTACCCGTTGTAGCGATAACATGCGCTGCAGTACTCTCGACAGCCTGTCAACAAAAGAAGACCACAGAGAGTAATAGAGTTGTAGTACCGGGCATCGATACTACAGCCATGGACAAGAGTGTCAATCCTAAAGCTGATTTTTACCGCTACGTGAATGGTGGATGGATGACCGCTAATCCCCTCAAAGATGAGTATGGTAGTTATGGTTCTTTCCACGTTTTGGCAGACTCTGCACAGAGTATTGCACGACATATCATAGAGCATCTTGATGGCTCTGTGGCAGGATCGGATGAAGCGAAAGCTAAGACTCTCTACACACTTGCGATGAATGAGAAAAAACTCAATGAAGACGGAGCCTCTCCTATCAAACCTGAACTCGATCGCATAGATGCAATCAATGAGTATGCTGACTTGGTTAACTTCTTGGCAGAAAATGCGAACAATGGGACACAGTATCTCTTCCACACTTATGTTGGAGTAGATAACGATAATAGTACCAAACATATCCTCAACCTGGTACAACCCTCGCTCATCATGGGAGATCAAGATTACTACCAGAATAAACCCGAGTACAAGCCTTTCCAAGATGGTTATCTTACTTATATAGCTAAGCTATTGACTCTGGCAGGCACAGAAGAGGCAGAAGCAAGTAAAATAGCACAGAATGTCTATAACACAGAAAAAAGGCTTTGTGATATCCTCTATACAAAGGTACAACTCAGAGAATCTGAGCTCAATTGGAACAAGATGGATAGGGCTACATTCTTTGGTGCATATACATTCCCATGGGGAACTTACTTCAACCAACGTAAAGGGTTAGAGGCATTTGAACACATAAATGTTGCACAAAAGGACTACTTCAAGAAATTTGACACCTTTATCAAAGACTCCTCTATATCAGATCTTAAAGAATACTTCAAGGTCATCACTCTTCACCACGCAGCAGATTACTTAAGTAGTGACTTTAGAGTGACAGCTTTTGAGTTTAACGGAAAGCTTCTTAGCGGCCTTATGGAGATGCAGCCTCGTTGGAAAGATGCTGTAGACCTCGTTGATGGGACCTTTGGTGAAGTTGTTGGTAAAATATATGTGAAAGAGCACTTCCCTGCTGCAGCTAAAGAGCGTATGTCAACTCTTGTTGAAAACCTGAAGATTGCCCTATCCGAACGCATCGCCTCTCTCACGTGGATGTCTGATGAGACGAAGAAAAATGCTCAGGAGAAACTTGCAGCATTCAGAGTAAAAATTGGATATCCTGATAAGTGGGAAGGATACGAAGCTCTCGAGGTTGATGACTCTTCTCTCTACGCATTCCTCTCCAAGGTCGGCAAATATGAAACAGAGAAGAATATTGCTGACCTCAACAAACCTGTGGATTTGGATAAGTGGTATATGAATCCTCATACTGTCAATGCTTACTACAATCCGACTACAAATGAGATATGTTTCCCTGCCGGCATACTTCAGCCTCCTTTCTTCAATCTTGATGCTGATGATCCTGTGAACTATGGTGCTATTGGTGTTGTAATAGGCCACGAGATGACTCATGGATTTGATGATCAGGGTCGTAAATATGATAAGGATGGAAATATGGTCAACTGGTGGACAGAGGAAGATGCAACAAAGTTCAAAGCATCAGCATCGAAACTCGTTGATCAATTTAACCAAATCATTGTTGTTGACGATGTACACGCCGATGGTGAAAATACTCTTGGCGAAAACATTGCAGATCAAGGTGGACTCATCGTGTCATTCGGGGCGATGAAAAAAGCAATGGGTGATGCACCAAGAGATCTTATTGATGGTATGACTCCGGAACAAAGATTCTTCGTTGCATACGCGAGAGTATGGGGGCAAAACATCCGTAAGGAAACGATCTTGCGTCTCACAAAGGTTGATGTTCATAGCTTGGGCGAATGGCGTGTCAATCAAGCACTTCGCAACATACCTGCATTCTACGAAGCATTTGACATCAAGGAAGGTGATCCTATGTACTTGGCACCTGAAGACAGAGTCCTAGTGTGGTAATACCTTTTGAATAAATAACAAAAAAGTAAAACGGCATCATGCAAATGATGTCGCTTTACTTTTTTATTAATCCAATATAAATTCCTACATGAGACGATATACCTGATACTGTCCTAAAAAAGTGTGTAAACCCCGTTAGTCCTTAACTTTGGGATAAGAAAAAATAAAACTAAGAACAATGGAGCTTACACAATCACAAAAGTCGGCATTTATTTCTGAAATGCTATCATCAGAGACAGGTATTAACGAGCTTATCCGTGTATTATCGGAGTTATAAGCGCACATTGCGCATGCGTGGGACTTCTTCCCTCGGCTTATGCCGTCGTCTTTCTCTTGGGATCTGTAGCCCGAGATATGACCGAAAGGACTTACGCAAGGAGGTTACCCTGTCGGTGAAAAGCAAAAAGCCTCCATGTCGCTCTTTTTTACTAAATTTGTGCGCAGTAAGCCAGCAGTCTGGTACTATCAAAAAAATAAACATCGATAACAATAACTATATTTAATTTGTAGACAAGATATGTTTGACAATCTTTCGGAAAGGTTAGAACGCTCATTTAAGATACTAAAAGGTGAAGGTCAAATCACAGACATTAATGTGGCTGAGACCGTACGTGATGTAAGAAAAGCTCTCCTTGAAGCTGACGTGAACTACAAAGTGGCCAAACAGTTTACAGATACTGTGCGTGAAAAGGCTATGGGCCAGCATGTCCTTACAGCAATCAAGCCAGGTGAGCTCCTCGTAAAGATCGTACATGACGAACTCACAACCCTTATGGGAGGGAGTGCTGTAGAGCTATTTCTCAAGGGATCTCCAAACATCATCTTGATGTCCGGACTTCAGGGGTCGGGAAAGACGACATTTACAGGCAAGCTTGGTAATTTTTTGAGAAATAAGAAGGGGCTCAAGCCTTTGCTTGTCGCTTGCGACGTTTACCGTCCAGCCGCAATCGAACAGCTTCGTGTCCTTGGAGAACAGCTCAATCTACCTGTATATACAGAGCTAAATAGTAAAGATCCTATAGCTATTGCCCAGAACGCTATTGCTCAGGCTAAAAGAGATAATAATGATACCATCATCATCGATACCGCCGGTCGTCTTGCAGTCGACGAAGTAATGATGGACGAAATCAGCCACATCAAAGCAGCTATCCAACCCACAGAAATCCTATTTGTGGTGGATTCGATGACCGGTCAGGACGCTGTTAATACGGCCAAGGAATTTAATGATCGCCTAAACTTTGATGGAGTAGTCCTTACAAAGTTGGATGGTGACACACGCGGTGGTGCAGCACTCTCCATACGTACAGTTGTGGATAAGCCTATCAAATTCATCGGAACCGGAGAGAAACCCGAAGCTCTTGATGTCTTCCACCCTAATCGTATGGCCGATCGTATCCTTGGCATGGGAGACGTGGTCTCTTTAGTTGAACGTGCACAAGATCAATATGATGAGGAACAGGCTCGCAAACTTCAGAAAAAGATTGCAAAAAACCAGTTTGACTTTAATGATTTCTTGGATCAGATCAATCAGATCAAAAAGATGGGAAACATTAAAGACCTCATGGCTATGATCCCAGGAGTAGGAAAAGCGATCAAGGATCTAGATATAGATGATGATGCATTCAAAGGAATAGAAGCAATCATCTTCTCGATGACACCCGAAGAGAGAGCTAACCCTACGCTCATCAATGGCTCTCGTCGCAAACGTATAGCCGATGGTAGCGGGACAAAAGTCCAAGATGTCAACCAACTCCTCAAACAGTTTGAACAAACACGTAAGGTGATGAGACTAATGAGCGGAGGAGGCATGAAAAACCTGGCAAAGAATTTCAGACGTTAAAAACTTTTTAATGGATATTGGTGTTTTATCATCGAATAGTTAATAATCTCCCCAAAGAATACCATATACTATGGAACTGACGAATAATACTTACCAACTACTTGACGGAAAAAAAACATCCAATGAACTGAAGCAAGAAATAACTGAAGAAGTAAAGGAGATCATCAGCCTCGGACATAAAGCCCCTCACTTGGCAGCGATACTAGTAGGTCATGATGGAGGAAGCGAGACTTATGTGGCGTCAAAGATGAAGACCTGTGAAGAATTGGGATTCAAGTCGACACTCGTACGGTATGAAGCTAACGTAACCGAAGAGAAACTTTTAGCTGAAATACACAAGATGAATGAAGATGAAGATCTAGATGGATTTATAATCCAGCTACCTCTACCAAACCATATAGATGAACAAAAGATCATCGAAGCTGTCGATCCAAGAAAAGACGTTGATGGGTTTCATCCAATAAATGTGGGAAAAACCAGTATAGGTCTGCCGTCTTTTGTATCTGCAACTCCCGCTGGAATACTAGAGTTGTTGAAGAGATATAAAATCGAGACTAAGGGCAAAAGATGTGTGATCCTAGGCCGTAGCAATATTGTAGGTAAGCCAATGGCACAACTTATGATGCTCAAGCAATATCCGGGAGATGCCACAGTAACGGTTTGCCACAGTAGTACCCAAAATATCAAGGATATTACTCGTGAAGCAGACATCATCATAGCCGCTATGGGCTCTCCAAAATTTGTAACAGAAGATATGGTAAAGCAAGGGGTTGTGATAGTTGATGTGGGAACCACTCGAGTTAAGGATGATACAGTAAAGAGTGGATTTAAACTCACAGGAGACGTTGATTTTGAACAAGTTGCACCTAAATGTTCTTATATCACTCCCGTACCGGGAGGCGTAGGACCAATGACTATAATATCTTTGATGAGAAATACATTAATCTCTGCAAGGCAAAGACGGGGATTATCAGCAAAGCATTAACCGACCAAAAGTGAAGAAGCGAGAAGTCTTAATACAGAAAATACTGAATTAATCTTCTCGCTTTCTGCATATTATTAAAAAGATATAGTTTACCGAACTACTCAAATTTGATCAAGAATTATGAAAATACATAAAGCCATACAGGTCAAGACTATATTGCTGTACATCATAACAGCCACGATTATCACTTTATTTTATCCAAGCAAGGTGAAATTTAAGTATGAGTACTCGGTAGGACGACCATGGCACTACGAGTTATTAACAGCTCCTTTTGATTTTCAGATATTAAAAACTCCATCGCAACTACAAATAGAAAAAGATAGTGCGACAAGAAGTATGATCCCATACTTCACCTTTGACGAATCTGTTTATGAGAAACAGAAAAAGAAACTTGCTCAAAGTACTTCTAAAGAATCCCAAATCTTAAGGGGGGAATATACAAGACATCTCCTACAAACTCTTGAAGTGGTCTATGCAAGAGGGGTTGTAAGCTCTAAAGATTATCAAACGATACAAGCGTCAGCCAATGGGGAATGTTTCATAATGAATGACAGAAATAAAATAGCACGAAAGGTAATATATGAGGAACTATATACCATAACATCTGCCTATGAATATGTCATCAACAGTGTCCCTCGAGGGCTGAATAAAGATGTTATCAGGAGCGCCAATATCAATGAATACATAGAAGCAAACCTCTTGCTTGATGAACTTACAACAGAGAAAGTTCTGAGAACAAAGTTGGCCGGAATATCCCCCGTCATGGGGAGTGTTCAAGCTGGAGAACGTATCGTGAATAAAGGAGATGTGGTGACAGACCAGATATTTCAAGAGCTAGAGTCATTAAAGAAAGAATATGAAAGTAAGCTTGGAACAACAAGAGAAAGATTTATGGTTAGGATTGGTCAATTTCTGCTAACTCTTATCATATTATCATCTCTCTTTTTCTTTCTACTATCATTCAGAGTAGAAGTCATCTCCCAGATAAAAAACACCTTCTTTTTTCTTGGGGTCATCTTATGGTATGCTCTGTTGACAGAGTTATCCGTTTCGTCAGGAATAGTCAATATATATATCATACCATATGCTATGGTGCCTATTTTAGTGCGCGTCTTCATTGACTCAAGAACAGCATTCGTAGTACACATGATCAGTATATTGATAGCATCCTTGATGGCTCCGTTCCAGATGGAATTTATTCTACTACAATTCATAGCGGGCATGGTTGCAATCGTCACATTGAAGAATTTATCACAACGCTCGGATTTGATACGTTGCACCTTCATGGTCCTTGTTGCAATGTTAGTTACATATGTCGCATTTTCATTGTTCCAAGATGGTAACTTTAGGGGCATTTCATTGGCTACAATATTAAACCTTGCCATAAATTTTATATTCCTGATGTTTACTTATGTCTTGGTTTACCTATTTGAACGGCTATTCGGGTATGTATCAAACATCAGTCTAGTGGAACTTTCAGACATCAATAGTCCCCTATTGAGGGAACTTTCAGAAGTTACTCCAGGAACTTTCCAGCACTCTCTCCAAGTATCTATACTAGCTTCAGAAGCCGCTTCTAAAATCAATGCAGATGTGCGTCTCGTAAGAGCCGGTGCTCTGTATCATGATATCGGAAAAATGAAGAATCCGACCTACTTCACGGAAAACCAAGGGTTGGAGAATCCGCATGACAAGCTCCCTTATGATGAAAGTGCAAAAATGATCATCAGGCATGTTACTGATGGCGTGGAGATGGCAGAACGTGCAGGACTCCCCAAAGTTATTATTGACTTTATCCGCACACACCATGGACTTGGGCGAGTTAAGTACTTCTACACCAAATTTGTCAATGAAAACCCTGATGTTATTGTAGATGAAAGCATATTCAGATATCCAGGGCCTAATCCATTTACAAAGGAAACCGGAATACTTATGCTTGCTGATGCTGTAGAGGCTTCATCGCGCAGTCTAAAAGATCTTACAGAGCAAAAAATTTCGACCCATATTCACAAAATAGTAGACTCTATAGTGGATGAGGGGTTACTAAAATCATGTCCTCTCACATTTAGGGATGTTGAGATTATAAAAACAGTCTTTCTTGAAAAACTCAAAACAATGTATCACTCTCGCATATCCTATCCCGAACTAAAAAGAAGACCCAATCACGGCGGGAATGAGCCTGAGGTAAACAACAATATTACACAACCAAGAGAGGGAGAAAAATCACAGAAGCGATCTGAATGAATTATGCCTAATAGAAACAGAGTTTTAGTCTCTGATCACTTGTCAGATGAAGAGTTGCTCCTGTGCCTGAAAGATTCCATGACCTCAGAAAGTGCTTTCAGTGTTCTTGTAGATAGATACTCAAGACCTCTGTACGTCATCATAAGGCGCATTGTCTTATCTCATGAAAATGCAGATGATGTGCTACAAAATACCTTGATCAAGATATGGAAAAATATACCTCAATTTAGAGGAGCCTCAAAGTTATCTACATGGATGTACAGCATAGCAACAAATGAGGCTATCACTTATCTCAGACAAGAGCAAAAGAACAAGAAGCGATCAATAGCAACAGAGAATTCCGACCTGACTCAGTCCTTAGCTAGTGACCCTTATTTTGATGGAGATCGTGCAGAAGCAGCTTTTTTGTCAGCGATAGACAAATTACCTGAAAAACAAAAGATCACATTTCAAATGCGATATTTTGAGGAACTTTCATATCGAGAAATAGCAGAAATAACAGGAACAAGTATAGGGGCATTAAAGGCAAATTATCATCATGCCCTGAATAAACTCCAACAATATTTGAAAATAGACAGCATAGTAGATTAAACCTTTCAAGCATTCGCTTCGTCTCCAATGCAGTAAGATAGGTTTAGATGACAAAATCATGATAAATAAAAGTTTAAGAAATAATAACGAAAACAATGATGATCCGATATATCCGTTCAGTGTCCCTGATAGTTACTTTGAGGATCTGAAAGCAAAGGTATTGTCAGAAATAAAAGGTCACGAACAAATTCACTTAACTCCGCTGTTGAAGAATAAAAATGCTATAGAAATTCTACGCCCTTATCTTTATCTTGCAGCTATGTTTTCAGGACTCTTTTTGATCTTCAGGGGAGTAAACTATCTAAGGCCTGATGCCAATAAAGAGATAGCGACAGAAGTCATCGCATTAAATACACCCTCAGACGAGGAGGTTCTTTTAGTTTCAGAGGAAGAACTAGAAGACTTTATCGATTACTTTTGGGGCGAATCTACTCATCAAGAAGCCTTATTTAATAACCAAGTTGACAATTCAGTGAAGTAAAATTATGGTACACAAACTTCTTCTCATACTATTTCTTGGATTCTTTATTACCCCCATGAAAGCTCAAATCATGGTAGGAGACAATGGTAAAGCAAAAGAGAGAATCGAGAGATTTCGTTCGGAGAGAATAAAACATATTAAATCTCAGGTTTCACTCGATGAGAACGAAATTCAAAAACTCAGTGAGATACTTCAAACAAATGACACCAAAAAGTTTAAAATATGGGCTCAAATAGTAGAAATACACAAATCTATAAAAGCCGAAAATAATCCGACGGAAGACAAATACAGTCAAAAACTTCGACAACTAATAGATCTTGAGCGTAATCAAATGCTTATAAATGAGGAGTTAGTATTGGAAATTCAGAAAAACTTTACCCCCGAAAAAAGTTATTATACCTATGTGGCCATAAAACACTTTTATAGCAAGCTAAAGAGCCCGGATAAGAGAAGAGATCATAAATAATTGGAGCAACAGGGCAACCGCATCAAAAATATCGATAAAATACAAGTTGCTAATTTTCAAATGATTGCATTTTGATGATTATATTCAAAGATAAAGAATGCACTCAAAACTATGATTGATAATCACGCACTTACATTTTGATGCGGTTGCCCTGTGGAGCAAAGGGGCTTTATTTTGAATATGATTTTTTTTAGTACCTTTGTGATGCTTTTTCAAAAGCCCTATCGTGTGATGGGAGATTAGTGAAGAGGCTAATTTTGAGTAACACAAACAAAAAACTACAATGAAGACATTTCAACTTAACGCCGAAGTTCGTAAAGAAATCGGAAAAAAGGGCTCAAAAGCTCTAAGAAAACAAGAACTTATCCCTGCTGTTCTTTATGGACTCGAGGAGAATCTTTCAATCACTGTATCTCAGGATGCTGTACGTAAACTTATCTATACTCCAGATATCTATCTTGTTGAGATGTCTCTTGCAGGAGGAAAAAAGACTTGCATTCTCCAAGACATACAGTTTCATCCGGTAACAGACAAGATTCTTCACATAGATTTCCTTGAAGTCAAAGAAGACAAGCCTATCATCATTGAGGTTCCTGTTGTTCTTGAAGGTCATGCTGTCGGTGTTCGTGCAGGGGGTAAGCTCAGCCTTGATATGCGTAAACTTAAGGTCAAAGCTCTTTACAATAATGTTCCTGAAAAGCTAACAATTGACGTATCAAAATTAGGATTAGGTAAGACTATCCAAGTCGGATCGCTTAGCTTTGATAACATTGAACTTCTCAACGCGAAGAATGCTGTAGTAGCTGCAGTACGTCTTACTCGTGCCGCTCGTGGAGCTGCTGCTAAGGCGGCTCAAGGTGGTGATGACGAGGAAGAAACAGAAGACGAAGAATAATCTTATTGCTCATAGTTCAGGAAAAGAGCAGACAGTAATATAAAAACCAGAGGGAGTCAAGAGGCATAACCAAGTCTGTCCTTGACTCTCTTTTTTATCCCCTACGGTTGTATTGATTAGCAATGATAGAGATAGATGATACGATAGTCAGCACCGAAATCATAGAAACCTTTTTCTGTTGTGATTTGGAAAAGTGTAAAGGGGCTTGTTGTATTGAAGGAGAATCGGGGGCACCACTTCTTGATGTAGAAAAGGATCTAATCTGCCAGGCTTATCCCCTAATAGAACACCTTCTACCAGAAAAAAATAAAGAATATATTGGGCAGCATGGCTTAATGTATTATGATGGTGATGGAGATCTTGTAACTAACATCATACGTGGTGGAGAGTGTGTTTTTACTTGCATAGAAAAAGATGGAAGTTGCAGGTGTGCATTTGAAAAAGAGTATAATGAAGGAAATAATAATAATATTTTCTACAAACCCATATCATGCCATCTATACCCTATCCGACTGACGAAATATAAGGACTTTATTGCAGTCAATTACCATCGCTGGAAACCAATATGTGAACCTGCAAGGGAATTGGGAAAGAAGCTTGGAATAAGACTCTACGAATTTGTCAAAGATCCTTTAATAAGAGCCTTTGGAGAAGAGTGGTTCAGAAAGTTAGAAATTGAAACCGAAAGGTACTTAGCTGATATAGAAAGGAAACAAAAGCATCATGAACAATAATAAATACCTTATTGTGGGCTTGGGAAATATCGGAGAGGAATATAATGGGACTCGCCATAATATCGGTTTTCGAGTGGTAAATTACCTACATCCCGATGGTATTCCGGCATTCTCTGATGGCAGGTATGGAGCCACAGCTCGCATGAGATTGAAGAATAAGGAGCTGATACTCCTCAAACCATCTACCTATATGAACCTAAGCGGAAATGCTGTTAGATATTGGATGGAAAAAGAGAATATTGCTCTTGAAAACCTCCTTGTTGTGGTTGATGAACTAGCCCTACCTTTCGGTACATTAAGACTAAAAACAAAAGGGAGTGCTGGCGGACACAATGGTCTTAAACACATCTCAGCAACGCTCGGCACAGAAAATTATTCCCGTTTGAGGTTTGGCATAGGTTCTGATTTTCACAAGGGAGGACAAGTTGATTTTGTGCTTTCTCCTTTTACTATAGAGGAAGAAGATGAAATACCAATGATTTGCGACGAAACGACTAAAATTATACACTCATTTTGTCTTGCAGGTCCGGCAATTACAATGAATACCTTCAATAAGAAAAGCCTGAGAAAGGCCCCTGTATCTACGCAAAATAATGAATGAGGTAAGAATTGACAAGTGGCTTTGGGCCACTCGATTATTTAAAACCAGATCTATTGCAGCGGATGCGTGCAAGAAGGGTCGCATATTTGTGCGAGACATTGCGGTCAAACCATCGATGATGATAAAAGTGGGAGACATAGTAAAAGTAAAGAAACCTCCTATAACGCTATCATTTGAAGTTCTAGCACTGACGCAAAACAGAATGGGGGCAAAACTCGTCCCTGAATATCTGAAAAACGTGACACCTCCTGAAGAATATGAAACCTTGGAACTTCAAAAATTGACCGGTTTTATTGATAGGGCAAAAGGGACAGGCCGCCCTACCAAAAAAGAGCGTAGAGAACTCGAACAATTTATCACTCCAGATGACTTCTATGACTGGTGGAGCGATGACGAAACAGAAGAGGAAGATTGATCAATATATCAATCTTCCTCTTCTTCTATTTTCTCTACTTTGAGTTTATAAAGCATAGCTGCCTCTATCTCAAACTGGGTAGCTCCTCTATTGAGGACATCTATAGTCCATAAATACCCATTGACATCTGTATCGCTATCAACAGTGATTGCACCATGATTGCGTAAGAGCATCATCACGGGATTTATAAGATCAAAATCAAACTTTAGGATATATCTGGTCATCAGATCATGTTCTATAATCTCTGCCATACTGAGAGCTTCTTGAGCAGCCGCTTTATACGCCTGAATGAGCCCTCCTGTCCCCAGCTTAACCCCTCCAAAATAACGAATAACTACAACCAAAGTGTTTGTTAGCTCCCGGCTGTGTATTTGCCCCAAAATTGGTTTTCCGGCAGTTGACGAAGGTTCTCCGTCATCATTAAGACGCTCTACCCTAATCTTCCTTCCACAAACATATGCCCAGCAAACGTGCCTTGCATCATAATACTCTTTACGAATAGAGTCTATGTGCATCATTGCCTCCTCAGGGGTAGATATCGGAAATGCAAAAGCAATAAATTTACTTCTCTTTTCAGTATAGCTTCCAGAAGAAGGTGCCAATATTGTCTTATAGGAATACACAGGTACAGTCATATCTATTTATTGTTCTAACAACATTTTACGTAAGACCGGAGTCCAATCTTCACCATTCTCAGGACAATAAGTAAGAAATCCCATTGACTTGGCAATGTTCACATTATTTGGGCCGTCATCTATGAAGAGAGTTTCCGTCGGATCTATACCCGCGTCCGCGATGATATACTGAAAGAGTTGTATATCAGGCTTACACATACCAAGCCGGCATGAAGCATAAACTTTTTCGAAATAAGAATTTAGTTTACGTCCATTGGGCAAAAAATCAGAAGTATTTGCCCACCTGTATACATAATCATTGGTATTAGAGATTAAGAAAAGCCTGATATCACTAGGTAATTCATTTGCAATAAAGTCAAATTTGTATGGATGAACATCCCTAACAAAGTCTAATAAAGCTCGAGATACATCCCCTTCTGAAATATCAAGTTGATAAACTTCGGACAATTTCTCTGCAAAAGTCACTGCGTCATACTTTCCTAGTTCAAGATCGAGAAATAGACCTGACTGACAATAAGGATCCAACATATCCTCAGCATCATGAATACCAAGTGCTTCAAAATGTCTCACACTCTTTTCTCTTGTGAGGCGTATAAATACTCCTCCAAGGTCAAAAAGCAGGTTCTTTATCATAAAGATTTTATTTTATATATTTCTACTCAGATGAAGTTTCAAATTAGAAGATCGAAGAAAATAGAATCAGTTCTAACAAAATTGAACTAAAAAAGTCTCTGCAGATCAGACTGCAGAGACTCTCTTAATTATTCCTGATCCATGTCAGAACGGGAAGTCTTACTCTTCAACAAGAGTAAAGTCTTCCTTACCTGCGCCACAGACTGGGCATACCCAATCATCTGGGATATCTTCAAACGCAGTACCCGGAGCGATACCACCATCGGGATCGCCTTCAGCCGGATCATAGATCCAACCACATGGTTCACATAGCCATTTCTTCATTTTCAGTTAAGTCTTATAGATTAGTAATATATTCAGCGACTGCAAGGACATTTACACATAGCCTCGCATTTGGAATCCAAAGGTAGCAATAATTTTTATAATCCGAAAGAGTTAAATGAACATTAGATCATTTTAAGAGATCCTTTTGAATAAAAGGCTTAAGAAAGCGAGAGCCACTCAAATAAAAATAAAGCAAATCGCCAACTCCACGAGGAAATCTTATCTCTATGTCATTTACCGAGAAGTCCCCTACTCTATACCTAGGCTATGACGCAACTCCTCTATATGCCTTTCCCATAACTGTTCCAATGTCAGAGGATCCATACCAACGTCATGATCATCGACAAGTATTGAAACTGTTGAGGTTAGTTCGGTCTTTACAATCTCTATGGATAAGTACGAGTTTTTGTCATCATTCCAAACCCATTTGATAAGTTTATCTTTCTCTATTTCGGTAATCGTACCATCGCGGCGATCCCCCAACTTATCCCACTCAACATAGATATTCTTGCTATCAATACGGACATTAGGAGCAAACCATTCCGATAAACCTTTTGAAGTTGTTATCTGGTTCCAAACACTCCGGACAGATGCCCTATTGAGTACATACTCGTCTTGGTGTCCAATTCTATTATTTCTTGTATTCATGGCTTGTCGCACTAATATATGTCAAATTGTATTTCAAGAATACAATGTACAAAAAAATCACGAATCACATACCATAAAAACTGTCAGAAGATTTAAAATATTTAAACACCTTGGGCAGATAATCTATGATATCGCTTGCTATAAGGCTTTCCTCAGAAAAGTCATTGGCATACAAATTTCCGGCATACCCATTGATAAACGTAGCAAAAAGAGATGCTATAAGTGGTGTATATCCTCTGCCAAGAAATGCCAAAAGCGTACCGGTCAGGACATCTCCCGTACCGGCCGTTGCCATGCCCGGATTACCGGATGTATTAAAGATAATTCGCCCACTTTTGGAGCATATCGCAGTGTATGCCCCCTTAAGGATAATATTGACTCGATGCTCAACTGCCATATGAGAAGCTTTCATGAGTCGTTCATAGTCATTGTTTGAAGGGCCGACAAGAGCCTCAAATTCACCAAGATGAGGGGTCAAAATCGAATCTTCGGGAAGCTTACCCATCAGGGTCTTGTTACTCGCAAGCAAATGTATCGCATCGGCATCTATGACCATAGGTTTTTTGTAGTAGCACAACAAACCTTCCAAAGCTGCAGCAGAATCAAAATTTCGTCCCAACCCCGGTCCTATTGCGATAGCATCATACATGTGAGCATTGTCAAACATAGTGAAATACTCTTTACTCTTATCTCTAGAGACAACAGCCTCCGGGAGTGCAGTGTGAATGATATGTTGAGTTTCCTCAGGTACATGTATTGTAAGATGGCCTACTCCGGAGCGCATGCATGCTCTTCCAGCCAAGATCGCAGCCCCCATCATGCCCTGACTACCGGCAATGAGAGCAACCCTGCCATAATCATACTTGCAAGTATGTTTTTCTCGTCTTGGCATCTCTTCCATGTCAGAAGAACTGAAAACATAATACTTTGTATGCTTATCCGGCTGATTGTCACCAAGGCCTATGTTGATCACCTTCCACTCTCCTACATAAGGTGCATTATCCGATAATAAGAATGCCAACTTAGGTCCATGGAAAGTGTATGTATAAGTTGCCTTGATAACATTATCCATATTGTTACGGGTATTATCTTCCGGCATCAAGCCCGATGGGATATCTACAGACAATATTGTCTTAGCGATCTTGTTGATATAACGAGCGACATTGGCAAGATCCCCCTCAAAAGGCATATTCATCTCTATCCCACACATTCCATCGATGACAATATCTTCAGGCTGAATCACAGGAGGATTAAAAGACGTCGTTACTTCTCTTACATTGACATTTGTTTGATTCTGAGCAAGGCGTCTTTGATTGATGAGACAATCATCAGAAAGGAGTCCTGATGGATTGAGCACTATAGCCTCAATAGAATGATCAAAATTGGACAAAATACGTCCAATTGCCAAAGCAAGAGCACCATTGGCTCCGGGCCCTGCAAAGATGATAATTCTGTGCGTTCCCTTGAAATCCCTCTGAAACTGTGCACAGAAGGCATTACTCATTTGCTCACAAAGATCCAATGAGGTATAACTACCTTTGGCACTTGTAGCAGACTGTTCGAGATTAAATATTTGTTCTTGAGTGTATATTTTCAACATGGCCCGGAAGTTGTCTATCTCAGCGTTAATATTTCATTGAATGAGACAAAGATAAAAATATTGAGGTAGATATCCCCTCTCTAAGTTCACAGAATAAGCCCATCAGTCTTTATCTGCAATCTATCCTCCCACATATCTAATGGTGAAAGATATCCATGCTCAATGGCAATATCTCTCAGAAGACTTATAGACTTGTAGGAATTTGATAGAGCTTCAACATCTCTTGATGAATATGACAAAGGCAGATGATGGCAACCACCATCATCGATACAAGTTGGTAAAGACATAAAGCAATGAGGAAAAAGAGTCGAATTGTGATAACATGATGATGGGTATGTAAATGGTGCATCATCTGTTGCTATCAACATCCTGTATCCTAGATATGCCGGACTTTGATAAGCTGTATGCCCTCGTCTCTTGATGATCATACGCCCTCCATTGATTACTCGATGTCGGATATCCTCCCAGTTCTCTTCTGTCATCAGTCCATCCTCAATATGCTGATCTATACTCTTACCACCAATAAGTACGGTATCACGCATTACTGCCATAGACATATCATGACTGCCGAGAGTGTATACCCCGGAGAGGTCCTCATCTCTTACCCTTAAGACATCACGCAGAGCTCTTCTGTATCTGGAGGTATCAAGAGCCGATATGGAACAGACCTTTTCAACTTCCAACCCACTATGAACCAAAAGAGCAAGCCCTATGATATCCGAAGGGTTTGAAACACAGACAACTCTTTTGACCGAGTCCTTTACCCCCTTCAATGCCAGTCCGGTCTCCTTTGCTGCAGGCATGTTATCAAGTAACATTTCTTCTCTCGTCTGCTTACCGGACTGAACACTTCTAGAATAGAAAAAGTAACCACCATGACGACATGCTTCTTCTGTATCTGTGGTAATAGTAATCTGAATATCCGGAAATCCGGCCTCCACAATCTCGGCCATCAGCCCCTCAAGACGAGGCAGGTGTGAGCCATGCAAAATGAGATGAGGTGAAAACCTATCCATGCAGGCCATGAAAACTAATTGGCTACCAAGTAAGCCTGTTGCTCCAAAGACTACCAATGGACTTTGCGTCCTAAAGTCCGTATGAGATATCGATCGATCGTGCATAAAAAGTATAAATATGATGGTTTTATCCTCTGATAACTTAAACAATGAGAGAGCTCCTAAAGTTGCTCCGAGTCAATGATATTTTAATTCAAAATCATTATATTTCGCTATAAATCTAAATACAGTCTTAGCCATGCAAGAAAATAAACTTTTCAGATCAAAAACAGACCGAAAGATCGCGGGAGTCTGTGAGGGATTTGCTGAGTTTTTTGGGATGGATCCCACAATAGTCAGGTTGCTATATCTCTTTGTGACTTTTTTACAGCCTTTTCAGGTCTATTGATCTACATAGCATTAGCACTGATCCTTCCGGAAAAATAAGCATCTTCCCGGTCTATCATTCCCTACAAAAAAGAGGGTTAGAGGTCTTAAACCGACATAATCGTAACACCCTTCCCTACGATAGAAGAAAAGAAGGTAGACAAGCCTGCAAATTAATGTGGCTACCTTGACAAATCAATCAGTCTAACTTGATGCATCAAGGTAGTGAACCTTTTTGATCCCATTTGAGAAGTATATATTGATAAAGGGACTTGTTGCATCAATGAAGCATTTGACGTAACTGATAAGGCAAGTACTAAAAATGAGAATCAAAGCTACCTTTACAATAGCTAAGGAGAGAATTATAAAATTTGAGTTCATCATCTCTAAAGAAGATGATACAACGATAACTATCCGGTTACTTAGTATGATTTGATGTATCTTTGTGCGTTCAAAAATCACAGATATTCATGGTTTCAATAACAGGACTCACAGTAGAATTTGGAGGAACAACCCTCTTCAGTGACATATCTTTCGTCATCAATCCCAAAGACAGGATTGCCCTAATGGGTAAAAATGGAGCAGGGAAAAGCACACTACTCAAGATACTTGCAGGAAAAAAACAGGCTACAAGGGGAAATATATCCGCACCGAAAGACTGTGTCATTTCCTATTTACCTCAGCACCTGATGATTGAGGACGGAAGGACTGTATTTGAAGAAACAGCTCAAGCCTTTGCTCATCTGCACTCAATGGAAGCTGAAATCGAGCAACTTAACAACGAACTCGCTACTCGGACGGACTATGAGAGCGATGAATACATGGAAATTATCGAAAAAGTCTCAGCTCTGAGTGAAAAGTTTTATGCCATAGATGCTACGAACTATGAAGAAGATGTAGAGAAGGTGCTCTTGGGTTTGGGCTTCAGTCGCTCGGATTTTAACCAACCCACAAGTAACTTCAGTGGGGGCTGGAGGATGCGTATAGAGTTGGCCAAACTCCTCCTTCAAAAGCCGGATGTTCTTCTTCTTGATGAGCCTACCAACCACCTCGATATCGAGTCTATACAGTGGCTTGAAGACTTCCTCATCAATAACGGGAAAGCTGTCGTGGTAATCAGCCATGATAAAAAGTTTGTAGACAGTATCACCACTCGTACGATCGAAGTTACCATGGGTCGTATATATGATTACAAGGTAAACTACTCCAAATATCTCGAACTTCGGAAAGAACGGCGCGAACAACAACAGAAAGCCTATGATGAACAGCAGAAATTCATCGCAGAAACAAAGGAGTTTATAGAAAGATTCAAGGGTACTTACTCTAAGACTTTGCAGGTACAGAGCCGTGTAAAAATGCTGGAAAAACTGGAGATCTTAGAGGTAGATGAAGAGGATACATCAGCACTAAGACTAAAGTTCCCTCCCTCTCCTCGATCCGGAACATATCCTGTAATCATGGAAAATGTCGGGAAAACCTACGGAGACCATGTGGTCTTCAAAAATGCAACTCTCACCATCGAACGTGGAGATAAAGTAGCATTTGTGGGGAAGAATGGAGAAGGAAAATCCACCCTCGTCAAGTGCATAATGAACGAGATAGATCACGAAGGCTCTTTGCAGATCGGACACAATGTCCAGATTGGATACTTTGCCCAAAATCAAGCCTCACTACTTGATGAAGAATTGACTGTATTCCAAACCATTGATGATGTTGCAAAGGGAGATATACGTACCAAGATCAGAGACATCTTGGGAGCTTTCATGTTTGGAGGTCCGGAAGAATCACAGAAAAAAGTCAAGGTGCTATCCGGAGGTGAACGGACAAGATTGGCTATGATAAAACTCTTACTTGAGCCTGTAAATCTTCTTATCCTCGATGAGCCGACCAACCATCTTGATATGAAGACAAAGGATATCCTCAAACAAGCCCTAATAGAGTTTGACGGCACACTCATCCTTGTGAGCCATGACAGAGACTTCCTTGATGGGTTGGTCACGAAGGTATATGAGTTTGGAAACAAAAAAGTCACCGAACACTTGTCAGGCATCTATGAGTTCCTTGAGAAAAAGAAGCTTGATTCACTTCACGAGTTGGAAAGGAAGCAATAAATCCTCTCTCCAACTTTCGCCTTTCAACAAATAACTTATTAGAATCTTAGCTTCTCTGCTAGTCCTAATTCGGGTCATAATTTATTGAGTTCTTCAAATCCCCAACTTGAGGAAAAGAGCTATATTTGTCGGTAATGGAATAAAATTCCAATAGCATACGACAGAAATAATAAAAATGACTCAACAAATCAACACTAAAGTTGCAATCATTGGAGCTGGAATTACGGGATTGTCTATAAGTGTACAGCTTGCAAAAGCCGGAATTCCCTTTGTCATCCTTGAAAAAAGTGACAAGCCCGGAGGACAGATATGTACGCGCAGGGAAAAAGGCTATACGTTTGAAACGGGGCCTAATACCGGAGTCATGTCGACACCTGAAGTTGCCGAACTGTTTGAATATGTACACCCCTACGCAAAACTTGAAGTTGCAAGAAAAGAGGCTGCACACCGATGGATATGGAAAGGAGATAGATTTCACTCTCTACCGACAGGCCCTATAAGTGGATTGATGACGCCACTGTTTACCCTAAAAGATAAGTTTGGAATATTACTCGAACCCTTCAGGGCAAAAGGAGGAGACCCATATGAAAGTGTCGGTGATCTTGCAAAGAGGAGACTTGGTAAAAGCTTTGTCGACTATGCTGTCGATCCATTCGTCGGAGGAATATATGCCGGCGATCCTTACCAACTCACTACGCAATTTGCCCTACCCAAACTGTATCATCTTGAACAAGAATATGGTAGTTTTATCAAGGGTGGGATAGCAAAAAGTCGTACCCCTGAGTCCGAAAGAGAAAAAAAGGCAACTAAGGAAGTGTTTTCGGCTCAAGGAGGATTAGAAAATCTTGTCACCGGGATAGTGAAAAAAATCTCAGATATTGGAAAGATATTAACAGGTGTTAGAAATATACAATCCTCTTACATAGAACCTCACTGTTGGGAAATTTCATACACTACTGACAGTGAGACTCAAATCATGAAAGTAAGCCATATAGTTTCTACAGTAAGAGCAGACTTGATCCAAGATATAGTTCCGCCTGATCTACACTCTTTACTCTCTCCTGTAGCATCACTGAAATATGCACCTGTCACTGAAATTACAGTGGGGTTTGACCATCTGCCAAATGTCAGGAGAAATGCATTTGGTGGACTTATTCCAAGTAAAGAAAAAAGAAAAATACTGGGAGTATTATTTCCTTCTTCTTGTTTTCGTGGACGTGTACCACATGAGGATAGTGCACTTTTCACTATATTTATGGGAGGAATGCGAGACGGAGAAGCATATCGCAACCTCAGTGACGATAGTCTGAAAGAGATAGCACTTGGAGAACTTTATGAAATGATGCAGATCCCAAACAATATCAAACCGGACCTAGTCCATATTTCGAGACATGAACGGGCAATCCCACAGTACGACATATCTTCAGAAGAGAGATTTGAGCGTATAAAAGAGTTAGAGAAGAAATATCCCGGGCTACATCTTTCAGGAGGAATATCCGATGGGATTGGATTGGCACATAGAATCTCGCAAGGCACAAAAGTGGGAAGCCTGATTGTTGAATCTCTAGATAATCCAAATGTATCATGACAACAGAAGAAAAAAACATCGATTCAAATCATATGGTAGAGGAACAGATAAAGTTGGAAGAGGTCGGTAACTATTTATCCATATCTTCGGCGCACGACGCGGTTAACTACTTAGCGAGCCACGGTATAGATGCTATAATAGAGCACGAGACTCTACATAATACGATGGGAAGAGTCCCCGGGCTTTCCAATGGCGTATCTGTTATGGTTCGTTCCTCAGACTATGTAAAAGCTCTCGAACTCCTCATTGCAAGTGGTAGGCTACCGAGTTCAGAGTCCATAGACAACGAGAGATGGTACAGTTCCCTACCCTTCATGAGAAAAGCCCCGTTGTGGGGACAATTATTGGTTCTTATCCTTTTCATAGCTCTAATAATCGGAGCAGTATTCTTATACGCATTTTTGGTAGGAAATATCCAATGACATTAAACAAGAATCCTCAAAAGAGAAGAGGTCGGCGTTTATCCAACTCTCAAATCGCCAGCATTGTGGGCCTTTGGGTGCTCTTGGTATATATAATACTAACCCAAAACAAACAAATAAATGGACCTCTTGTAGTGATTATATTGATGAGTGCGGCTTTTGTAGGAATACCAATATACAAGGAAATTAAACGAAGAAAAGATGAGTAAGGTGAAAATCCCTTACCCATCTTTTCTTTATCCCTCAAGCGGGTTAAAATCATATCGGATAAAAATGAGTGCTAAATAAAAGTGACCACTTCGTGGTTACTAAGTATATCATTCTCATTTACAATATATTTATAACTTCTTAATTTCAGAAGACTTTACGAATAGCAAAACGAGCATAAGCCTCCCTCTCTAACTCTTCCCTGAACTTAGGATGAGCAATACTTGCGAGTGCAAGAGCTCTCTCAGCCTCTGTACGACCAAATAGCGGAGCCACACCATATTCTGTGATGATATAGTCCACATCATTACGATGAGAGGTAACCACACCTTGAGCCGATAAGTTAGGTGCGATACGAGAGACTTCGTCATTTTTTGCAGTTGAAGGCATAGTCAAGATACTCTTGCCGCCCTTAGAGTAGCGAACCCCACGGAGGTAGTCAAGTTGTCCACCACTACCGCTGTACATCTTTCCACCAACCTTCTCAGCACAGACCTGACCGTAAAGATCGACCTCGATGCAGGAGTTGATCGAGATAAAGTTGGGGTTCTGCCCCACAACATGAGGATTATTCATGTAATCCACGGGGTAAAGCTCAAACTCATCATTGTTGTCGATATAATCGTAAAGCTCTTGGCTACCCATGACAAAAGCTGATGTGACCTTGTTAAGATTAACTCCTTTGTGCTTCCCTGTGATAACGCCTTTGCGATGAAGATGCATCACACCATCTGTAAACATCTCGGTATGGATACCCAAATCTTTACGATCCGAAAGTTTACCTAGCACAGCATCAGGGATCGCACCTATACCCATCTGAAGCGTTGCATAGTCAGGAATAAGTTCGGCACAAAAATCCGCAATCTTGCTATCTATCTCCGACTCTCGCGATGCAGGAAGTGTATAAGGGGCAGACTCTTGTTCTACGATGATATCAATATCTTCTGCACGGAGGAAGTTGTCTCCTCCAATATATGGCAACGCAGGATTGACTATCGCCATGACCTTCTTTGCTGCTCTGGCTGCAGGTAGTGTAAAGTCTGAAGAAAGACTGGTGCTGTATCTACCCTGAGCATCAGGTGGTGTAACCTGTATAAATGCCCAATCCGGCTCAAAAGTACCTCCCGGCAAAAAGAGCGATGGCACATAGCTGAAGTGTGTGGGGATATATCCTGCTCTCCCTTCACTCACAGCTGCACGCATCTGCGATCCAAAAACAAAAGGAGCAACCACTCGCATATGATCGGCACACTCCTGAGCGACATGTACAGGGTCCCCCAAGAAAATCATCTGAAAAAGTGTCAGATGGCTAAATCTTTCCTTTTGCCTTACCAATTCTTCTACCAGACAATTAGGAGTAACGGCCGCATGCCCAAGGACGATCTTTTCTCCATCTTTTACCTGAGCTATAGCTTCCAAAAGACTAAGTTTAATAGGGTTCATCATATATTGGTTATTTATAGATAATATTAGGCATAATTTTCGTCTGCAAAGATATTACATAATCCTTAGATACAGAGCAACTAAGACAAAAAAACGTAACCCCTCAAAGAGGGATTACGTTTTCGGAAATATCATTTATCTCAAATATTACTTTTGGATATTTGGTAGTTCAAGGCCATAGCCTTTACGCTTATCAAGAGCCTTAAGAAAGAAGCCCATCACCAAAGCCAATACACCAAGGCTAACGAGCATCAACAGAGCATAGGTATAGTCATTTGATACTGCAGCTACTTCAGGTGTGATTTCCCCGGCTCTAAGTTTTTCCGTAACATCGGTATTTGTAGCATCAAGGACTTTACCGATAAGGAGAGGGAAGAGCCACAAACCAATATTTTGTATCCAGAAGATAAGAGCATAAGCCGAACCTATCACTTTACTGTCCACTAGTTTTGGGACACTTGGCCAAAGAGCAGCAGGAACAAGCGAGAATGATGCCCCAAGTACAAGGATAGTCACGAATGCAAGGACAATACCTCCGACATTGTTATCCTTGAACTGAGGAAGTAAGAACGCAAATGTCAGGTGGCATGCGATAAGAAGGAGTGAACCAAGCATAAGCATCGAAGCAGCCTTACCTTTATTGTCCACATATCTACCAAGAATAGGAGTGATACCTACAGCAAGGAGTGGGAATACAGAGAAAATTGACTCTGCCGACTGACGCATGTATGACATATAGCAGAATCCGATGAGAGAAACAACGGCTAAAATGAGGAGTGTATATCTTAGTTTTCCCTTTGTAAAGTTGCTCATAAATGAGGTTCCCGCAACGATAAGCATCACAACATATTGTATATAAGCAATGCTTTGAGATGCCCAAATGGAATCTTCGGCCGGTGCAACAAAGCTGATGTTGGACTGAAGCATATTCACAGCATACTTCTGGAATGGGAAGATCGCAGAATAATAAAGCACACATAGAAGGGCAACAAGCCAAAAGACCCCGCTTGAGAAGATCTTACCAAGATCACTGAAGCGGAATGGATCATCCTTTTCTTCAGCTTCACCGGTCTGAGCATCGAGCTTCTGATCCATAAAGAAGTACACGATGAACATGATCAACGCAATAAGGAGAAGAATAACACCGAATGCCACTGATCTCGAGACATCAATCACTCCAAACATCTTTGCAAACAATGGAGAAAAAATCATGGTTGTTGCAACACCAAGACGTGCCAGAGCCATCTCCGAGCCCATCGCAAGAGCAACTTCTTTTCCTTTGAACCACTTCACGATACCTCTGGACACCGTGATACCGGCCATCTCAACACCACAGCCGAAAATCATGAAACCAATAGAAGACAATTTTGCAGAGGCCGGCATACCTTGATAGAAAGGAGAAACCCCCAACTCATCAAAAAGAGGCACATAGTTCAAATTCTCAGTGAACCATCTCTCGAGGTCAGATCCTATAAATCCTTCTGTGACAGCATACCAGTTGATAGAAGCCCCAATGATCATCACGACTCCTGAAAGAAGGGCGGTAAAACGCACACCAATCTTATCAAGGATGATACCCGCGATGATAAGGAAGAAGATGAAAACATTAAGGAATGTCTCTGAACCGGCATACGTACCGAATGCCTTTGAATCCCAACCCCTTGTTGACTCAAGAAGGTCTTTGATGGGAGACAAAATGTCCATAAAAATGTACGAGCAGAACATCGCAAAGGACAGCAAAAGAAGGGCTGTCCATCGAGCTGCAGAAGACTCTCTGAGCGTGGTGATAGTAGTGTTACTTACCATAGGATGAATAATGTTTTATAATAGTATATTAAAGTTGCAAGATGACTTTAGATATGAAAATCCAATGATAGAGGAGTTTATATGCCTCTTAGCATTAGGAATGCCTACAAAAGTACACTTTTTTCACAACACATGACAATTATGTACTTCCTTTTTTACTTGCTACAACCGGGCTAAAGTTGAGGGCATTTGATCGCTCTGTATATAAAGGTCATGGGATACCATAAGGGCAATTTTGCCCTCATGATAGCCCACGGTTAGGTAGTGTCCGAAAAAGTGTGTAAGGTTAGTTCTCCCTTTTTCCCCTGGGGCA
>NZ_JAUMXC010000073.1 GCF_030529325.1 Porphyromonas sp. | reverse complement strand
AACTCGCAAAGATGCCCGAAGTGTATTCGCTCATAGAGGGTTATCTCGAAGAGGGCCAGAAGACACTCGCTTCGTATGAAAAAGTCAAGAGGTTTGCCCTCCTCACGGAGCCTTTCAGCGTCGAGAACGGAATGCTCACCAATACCCTTAAAACCAAGCGCAAAGTGGTGGCTGCACATTATGCCCAACTCATAGAGTCGATGTACGAGTAAGATCCATCTTTCTCAGCGATATAACGCAAGAAGTCCGACAAGGTGTATACAACTACCTTGTCGGACTTCTTGTTTTTGGTTGTCTTTTGAGGTCTAAGGTCGATGCGAAACGCGATGGGTAGTGTCCCGATTGCGACCTTAGTCTTTCTTCGTTTGCGGAAAACGACAGAGGGAACACTGCTTGTTGCTTTGTCCCCTCTGTCGGTGTATGCTTACATGAAACTTACAGCTCCTTAATATTCCTCTTCGTTGAAGAAAAAGTCTTCTTTGCTTGGATAGTCAGGCCAGATATCTTCGATAGAGTCATATATTTCGCCTTCATCCTCAATTTCTTGCAGGTTTTCGATGACTTCTAACGGTGCGCCCGAGCGTTGAGCGTAGTCGATCAGCTCATCCTTACTTGCCGGCCATGGAGCGTCGTCTAACTTTGAAGCGAGTTCTAATGTCCAGTACATAATGTGTTTAATTGGTTATGGGGTTAATAATATGTTCTGCTTTTCACACTAACAGTGTGCAAAAGTAAGATTTTTTTCCTCACTGACAAGTTTGATCCCATGTTATTTCTTCACCGTTCTCCATCCTTGCGAGATTTCGGGCGAGGATGAAGAAATAGTCGGACAAGCGATTGACAAACTTGAGTACCCCTTCTTCGACCTCTGCTCCCTCATCCACAACACGATAGATACATCGTTCGGCACGGCGGGCAACGACCCTGCAGATGTGTGCCGCACTTGTCGCTTTGCCTCCGGAGGGGAGGATAAAGAGTTCGAGAGGAGGTACGGCAGCGTCGAGTCTGTCTATCTCTCCCTCTATACGTTTGATGGTGTCTTTGGTGATACCGCTGGGTATCTCAAAGTCCATGGGCTCGGAGTTGTCGGTAGCGAGGTAAGCCCCGACGGTAAAGAGTTTGTGTTGGACAAACTTCAGGGTCGTCTGGTTGATATCATCAGCCGGGAGATAAGCCATGAGCAGTCCGATAAATGAGTTGAGTTCGTCCACTGTGCCGTAGCTCTCCAGGCGGTTGCAGGACTTGGGGACACGTTGCCCTCCTACGAGAGAAGTTTTCCCCTTGTCGCCTGTCTTGGTGTATAGTTTGCTTTTCTTTGCCATAAGTAGTTGAGTATATTATGTGTCAATAACCTGCCCTATAGAACGACAGGTGCTTGTTCCGATTGATGAAGATACCACAATCGTAGGCATCGAGGATGATACCTCTCTTGGCCGTCGAAACGAATGATCTCCAAGCTGTGTAGCTTGCCTTGCCCTGTCGTATCCCGAGGATGAGCACCACTGCTTCGTTTTCGGGTGGACAGTGCTCCACAAATATCAGAGCCTCATCGACTTGGTCACAGATAAGCATCGGTCGGTGAGTGTCCTCCAAGTGCAAATCTCTCCCCGATATCCTATGCTCTATCCTGCTGTCCGCTGTCTGTCCGTAATATTGAGCATCCGAGAGGGCTTTGGTAAGGGAGTAGTAAACCACAGAGGGCGCCATCCTTGCTATGAGTCTGAACCATAGTCTCCCCACTTCGAGGTCAAGAGCCTCTTCCCTTTTCTCCGGAGAGAGAGCCGAGTACCGAGCCTGCATGCTCCTATCTGCGTAGTAAGGATATGGCGAAGCCATCACCTCCCGTATCAGTCTGAAGGCAAATGTCGAGTGTACACCGTGACCGGCGCCATAATGACAACGCCTCAGCCGGCGGTTGGCATAAAGAGATTTTGGTCCGAAGGGCTTCATCTCTGAGTATCTTTATTTTTTTTCTTCCTCTTCCGTCTTTTCCTCTTTGCTCTTGAAGATCGGATTTTCTTCTATAGGGGCGTAGTTGTGCAGGGGCATAAATCGGGCACTCTTCTTTACCAACTTCCCATTGATAAACGTCAATACATGCCAGTCGTAGCCTATGTGCCTTGTGTGCGAAACGGTCCCGATCCGATAGATGAGTCGCTCCTCGTAGTCACCATTGGGCAAGATCTCAAACTCCCTGCCATAGTAAAACTTACGCAGATACCCACCTGACAGCACCTCATCTCGTGTCATCCCCGGATGCAACTGTCTCTCATGAAGGGGCGATCGAGACGAAAAACAGCCCGACAAGGCGAGAAGACAAACCAATCCCCCTATGTACTGTTTGATGAGCCTTTTCATGCAATCTTACTTCGATTCTTTGACAGGGATCGGAAATGCAGGGAATGTTGGAGGAAGCGGTACAAACTCCTGACGCTTTTCCACGAGGGTCCCGTTCTTGAACCAAAGGGTCACCCACTCATATCCCACTGTTTTTCCACTCTCTGACACGGGCATCCGGAAGATGAGGCGTTCGATCTTGTTGCCCATATCATCCATCTCAAACTCTGTGGCATGGACCCCCTCACGTATGGTGCCATTCGCCATTACCTGTGCCCGAGTCATCCCCGGCCGGAGGTCATTGAGAGCTCTATCCAAAAAAAGTCCGCATCCCGAAACGAACACGGCTAAGGTGATCGTCATAAAGAGACTCACTAAGATTTTTTTCATATCGAATGATTTTTGGTTGAAGTCATACATTATTGCTTACCGACAAAGGAGTCCGACCCATCGGTTGTCCTCCAATACTCTCTCCACCTTGCGTCCATGCTTGTCGAGAGCTTCCTGTATCATGGGGACATCATCTATGTAGAACCCGCTGAGGAGGAGTGTCCCCTCAGGCTTGAGGTGTCGGAGATAGGTTTCAAGGTCATTGAGTATGATGTTTCGATTGATATTGGCGACAAAGAGGTCTACCACCGGGCAACCCTCGAGCGCACTCGCATCACCATGACGGACATCGAGTGTGATCTTATTCAGTTCGGCATTATCTGTCGCATTGCGTACCGACCACTCGTCAAAGTCTATCGCAATACACGATGCCGCGCCCAACTTCATCGCGTATATACCGAGTATCCCGCTGCCGCAGCCCATGTCTATGACCGACAGACCACGCGGCCCCACAGCCTTGATGAGTCGAAGCATCGAAGCTGTCGTGGCGTGATTCCCGGTGCCGAAAGCCATCTTCGGATCTATGATGATCTCCATGGGCGTCTCCACCGGATCCGTATGAAATGTCGCACGTATCGTCACATCATCGATGCGGAGGGGACGGAAGTAATTGCGTTCCCACTCTTCGTTCCAGTTTTTGTCCTCCATCTCTCTGACAGTGAAGGACGGACGATCATCTTCGTCGTAAGCCGACTCGAGCATCGCTCGCATCTTCGCCTCATCAAAGGCTGAGACAGGTATGTATGCAAGGAGGGCGTCGGGTTCGGACTCGAAGCTGTCGAATCCCTCTTCTCCGAGGTAGTACGACAAGACATCGTGCCGTATCTCATGCTCCGATCCCTCAGCTTCGTGGGGAAATGTAAAAGAACACTCTAAGTACTTCATATATCATACAGCCCTACCATTGGGCTTATCGCAAATGTACAAGAATTTTTCATAGAGAGGGTTCTAATGCCACTCTTGGTAGTTGAAAATTATGAGAGACTAAAAAGAAAAGGGTCACTGCCATCGGCAGCAACCCTTTTTGTGATGAGGGATATCTGCTGGTGTATCAGAATCTGTAACCGACACTGCCAAAGAAGCTGATATTCTTGCTACTACCCTTTCCCTCCTTTTCGATGTTCAATAGGCCATACTGTGTACCTACACCGACCATGAAGCGGCTTATCTCAATACCGGCACCGATCTGTACCCCCATGTCAAAAGGATTGTAGACCGCTTTGTTGTCCTTGCCACCCTCTTTGAAGAGATTACCCTTTGGTTTACGATCGATTTCAATGAATCCTTCGATCTTTCCTGATATTTTTTGATTTGTCGAGATACCGTATGCAAGATAAGGTCCGGCATTGACAAATGCGTTGATGCTTTCTGACATCTTGAATCTTCCGTTAAGAAGAATTGGCAGGTCGATGTAGCGGAGTGTTTGGTCATAAGCCCCCTTTGCTCCTCCGACACTTGCTTCCTTCCTGAACCCCTTTTCCGAATAGTTGAGACCCGACTGTATCGAAAACTCTGTGAGGTCTGAAGTCATGAAAGCATAGTCCATCATGACACCCGCACGGAATCCGCTCTTGAGTTTAGAGTCAGAGTCTCCGCTTATATTCGCTCCTTGGTAACCACCTTGGATGATGAATGTGGGACGATTTTGAGCAACTGCAGTCATGCAGAATAGCCCGAGGACGAGAGTTAAAATCTTTTTCATGTCTTTATTGTTTTAAATTGGGTTTTTCCCTATGTGCACAAGGCACACAGTTCTGTTTAAAATTGTGGAACAAAAAACTGTTCAGGGCAAATGTAAGTATAAATGTCAGGAGAAGCATAAATTAACCCACAACATGTGTTAAAATCGACTCTGGGAGCTATCTCTCTTCCCATAATCTGTCTTTTCGACCCAATACTGTGAGCCGATCGGTGTCGACCAAGATCGGTATGCAGACTTTCAGGTGTGCGGAGATACCCTTATGACATGATATAAAAAGAGATGTACATCTCTCGAAATTCACGTGCCTACCTTGATGAATGAAGTTGTCTAACTTGACGCGTCAAGTTAGACAACCTTTTTTGACCTCTCTAAAAGCCCCTTTTGGGGCGATGGGCAAGCTCATGCTTTTTCCGATCATGTCGGTACGATTGAGCTTCGCTGATCCAGTGCGACTATCGACTGTGCTGCTATCGCAATCTCAGTTGGTAAGATTGTATTCAAGAATAGACCTCAATAACAAATATCGTGTGGTGACTATCACATTACATCGGTAAGATTGGGCTACCATCATCAAGCGTATGAGATCTTATGCAGTCCTAACTATTGCATCATACTATATATTTGCCGGATGACACCGCACTATCGCATCATATCGGTAAAATTGTCCTCTGCTGATCATATATTATGGTGTCGGCTCAGTGATTTTGGGCATAAAAAATCTCTTGCATTGTGCGAGATTCAAAAAATATCTCTATCTTTGCAAGCAAATAAGGATAAGTTAATCCTTAGCTCTTTTACATGTGATGCGGCTGTGGCGTAATTGGTAGCCGCGCCAGACTTAGGATCTGGTGGAGTGATCCGTGGGGGTTCGAGTCCCTTCAGCCGCACAAATAAAGGTCTCAAAACATCAGTTTTGAGACCTTTATTCTTTTGATATCTTGTCTTTACTTTCGCACTTGGGTATCTGTCAATAATTGCCTGATTATTTGCGGGTAATGGGGAGGATATATTGACCATTGATCAAGTATGACGTGATGATATTGTCCGCTATACCATAATGGGAGATTATGTTCACCATCGGTTTTTAGCCGACTACTTGGGTTGATGTTGTACTCGCTCGTCTACACGAGTGCGGAAAGACGAGGGTCTTGTCTCTTGAGTTGATTGATGTTGCGCTCGCTCCCCACAATATTATGTCGAGCATCAGTCTTTGTACTTTCCATTTTCTAACGCAACACTATGGTTATAACAACGACATCCGGCGGGCTAGCCCGCCGGATGTCAAAAAATCGTTCATGGCTTTGATGTTGAAATGGAAAGAACAAAGTACAAACGACTGACACCGGACAATAGAAAGACCATTGCTAATTGCATTGGACTCGGCAAATCTGTCACTGAAATTGCCCAGATTCTTTGTGTGCACAAAAGTGCGATTTCTCGGGAGATACGTCGTTTAGGAACGCTTCAGGATTACCGTCCCTTAAAGGCCCATAAACATGCTCTCGAAGCAGGCAGCTTCCGAAAGAGGAAGATATAATTCACCCCCGAAATACGTAAGAAAGTCAATTTCTATATCGCCGTGGAGCAATGGTCTCCCGAACAAATCTCCGGGTATTGCACTCAAAATA
>NZ_JAUMXC010000072.1 GCF_030529325.1 Porphyromonas sp. | reverse complement strand
CTTACCTCAAAGTTAAGGACTAATGGGGCTTACACACTTTTTTAGGACAGTATCTCGATTCATTAAGGTAGGCACCTTGTTCTGGAAGCTTAAGAATCTGAATAATGAATTGACCTAAAAAAGACTTTTGCACACAAAATGATCAGATCTATCAATACCAAAAGAAAAAACAGCTAGGAGATACAAGCAATATCTCCCAACTGTTCTCTGTATTATGGTCTTATTCTTACTCTATCGTTGTTACTCTCTGTAGATACTCACGATCTGCAGACCACCCCAAAGCACTTGCTCCTAGGATAGCAGCATCACTTTCTTTCAGTTCAGACATCAAAAGCTTTACTTTCCCTTTGTAGATATGTAGTAAGTTTTCCTCCATACTACGTCTTATAGGATCCATAATAAGTGCACCGGCCTGTGCTAAACCTCCAAATAATATGATAGCTTCCGGGCTGGAAAAAGCGACGGCATCAGCAAGGGTTTCCCCAAGGATACGACCTGTAGTCTCAAATATCTCCAATGCCAAACTATCCCCCTTCAGAGCAGCGTCATAAACATCCTTTGAAGTGATCGTCTCGACATCAAGTTCACGGAGTAAACTAGCATCTTCTCGAGTCCTCAAAAACTCCTTAGCCGTACGAGTTACCCCCGTTGCAGAAGTGTATGTCTCGAGGCATCCTTTGCGACCACAGCCACAAATACGACCATCTCGTCTCACAATAACATGTCCCAATTCCCCAGCAAAACCATCATGTCCATAGACAAGATTTCCTCCGATAACGATTCCACTTCCAACTCCGGTTCCCAATGTAATTACGATGAAATCTTTCATTCCCCTCGCAGCACCGTAAGTCATCTCCCCTATCGCCGTCGCATTAGCATCATTCGTGATAGCAACCGACAGTCCTGTCTTCTCAGACAACAAGTGTGCAAAAGGGATACGCTCTTTCCAATTAAGATTTGCCGCGTTCTCTATCGCTCCAGTAAAATAGTTAGCATTAGGTGCTCCAACTCCAATTCCTTTGATAAGATGTTGGCCACCAACTTCTTCGATGAGAGGGATGAGGGCATCTCCAAGCTCATCGATATAATCCGAGACTTTCGCATGTGTAGAGGTCTTTATTTTTCCACTGGCAAGAACTGTTCCACGTGCATCTACAACACCGAATACGGTATTGGTACCTCCCACATCTATACCTATGACATATGGTTTTTCAGCTACCGAAATCATACATCAGCCTCCTTTCTTTATTTCTCTGACAAATGTGCGACTATCACCTTGAGCAAGGGGAAGTATAAGCATATCTGCAACATTGAGGTGCTCGGGAGCTGAAATAATAAAATACAGACACTCGGCAATATCGTCTCCTGAAAGCGGTTGGTATCCATCATAAACATGCTCTGCACGTTCACTATCACCATGAAAGCGAACAGTAGAAAACTCAGTGTTCACAGCTCCCGGAGCTATCTGAGAGACCTTTATCCCCTTCCCGACAAGATCTACTCTCATTCCCCTAGTCAAAGCATCAACAGCGTGCTTTGTTGCACAATAAACATTCCCATTGCCATAGACTTCCTTTCCTGCGATAGAAGCAACATTGATAATGTGTCCATGCCCTTGTTCTATCATATAAGGAATGATAGCCTTGGATACATATATGAGTCCCTTGAGATTGGTGTCGATCATGATCTCCATATCCTCCATGTCTGCTCTATCAAAAGGATCCAAACCTGAAGCCAATCCGGCATTGTTAACCAAAACATCTATATGACTAAAACCATCAGGCAAAGTTTCAAAAGCCTTGCGCACTGCTTTTAGATCTCTGACATCAAGGGTAATGCAGAAGACTTTGGCGCCAACCTGTTCGAGTTCCTCCTTCATAGCCAGCAAACGCTCGGTACGTCTAGCCGCCAATATCAATTTCCCACACCCTTCCTTTGCGAGCTTTCTTGCAGTGGCTTGTCCTATGCCGGATGTAGCCCCCGTAATCAAAGCACACATAGATTTAAGATCTCTCATAGCTATAGTTTTTCAAATTATTACTTTTAGTCTAAGCACATCAAAGATACATATAAAGAACGAAAAGAGGAAGCATACATGCGTATATGCTTCCTCCTCTTAAAACAGAACAAAGTAGAAGTTATCTATGGTAATGGAATCATATCAAAACCTGTGTATGGACGGAGAGCCTCAGGAATACGAATGCCTTCCGGAGTCTGATTATTCTCCAAAAGAGCAGCGACGATGCGCGGCAAAGCCAATGCACTACCGTTCAGCGTATGACATAGCTCCGTCTTACGATCAGCGTTACGGTATCTACACTTGAGACGATTAGCTTGAAAACTTTCAAAGTTAGAGACAGAGCTAACTTCCAGCCACCTGTCCTGAGCCATCGAATAGACCTCAAAGTCAAATGTCAGAGCTGAAGTAAAACTAATATCTCCCCCACAAAGTCTCAATATACGCCAAGGCAGTTCAAGCCTGGAAACAAGTCCTTCAACATAGTTCACCATTTCTTTTAGGGAATCGTAGGAATGTTCAGGTTTGTCGATCCTTACGATCTCAACTTTGTCAAACTGATGCAATCGATTCAACCCTCTGACATCCTTTCCATAACTTCCGGCTTCTCTCCTGAAGCACGCAGAATATGCAGTTACTTTTACCGGAAGCTCTTTCTCTTCGAGGATTACATCCCTAAATATGTTCGTTACCGGTACCTCAGCAGTAGGAATAAGGTACAAGTTGTCAGCTCCGACGTGATACATCTGCCCCTCCTTGTCCGGTAACTGTCCTGTACCATAACCGGAGTCTTCATTCACCACATAAGGGGGCTGTACCTCAAGATAACCGGCCTCACGAGCACTGTCCAAAAAGAAATTGATCAGAGCTCTCTGCAATCTGGCGCCATAGCCCTTGTATATAGGAAATCCTGCTCCTGTAATCTTTACACCGAGTTCAAAGTCAATAAGATCATATTTCTTGGCCAACTCCCAGTGTGGGAGCATCGTTTCTTTATCAAGTGCTGGCATTGTGCCGCCACTCTTTTCTATGATATTGTCCTCTGCAGTCTTACCCTGAGGGACCTCCAAAGATGGAGCATTGGGCAACTGAACAACAAGAGAATGAAGCTTATCCTCCAGCTCCTTTTTTGATACCTCGAGCTCTTTTGTGCGTTCCTTAAGTTGAGCGACCTTTGTTTTGGCCTCTTCAGCAAGTTCTTTCTTTCCCTCACGCATGAAAAGCCCAATTTCTTTTGAGAGTTTATTCTGCTCCGAAAGAGCATCATCCAGCGCCCTTTGGGTGGCACGTCTACCCTCATCAGTAGCCCTTATTTCCTCAATGATAGGAGCTGCATCTATATGCTTTATGGCCAATCTACGGACGGCCTCTTCTGTATTTTCGAGGAGGTATTTTGTTGTCAGCATAATACTATATCTCTATCTCTGTTTGGATTTTTACAAATGCCGCTGATCCAACGACAAGTACAAAGGTAATTATTATTCTTATTCCTAACTTGCTTTAGGTACAATAATTATAAAAGACAAAGAGGGTCCGGTACCAATGCTAGAAAGCGAAGTACCGAACTCCTCTTACCTTATGTGCAGCGATGTAGGCAGCTTCACAGATGCCCGGCATCTTTTTAGTACTTACGTACCATCATGCAACTTAGTCTAGATTGTGTGAAAGGGAAATTTTGATTTGACTAAATCAACATGTGGCACCTCTCCAACCCTCGAGAGAGATACAGAATGCACGTGGATGGCAGGTCTTCTGACTGACCTCTACATGACACGCCTTCCCATCTACTCAAGATCATCTCAAAATGAGAATATACTCTCTTTCAACAGTGGCATAGTGTGTCCTGCAATGGAGGCTTCACAGCAGCGGGACTGTACGAGAATCTCACTCGTTTCCCTTTTAACCCACACAGACGAATGCCTGCGCAAGCACCATCGGTACAAAGTTAGCAATATTCTAATAGATAAAGCAAATTATATTATCACTTTTTCTTCAATATACACCTGTATAAGTGCGAGGGGTGATTTTTTTCATTTCTTCCTTGATAACCTCTGACACGTCCAAAGACTCTATAAACTCGACCAGACGTCCGCCAGTCAACTTTTCATTGGTACGAGTTAGAGTCTTTAGAGCCTCATATGGATTGGGATACCCCTCTCTTCGAAGAATTGTCTGCAAGGCTTCCGCAACTACAGGAAGAGCAGAGTCAAGGTCACGGAGCACAGCATCTTCATTGAGTAATATCTTGTCAAATCCCTTCTTGAGACTTGAGAGGGCAATCATTGAGTATGCAAAAGGCAAGCCCATGTTTCTCATCACAGTCGAGTCTGTAAGGTCTCTCTGAAGCCTTGATATAGGCAACTTGTGAGCCAGGTGTTCACACATAGCTATAGCAAGACCGAGATTTCCCTCTGCATTTTCAAAGTCTATAGGATTGACTTTGTGAGGCATTGCAGAAGATCCTACTTCCCCTTCTTTGATCTTCTGCTTGAAGTACTCCATGGATATATATTGCCAAATATCCCTTGAGAGATCAATAAGTATCACAAAGATACGCTTCATGGAATCAAACAAAGCAGCAAGATTATCATAGTTGGATATCTGTGTCGTATACTCTTCAAGCTGCAAACCAAGAGATTTCGATGCGAACTTGCGGGCAAAGCCTCTCCAGTCAACATTAGGATATGCTACATGATGAGCATTCATATTACCTGTAGCCCCTCCAAATTTAACAGTGTGAGGGATAGCCTCCAAGAGATTGATCTGTTGCTCGAGCCTGTAAGCAAAAACTTTGAATTCCTTACCCAACTTGGTTGGAGAGGCAGGCTGTCCATGAGTCTTAGCGAGCATAGGAATATCTTTCCACTCGTCAGCGCAGTTATTGACCTTCTCGACAATTCCTTTCAACATCGGTAGCCAAACTTCATCAATGGCACGCTTCAGCATTACCGGTTGAGCTGTATTGTTTATATCTTGCGAGGTCAGTCCAAAGTGAACAAACTCTCTCGCTGCATCAATAGAAGTACCTTCGATACGTTCCTTTATAAAATACTCTACTGCCTTTACATCATGGTTTGTAATACCTTCTATCTCCTTTACTCTGAGAGCATCTGCTTCAGAAAAGTTTTCCACGATGCTACGTAGCTGTTGGCGTACCTCCTCCTTAGACAGCTCCTCTGACACCACAATCGTCTCACTAAGAGCAATGAGGTATTCGATCTCCACATGAATGCGGTATTTGATGAGAGCAAACTCAGAGAAATAATTGCCAAGCACTGATGTCTGTCTGCCGTAACGTCCATCTATAGGCGTCACAGCGGTCAATGAAGAAAGATTCATTTTAGATATATGTTATCGATTAGATTGTTAAGTAAATAAATTCGATGATTGGGGTGTAAAATATACACCATTCCGCTCACATCTCTGTACTGTTCAGAACAATAAAACAAGAGAGGACATGTCTCCATAGCGAAGGCATATCCTCTTTGTGTCTTTGGACTAAGCAGGGAGCAATATCTTTCCTGCCTTACTCCTCGAACAATTGTAGATTAGAAACTGCGACGCTCGCGGATTCTTGCTTTCTTACCACGCAATTCGCGGAGGTAATATAGCTTAGCACGACGCACACGACCCACCTTGTGAAGAGTGATTTCCTCAATAAATGGAGAGTCCATAGGGAAGATTCTCTCAACACCTACGCCATTAGAAATCTTACGTACAGTAAATCTCTTCTTGTCACCATGACCTGAGATCCTGATGACATCACCACGGAAGATCTGGATACGTTCCTTGTTACCTTCCTTGATACGGTAGTGTACAGAGATAGTGTCACCGCTCTTGAAAGGAGTATGCTCCTTTCCGCTCTTAAACTCTTGTTCGACAAGTTTAATAAAATCCATAATTTCAGTTTTGCTTTATTGATTAGTCAAATACTAAACGCAATATACACAGGTCTCACATACTTTCCTGTCAGAGATTACGCAAAGCGACCACAAATTTACACATAATATTCTGATTTTCCAACTTGTACTCATATCATCAAAAGATACCAAGGTATATTCTTATCCAATAGTGTCCTAAATGTTTGTATTGGGGCTTAAGAATGCAGGAGAGTCACTTC
>NZ_JAUMXC010000017.1 GCF_030529325.1 Porphyromonas sp. | reverse complement strand
CCCCAGGGGAAAAAGGGAGAACTAACCTTACACACTTTTTCGGACACTACCTCAATATATAATATTATGTTTGAAGCTATTATACGCAATATAAAAGAAGTTCTATCTGAAAGTCATACAGTTATTGTAGGATTGAGTGGGGGGGCAGATTCTGTTGCTATGATGGAGTTGCTTTCTAGAGTCGGTCAGTTGAGGATAATAGCAGCGCATTGTAACTTTCATCTAAGAGGTGAGGAGTCTGATAGAGACCAGATTTTTGTTGAGACAATGATGGATACAAGGTGGAATACACATAGGCTTGAAGTAAAACACTTTGATACTTTGTCATATTCAAAAGAGCACAAAATTTCAATTGAAATGGCTGCAAGGGAGCTCAGATACTCCTGGTTTGAGGAATTGCGTCAAGGTTACAATGCCTCTCATATCATTGTGGGACATCATCTTAATGATCAAGTCGAGACTGTGTTGCTTAACCTAATAAGAGGTACAGGAGGAGTAGGGTTACTTGGCATGCAAAAGATAAATGGGTATATATATCGTCCATTATTGGAGACTAGTAAGGATGAGATTCTTCTTTTTTTGAGAGAAAGAAGACTTAGTTACATATCAGACTCAAGTAACGAGGATGATATGTTCCGACGAAATTATTTAAGAATCAATGTGCTGCCGATGCTTTGTAAGCTCAATCCGAATTTTTATGAGAATATGAAGCAATCTCTTTCTCATTTTAGTGAGGAACAGGCACTCATAGATGATCAGCTTAAGAGCTTTACGCAAACTTTTTTTTCTCCTCAGGAGCAGTCTTTTGATCTTGAAGGGGCAAGAAAAATCCCTCATTATCGATTATTGATGTTCAGGGCACTTCAAAAAATAGGATTTAGCCCCCAAATCATTGGCGATATCTTGTCAGACAAAGAGCGTGCAAGGGCGGTCTTTTATTCAAGGAACAAAGAGATTGTAGCAGAGTTATTTAGAGGACGATTATATTTTGCTTATCAAAACGATGGGATTTCCGATTTGCTACCCCAAACAATAACCTTAGATGTCCCTTGTGCCACATCGATAGGTACATTTTTATGGACATCAGAATCTCGTAAAGACCTCCATTCTTTGGCATTTTCACTTGCTCATCATGAAGACAGTCTCATCCTTAGGTATGCATCTGCAGAAGACTATTTTCGTCCGTTTGGCATGCAGTCAGGCAAGAAGAAGGTTTTTACATACTTAAGAGAAAAAGGTGTTCCACAGATACATAGGTCAAGAGTCCCGATACTTCTTAGCGGCGAAGAGGTAGTCGCGGTTGTTCCTTTCCAGATTGATGACAGATTTGCCATTCGAGAGGATGATACGAAGTCCTATACTTTGGTTTTCACTCCAAATCCTCCATCCATTTTTGATATTGAAAGCTGCTAAATCAATAATATTCTATAAGGGTGTTTTTAAGGGAGGCATGTAAGGAAGTTGTAAGTAGTCTTTATGTGCCTCTTTTTTTGTACCTTTCCACCAAATATATAGACTGAAACACTATGAATAACAAATACAAAATTATAGCACTTGATCTGGACGGAACTCTTCTCGGAGAGGATAAAAAGATCTCCCCTATAACTCTCAATGCTCTACTGAATATTCAACAAGCCGGGGTAAAGGTTGTGCTCGCATCAGGGCGTCCGACGTATGGTCTGGAAACTTATGCCAAGGAGTTGCAGATGGCAAATTATGATGGTTATCTTGTCTCATATAACGGAGGCAAGATCACTTCGTGCCTTGATGGGACCATCCTCGTACGTAATACAATAAAGCTTGATTTGATACCTCGTATCTATGATATAGTCAAATCTTTCGGATTACCACTGCTATCATATAAGCGAAACTCGATCATAACTGAAGACGATACTGATGAGACGGTACTCCAAGAAAGTATATTCAACAATGGTATGAAAATAGAGGCGGTACGAGATTTTGTTGCGGCAGTGGATCGCCCTCCTTTCAAGTGTGTTGTCATGGGGGATCCTATAGAGATTGCCAAGGTCAGGCACGCATTAGAATGTGAGTTCCCGGGTCAATTAAGTTTTCATCATCCTGTGCCATTTATATTGGACATTGTTCCTTTTAATGTGGACAAGGCTAATGCTTTGGATTTCCTCCTCAAAGATTTAGGTATGGATCGCTCAGAGCTCATAGCTGTTGGCGATAGCTATAATGATGTCGGGATGATACAGATGGCCGGCCTGGGTGTCGCTATGGCAAATGCTACCGAAGCAGTCAAACAATGTGCCGCTTATGTGACCAAATCGAATAGTGAAGATGGAATAGTCCACCTCATAAATAAGCACATACTCGAGGCGGAAGTGGCTCCTCATTTTACTGCAGAGGCACTGAATGCCCTAAGCCACAATACGCTCATGCACTCCCTCGGTATTAGTTGCACCCTATTGGAGAGAGGGCATGTTGAAGCTACAATGCCTGTAGATATACGTACTCGTCAACCTATGGGGATATTGCATGGCGGAGCATCTTTGGCTCTTGCAGAAACCGTTGCCGGCATAGGATCGATACTTCTTTTGGATGAAAATGAGATACAAGTAGGTATGCAGGTAAGCGGTAACCATATATCTTCGGCTCATGAAGGGGAGGTTGTGAAAGCTGTAGCTACAATCGTTCATCAGGGAAGGAGTTCGCATGTGTGGAACGTAGATGTTGTCACCCAAAGCAATAAGATTATTTCAACAGTTAGAGTTGTTAACAGCATCTTGCGCAAACGTTGAAGAAACCTATTAAATAGTATAAAAAAGTTATTGGAGGGTTCTCTTTTATAAGAAAAGTGCTATCTTTACCGAAAACATACTGATTTTATAGTATAATTCGCAAACTTACAACTCAAGATTATTATGGGATTATTGAAAGAATTCAAAGAATTTGCTGTTAAGGGCAATGTTGTCGATATGGCAGTTGGTATCATCATAGGTGGAGCCTTTGGTAAGATCGTTTCATCGTTGGTTAATGATGTGATCATGCCTCCTATAGGAAAGCTTATCGGTGGGGTCAACTTTACAGACTTGAAGGTTGTCCTATCCAACGCTGTTGTTGCTGATGGAGGAGAGGTCGTAAAGCCAGAAGTTGCTATACTTTATGGTAGCTTCATTCAGACTGTTATTGACTTTTTGATCATTGCATTTGTTATCTTCATGGCAATCAAGGCTATCAACAAGATGAAGCGTGAAAAACCGGCTGAGCCAGAAAAGCCGGCTGCTCCTCCTGCAGATGTGCAGCTCTTGACAGAGATTCGTGACCTCCTAAAGAAACAGTAATTTTAGAGGACATAAAAAGAGAAAGGGCGACTATATGTATAGTCGCCCTTTCTCTTTTTGTTTCATGCCAGTATTATGTGAATGTGCGAGATTTCCCATTCCTCCATAAAATTTGCCAGGCGTTCTTCTATGAGAGGTCTTTGGCGTTTGACATAGTCGAGAGAGACCGTTGATGGACATAATAATCTCAAAACACCTTCACTGTCTATAGACGCCTTGATGTCGAGTCTTTTTAGGGTAGTATCTGAAATTTTTTTCCACTCCTCTTCGAGTTTTTTTTGTCTCTTTATAGCCTTAAGGACCGGAAGCTCCTCGTCCATCTTATTCAGCAGAGAATCTACTTTTTCAGAGGTATATCGTTTCATGACTTCAACTCATTGAATATCCCATTTTGGGCTGTAAATATCGAATAGGTGTTCTCCGGCAAACGAGATAAGATCTGATCAAGATACTTACGGTTGGTGTCAGACATAAAAATCTGTCCGAACTCCTCTCCGGATACAAGTTTCACTATGCGATCTACACGGTGAGCATCAAGTTTGTCAAAGACGTCATCAAGCAATAAGAGAGGCATATTATTGGGTCGCAGTATACGCAGAAGCCTGAATTGTGCAAATTTCAGAGCTACCATAAACGTCTTGTTTTGCCCCTGGGATCCGATTTTACGTATCAATATACCATTAAGTAGCATATCCAAATCATCTCGGTGAGGTCCGATTGATGTGTGCCCGAGGATCAAATCTTTATCTCTTGATGCTTTCCATGTTTCTATGAAATTGCTTGATGTCGGACAAACATTCCCCTCCAAGGATGAATGATAAACCAGACTGACATCATCACTATTATCGGATATATAACCATAATACTCCAAAAATATAGGGCGGATGCGCTCCAACCATTGGTTCCTGTATGACATTATGGTTTCGGAATGAGAGGCCATTTGCTCCTCTATAATATCCATCAGCTCTGCTGTAAAAACTCTTTTCTTCAGCATACTGTTGCGTTGTTCCAAGAGCTTTCTATATGATATCAGTGCAAGGAGGTAGGTAGATGACTCTTGGGATATGATCATATCCATAAATTTTCGCCGCTCTTCACTTCCACCTCTGATGAGATCAAAATCAGCCGGAGAAATCATAACAAGAGGAAATGCTCCGATATGATCAGAGATTTTGGTGTATTCTTTTTTATTTCGTCTGAAAACCTTTGCCTTTCCTATCCTTATCCCACAATATAGGTGTTCATCCTTATCTCCGACTTTGTATTTCCCATCAAGTATCGCCATGTCAGAGCCATTGCGGATGACCATATGATCAGGCAGATATACACATGTCCGGGCAAAAGACAGGTAGTATATACTGTCAAGGAGATTTGTTTTGCCCATACCATTAGAGCCGATGATACAGTTAAGTTTGTCGGAAAAGCTAAGGGCTGTAGCCTCTATATTTTTATAGTTGGTCAGGGATAGCTGTTTGAGTATCATATCTTTTGTGAGGCAAATGTATAAAACACCACCGTATCCGCAAAGTTACGGATTTCTAAGCGAATGCTGATGTATCCTCAAAGGTATAGAACCTTCAAAATCGATGTGTCTAACTTGATAAATTAATCAGTCTAACTTGATGCTTCAAGTTAGACAACGTTTTCACCCATATCAAGGCCGGGGTGTTAGATGGCCTAATGATAGAGGTGTTCCGTGAGGTAAAAGGGCTTGAGTTGCATGTTTAGGAAATATGAATATGTCCTGACAAGACAGAGAGAGAAATGGCCGACTGAAGGCGTATGAAAATTACAATAAATTAGCGTATCTATTTGGATATTTCAAAAGAGATGCGTTTCTTTGTGTTCGGAATCTTAGGGGTGCTGCATGCGTCTGTAGTGATTTACACGAGCAATGTGGCTGAGATTAGACCCTTTAACCTGATCCGGGTAATACCGGCGGAGGTAAAGACCAATTGTCTATATGCTATTTTGTGTACTATGCCACTGTCTTGTGCGCATTTCTCAGTACTGACCGTCACCCTTTTAGATTTCATAGGTAAATAAACGTGATGGATAATAGTAATCAACAATGCTAATTTTATTGAACAAACAATCTGTGGAGATTCCCCCCGGGACGTCTTTGCAGTCTCTTGCCGTCTCTCAAGGTATAGAGTCGCAACGTGTGGCTATTGCCGTGAATATGCAAGTCATACGACGAGACTTTTGGGCAGAGACAATCCTTAGTGAAGGTGACAGTGTGACAATTATAGGTATTTCCAAAGGAGGATGATATCCCTTTGAATTAATTGCTTTTATCCTGATAAAGACTATAAAATTTAATATTCCGATGAAACAAAAAGATCAAACAAAAGACCTTGTGATTACTTCCGGACCTCTTCCCGGCTCTGTCAAGATTTATGTAGAAGGGAGTAGGACAGATATTAAAGTCCCTATGAGACGTATTGATCTCTCTCCAACGATTGACGAAGATGGAAATGCTATTCAGAACGAATCTGTTGTTGTCTATGATACATCAGGCCCATACACTGATCCGGACTATGTTGTAGATGTACAGAAAGGGTTGCCTCGATTTAGAGAAAGATGGATCACTGAGCGTGAGGATGTGGTGCGTCTGGAGGAGCAAAGTTCCGAGTATGGACGGATGAGACGCAACGACAAATCATTGGATCATCTCCGTTTTGCTCACCTGAACGAGCAACCATTGGTGGCCAAAGAGGGGCATCGAGTCACACAGTTGCATTATGCTCGTAAGGGTATCATCACTCCGGAAATGGAATATGTGGCAATCCGTGAAAATCAGCTTTGTGATCAGATAAAAGAAAAATATAAGAGAGAAAAAGGCGAATCTTTCGGAGCTAATTTGCCGGAATACATCACTCCTGAGTTTGTCAGACAAGAGATTGCTGCAGGACGTGCGATCATCCCTGCAAATATCAACCACCCGGAGAGCGAACCGATGATTATCGGGCGTAACTTCCTCGTAAAAGTAAATGCCAATATAGGGAACTCTGCTATCACGTCATCAATCCAAGAGGAAGTCGAAAAGGCTGTATGGGCTATGCGTTGGGGTGCAGATACCATAATGGACTTGTCTACCGGTCGAAATATACACGAAACTCGTGAGTGGATCATCCGTAACTCTTCTGTCCCCATAGGTACTGTGCCGCTCTACCAAGCACTCGAAAAGGTAAAAGGTAAAGTGGCTGATCTTACATGGGAAATATATAGGGATACTCTTATCGAACAAGCAGAGCAGGGTGTCGACTACTTTACTATCCACGCGGGGCTTCGTTGGCACTTTATTCCCTTGACCAAGGATCGTGTTACAGGCATCGTCTCTCGTGGTGGCGCTATCATGGCAAGCTGGTGTACGACTCATAAGCGTGAGAGCTTCTTGTATGAGCATTTTGAAGAGATCTGTCAGATATTGGCTAAATATGATGTGGCTATCTCTATCGGGGACGGTTTACGTCCCGGTTGTATCGCGGACTCAAACGACGAAGCTCAGTTTGCAGAGCTCAGAACTCTCGGAGAGTTGGCTAAAATTGCGGATAAATATGATGTCCAAGTTATCATCGAAGGCCCCGGCCATATCCCAATGCAAAAGATCAAAGAAAATATGGAGCTTGAACTTGAGTACTGTAATGAGGCTCCATTTTACACTCTTGGACCTTTGGTAACGGATATAGCTCCGGGGTATGACCACATAACATCTGCTATCGGAGCAACCATGATAGGGTGGTATGGCACATCAATGCTATGTTATGTAACTCGAAAAGAGCACCTCGGTCTACCAAACAGGGACGATGTCAAGGAAGGTGTTGTGACATACAAGCTTGCGGCTCATGCAGCCGATCTCGCGAAGGGGCATCCTGCTGCCTATTTCCGTGATTACGCGATGAGTAAGGCTCGATATGAGTTCAGATGGAAGGATCAATTCCACTTGGCTTTAGATAGCGAAACGGCTCTGAAATTTCATGATGAAACCTTGCCCTCTGAGGGGCACAAGACTGCTCACTTCTGTTCTATGTGTGGAGAGCACTTCTGCTCTATGCGTGCAAGCAGACGTCTACGGAAACAGATTGATAACGAAGGAGGAAACTAACAATGTTGGTCGTCATAACACCCCCTAAGGCCTCGATATACGAAGCTAAAGTAGCCAATGCCCTATTTGACTACGGACTACAGAGACTACACTTGCGTTTGCCTGATGGTAAGAGAGAAGAGTACATTCGGTTTTTGGAGTCAGTACACCCACCGTATCACCATAGGATTGTTATTTGCGACCATTATGATCTCCTTGATCAGTTCAATCTGGCAGGTATCTACATACCGGCATCTAAGAAAACATACAGGATACCTGAAGGCCTATTGTCTCCTCTGCATATTGTTTCAACAGGGATTCATTCTTTGGAGGACTTGAAAACTTTATCTTTCACTCCGGACTATGTCCTGTTGAGCCCTGTGTTTGACAGTATTTCAAAGGCTGGATATCAAAGCAACCCAAAGTTATCAGAGTTGCGTGAAGAGATAAAAAGGGTGCCTTTTCCTATCCTGGCTCTTGGAGGGATAAGCTCTGAGAATGCTTTCGAATGCTATAGACGAGGCTTTGATGGAGTAGCAATATTGGGAAACATATGGGATAAAAGAGGTCTCGAACTTCAAAAGTTTAGACTTTTTTCTGATCCCATTATGTTTTCCGTAGCCGGACATGATCCGAGCGGAGGTGCCGGAATTGTTGCTGATACAAGAGTCGCGGAAGCCTGTGGAGTCAGGTGTGTGAGCATACCTTCCACTCTTACAGTGCAAAATGTCTCTGAGTTTCACAGCTACGAAGAGGTCCAATTGGAACTTATTTTAGAAAACATGAGACTCAGTGCTAAGGGTAATAATATCAGGGCTGCAAAGATAGGCATGATGTCATCCCTTGGTCTCGTAAAGACTGTGATAGATGAGATGCTCCGTCTGGGTATCAAACAGATAGTTTGGGATCCGATTAAATCAACAACAGCCGGAGATTGTGTAGTGCTTCAGACCGACGATAAATCACGGATATTGGATGTGATGAGGTCTTTATCTTTGATTACTCCAAATATTCCTGAGTGCGAAGCTTGGTTTGGCTCTTGTGATGAAGAAACCCTTCAGGCTATAGCTGATAAGACAGATTGTAGTATTTTGCTAAAGGGGGGACACTCTCAAGAAAGAGATATCTCCAAAGATATGCTTTTTCGCCCTCGTCTGCGTTTGCAGACATTTTCCGTTTCCAGATATGGTACAGCAAAGCATGGGACGGGCTGCATTTTCTCTTCAGCTGTTACTGCTTATTTAGCTCTTGGAGACAGTCTTCCTATTGCTTGTTGTAAGGCGCAGCGCATGGTGTCTAAGATGATGTGTTCGAAAACCGGACTACTGCCATCGTTGGATGCTTTTGAGGATAAGAAGTCCAAGAAACTACAACATTATAGATTTCAATACATCACCAATACCAGTGATCCTGAAGAACTTTACCACAGGTGTAAGGAGGCTTTGGTGGGAGGTTGCCGGTGGGTACAGTTGCGCTTAAAAGAATCTACTACAGACGAGCGGACAATCATAGGTAAAATGCTTCGTAAACTCTGTGATGAGTACACAGCAGTACTCATTATTGATGATGATGTGGAAGCAGCTCTTAGATGTGCCGCTGATGGAGTACATCTTGGACGTGACGATATGTCTCCGGTAAAGGCACGTCGTATCCTTGGTAGAGGTAGTATCATTGGCTCTACTTGCAACACTTCTGTCGACATACTAAAGGCTTATCATACCGGTAGTGACTATATCGGGGTTGGTCCTTATAGGACTACGAATACAAAAAAGAAGCTGTCGCCTGTACTTGGTGCCGAAGGGCTGTCGGACTTGGTGGCTTACAACCATACGCTCCCTCATCCGATGCTGATGGTAGCTATTGGAGGTCTAAGACTGAGTGATGTGCATGATTTGAAAGATATAGGCTTTTTGGGGATGGCAGTTTCCGGAGAAATAGACAGATCTCCGTCTATTCGTGATTTATGTCAGCAGTTTGTAGATGCCTTGGAGTGAGACTAAGGAGAATTTCCATGACTTGTGTAATTGTAATAATGATATTCAGTCTAATATAACGATACAATGAAAACGAAACTTATAATAGCGGATCAAGAGTTTGAATCTCGACTCTTCTTGGGAACCGGAAAGTTTGCCTCCAATAATGTTATGCATAGAGCAATAGTGGAGTCAGGAAGCGAACTTGTCACAGTGGCACTGAAGAGGGTTGATGCTCAAAATAGTGGGGAGGATGATTTGTTAACTTCCATTTCAGCTCCTGGCGTCAATTTACTTCCAAATACCTCAGGAGTTCATACAGCAGAAGAGGCTGTATTCGCTGCGAGATTGGCGAGAGAGGCTCTCGGTACAAATTGGTTGAAGTTGGAAATTCATCCGGACCCCAGATATTTGATGCCTGATCCTTTTGAAACCCTGAAGGCAACAGAAATCCTTGCAAAAGAGGGATTCATTGTAATGCCTTATATACAAGCGGATCCTATATTGTGTAAGAAACTTGAGGACGCAGGTGCTGCCGTAGTAATGCCTTTGGGAGCCCCCATCGGAACTAATAAAGGACTCGTAACAAGAGAACTGCTAAAGATCATCATAGAGCAAAGTAACGTGCCTGTTGTTGTAGATGCGGGGATAGGTGCTCCCTCTCATGCTGCAGAAGCGATGGAGTTAGGGGCAGATGCTGTACTAGTCAATACAGCCATTGCATCTGCCAGCGATCCGGTAACTATGGCAAAAGCATTCAGACTTGCTGTAGAGTCCGGCAGGTTAGGATATGAAGCCGGGCTTGGATCTATTTCGGATTATGCGTCAGCTACTTCACCCCTTCAGGGATTTTTCTAAACCATAGTGAGAAGATTAGCTTTATGACTTTTTATGATGTTTTGAAAGAGTATAATTGGGACTCTGAAAAAGCCTCAATATTCACAAAATCGGAGTTTGATGTACGGAGAGCGTTAGTCTCTTCTTCTCTCAATATAGAAGATTTTAAGGCTCTTATATCTCCCGCCGCTGAACCATTTCTGGATGAAATGGCGATAAAAGCAGAGGCTCTTACCAAAAAGCGGTTTGGAAAGACCATCCAGCTCTATGTCCCTCTGTATCTGTCAAATTACTGCACTAACAGCTGTGTCTACTGCGGATTCAATCATGCTAATAAGATAGTCCGTAAAAAGTTGTCTTTGGAGGAGGTAAAGCTTGAAGCTGAAGCTATTTTAAAACTCGGGTTTAAGCATATCCTACTTGTTGCAGGTGAAGCACCCCAAGTGGCCGGTATAGAGTATTATTTAGAGGTTGTAAAGCTATTAAGACCTCTGTTTGCTCAGATCTCTATCGAGGTACAGCCTCTCAAAACAGAAGAATATCAACGGTTGGTGGAGGCCGGGGTCAGCTATGTTTGTGTTTATCAAGAGACCTATAATGAGGTCGCTTATCCGATCTATCATCCGAGGGGCGTGAAGTCAAACTTTCGGTTTCGTCTTGAAACACCCGATCGTGCAGCTCAAGGAGGCATCCGGAAGATTGGTATAGGAGCTCTGCTTGGATTAGAAGATTGGCGTACAGATGCTTTGTGCACAGCAATGCATCTGCGCTACTTGGAGAAGACTTACTGGCGTACAAAGTATTCTATTTCGTTGCCTCGTCTTAGACCTCATGTGGGTAGTTTTGCACCCAATGATCCGATTTCTGACAAGCAATTGGTTCAGCTGATATGTGCATATCGCCTCTTTGATCATCAGGTTGATATATCGCTATCTACGCGTGAATCGGCAAAGTTCAGGGATATGGCAATGCATATCGGAGCAACAACTATGAGTGCAGGAAGTAGTACTCAACCGGGAGGTTATGTTGATCATAATAAGGAGCTTGAACAGTTTTCTATCAATGACGATAGATCTCCGTCAGAAATGCAGGCAGCCGTCAGGGCGCAGGGTTATGAACCTGTATGGAAAGATTGGGACGAATGGATGTAAAATATACACGTCAGATTGCCCTGCCTGAAATAGGGGAGGCAGGACAGGAAAAACTTGCAAATGCTTCTGTTTTAGTCGTGGGAGCCGGAGGACTGGGTTCTCCGACACTTCTCTACCTAACAGCTATGGGTATTGGTCATATAGGTTTTATTGACAATGATAGAGTAGGGCTATCTAATCTTCAACGACAGATAATGTACTCTGCAGAAGATGTGGGAGAATTAAAAGTAGAAAAGACTTATACACGGTTGCGTGCACTTAATCCGGATGTCAAACTGGAGTCGATATCTGACAGGCTCACATCTGCTAATGGCGAAGAAATCATAAAAAAGTATGATGTGGTCGTGGATGCTTGCGACAATTTTGTGACCCGTTTTTTGGTTGATGAGATCTCATCGAAGTATGGTATTCCCTATGTCTATGCGAGTGTAGGTGACTTTTCAGGACAGGTTTCAGTCTTCAATCATAGTGGTTGTGGCTCTTATCGGGATTTTGTAGGGAATTTTGATCGTTCAGAAGATGAGCTTCAGGTCAATGTTCTCGGAGCTTTGCCTGGTATTATAGGTTCTATACAAGCTATGGAAGTGATTAAGATTATAGTCGGATGTGGGGAAACTCTTTCGGGAAAGCTCCTTACGATAGATACTCTTGCCAATGAGTATAATGTTTACTCCTTATGATAATAGCCAAAGTAAATACAAAAAGCCTCGCTTACGTTAATTAAGCGAGGCTTTTTCGTATCTATAAGAAATGAATTAGAAGTCTGCGTTGTTTGGAGTACGAGGGAATGGGATCACGTCTCTGATGTTACTCATCCCTGTTACGAAAAGGAGTAAGCGCTCAAATCCTAACCCGAATCCTGAGTGTGGTGCTGTACCATATCTACGAGTATCCATATACCACCAGATATCATCCATAGGCACTCCCATTTCATTGGCTCGATTGAGGAGTTTGTCATAGTCTTCCTCACGTTGAGAGCCTCCAATGATCTCTCCAATCTTTGGGAAAAGCACGTCCATCGCTCTTACAGTCTTTCCATCTTCATTCTGTTTCATGTAGAATGATTTGATTTCCTTAGGATAGTCGGTAAGGATGACAGGTCTCTTGAAATGTTGCTCTACCAAATAGCGTTCATGCTCTGCAGCAAGATCTGCGCCCCAATAGATAGGAAACTCAAACTTTTGACCTGCTGCAACAGCGTCTTCCAGTATTTTGATGCCTTCGGTATAACCTAGACGAACAAAGTCATGTTCAAGGACAAACTCAAGTCGGCTTCTGAGCTCTTTATCTATCATGTTGTTTAGGAACTCTATATCATCTGCACAGTGCTCCAGAGCCCATTTGACCAAGTACTTTATGAACTCTTCTGCCAAGTCCATATTGTCTTCGATTTCATAGAATGCCATTTCGGGCTCTATCATCCAAAACTCTGCGAGATGCCTTGGAGTATTCGAGTTCTCTGCGCGAAAAGTAGGTCCGAAGGTATAGATTGATCCAAGTGCCATAGCAGCAAGTTCGCCCTCAAGCTGACCTGAGACTGTGAGATTGGCATGACGACCAAAGAAGTCTTCCTTGAAGTCAACTTTTCCTTCTTCATTCTTTGGAGGGTTTTCCAAGTCCAAGGTTGTCACCTTGAACATCTGTCCGGCTCCTTCACAGTCCGAAGCTGTGATAATAGGAGTGTGGAAGTAATAAAACCCTTTTTCATGGAAGAATGAATGGATAGCTATTGCCATATTGTGGCGGATTCTGAAGACAGCACCAAAAGTATTGGTACGAGGTCTCAGATGAGCTATCTCACGAAGGAATTCCATCGTGTGCCCTTTCTTTTGTAGAGGGTAGGTGAGAGGATCCGCAGTACCATAAAGTTCAATACTGTCAGCCACCATTTCCACCGCTTGTCCCTTACCTTGAGATTCTACAAGCCTACCTACGACATTTATTGCAGCCCCTGTAGTAATCTTCTTGAGCAACTCCTCGTCAAACTTTTCTGTTTCGACAACTATCTGAAGGTTGTGTATACATGAGCCATCATTAAGTGCAATGAATGCTACATGTTTGCTACCACGTTTAGTGCGCACCCAGCCTTTGACATTGACGATGCTACCTATCTTTTCGGCATCTTTGACGATGTCTACTATCCTTAATCGTTTCATTGCTTGTATGTTTGTTATACGTATTAAACTCTATATATGGTTACCTTATTATTCAAAAGCTCCCATTCTGAGTATATTGACTTCCTCTTGAGATAAGTATCTCCACTTTCCACGAGGCAGATTCTTTTTGGTAAGTCCGGCAAAGTACACACGGTCCAATTTGTACACATGGTATCCGAGATGTTCAAAGATACGACGGACAATACGGTTGCGCCCGGAGTGGATTTCGATACCGACCTGAGTATGATCATCTTCTGAAGCATAGCTGATGGCATCTGCGTGCATTTCTCCATCTTCGAGCTCAATCCCATCTGCGATCTTTTGCATGTCCTCCACTGTAACTTCTTTATCAAGCCATACGTGGTAGATCTTCTTCTTCTTGAACGAAGGATGTACAAGTTTGGATGCCATATCCCCATCATTTGTGAGGAGCAATACCCCTGTCGTATTACGGTCGAGTCGGCCGACAGGATAGATGCGTTCCTTGCAAGCATTCTTCACAAGATGAAGAACAGTGAGTCGTTCTTGAGGATCGTCAGAAGTAGTCACACAGTTCCTTGGTTTATTTAAGAGAATATAGACTTTGTTTTCAGGTTTTACCTCTTTGCCATTTACAACAACAGAGTCCTTGATAGTTATTTTTGTTCCGAGTTCTGTAACTGACTCTCCATTGACAAAGACTGCTCCTGTCTGGATAAGTTCATCAGCCTCTCTACGAGAGCATACGCCGGAGTTGGCCAAATACTTATTCAAACGGATTTGTTCATTCTCATCATAGAAGTCGTTTTCGTACACCACAGGTACGGGACGTGGAGTAAACTTCTGTCCCGGCTTACTTCTTTTTTGTTGCCTTTGAGGATACTTACCATTGTTATTATTGTATCCGCCTTTGCGCATATCGTTGCCATAACCCTCTTGACCATAGCCTCTACGAGGTTGAGGTCTCCTGTTATTGTTGCGATTTTGTTGATATCTGTCATCGTTGCCGTAGACAGGTCTATCATTGAATTGCTGACGGTTATTTTCTCTCGCCTGATTGTATCTTTCCTTGTAGTATTCTCTCTGCGAGTTGTCGTGCCCCGACTGGTAGTTCCCATATCCGCCACCTCTGCGGTCATAGTTATCCATGCGTGGGGATGAGTAACGGTCATTGTAACCACCGCCATAATCATTACGATAACGATCTTGGCGGGGATATCTATCATTGAAGCCTCCACCCTGTCTGTTATCATAGGGCCTGTTGTATCTGTTGTCGTATCGTTGTTGATTATTGGGATGTTGGTTGAAGTGTTCCTCCTGATTGCCCCCCATAGCCTTTACCTCAGATATACGCATGCGACGACGACGTTGTGGTTGTTCTTCACCGATGTCGCTCATCCGGGTATCCTCTCCCTTTTGAGTGGAGAGGTATCTTTCTCTGTAGCTGAAGTTTTCGTCGGAGTATCTATCAAAATTTCGGCGACCATAATTCCTGTGATCTGAGAAGCCTCCCTGACCTTGATCTTGAGAGTAATACCCTCCATGATTGTCATGTCTTCTATTCAAGCCACCTCTGTCTTGCCTATTGTTCTCGTACCGATTGTTGTTTCTATATCCTCTTTGTCTGTAGTTTGAGTCAGACCCGGAGTCATCAAATCCATCTCCATAGTACCCACCTTTATTGAGGTTGGGGCGCTCAAAACTGTCATTTTTTGGGTGTGTGGAATTTTGTTCTGTTGAATCAGCGTGTTTTTGTTTCTGATCTTCAAAAATTTCTTCGTTCATTTCATTGATAAATTAAATAGAGACTTACAGCCTCGCGGTTGCATTCTGAGTTAGTTGTTACTTACTGCTTTTGTTCTAATTGAATGTAATTGATTTTATTCACGCACAAAGATAGCGAATTTTGTGATTAAGAGAGTAATCATACATTCAATAGATACGCGTGTAAAGTAAAAGAATTTACGGGTTGTCCTACAAAGTTGTATTGTCTTATGTTAATGATGCTGAAATTATTGTATAAATGCACCTTCATGCTTGAATAATAGTATTAATCTTTTCCCCCTCCATGAAGGTGCTGAAAAAGGTTGTCTAACTTGATGCGTCAAGTTAGACAACCTTTTTCATCAAGTTAGACACATCGATTTTGAGGGATGTATACCTTTGTTCTATCCTCTTTATCTGAGGAAGATACTGTACCAAGTATTGCGGCATTACCGGGTAGATAAATAGCAGGCATTTTGTCAGTCCTTCTGACAGAACTTCAGGCCTGTCTACTGACAATCCTCTTTGGCATTGAACTTGTATAGTCAAAGTTGTATCGATAAATACAGAGATAAATCATAAACCATACATATTTAATTTCTATGAGTAATCAGAATAAAAAAGGTTCGATAGGGGTACATAGTGAAAATATATTCCCCATCATCAAGAAGTTTCTATACAGTGATCATGACATATTTTTGAGAGAATTGGTGTCCAATGCGGTGGATGCTACTCAAAAGCTTAAAACCCTTGTGTCCAAGGGTGAAAGTAATGCTGATACAGATAATCTCTCAATAAATGTAAGGATAGATGGAGACAAATTGATCATTTCAGACAATGGAATAGGGATGTCTGCCGAAGAGATTGAAAAATACATCAATCAGATCGCAATCTCCGGAGCAGAAGAGTTTCTTGACAAGTACAAAGATGATGCCGCATCCATCATCGGACACTTCGGACTTGGTTTTTATTCCGCCTTCATGGTTGCTAAGCGTGTGGAGATATACACTCAGAGCTATAAAAATGAAGAGCCTTCTATACGTTGGAGCTGTGATGGTAGCCCTGAATACAGTATGGAAGAGGCGGAGAAGCGCGAAAGGGGCACAGATATTATTCTGCATATCGACGAAGACAATAAGGAGTTCTTAGAGCCGACCAAGATTCAGTCTCTACTCCGGAAATACTGTCACTTCTTGCCCGTGCCTATCATCTTTGGCAAAAAACAAGAATGGAAGGATGGAAAGATGGTAGACACAGATGAAGACCTCATCATCAATAATATTGCTCCGGCATGGACCAAAAAGCCCAATGATCTGAAAGATGAGGATTATTTGGCATTTTATCGAGAGCTTTATCCGATGAGTGAGGAGCCTCTCTTTTGGATACACCTGAATATCGACTATCCATTCAACTTGACAGGGATACTTTATTTCCCACGTATAAAAAATAATATGGACATTTCCCGTCACAAAGTCCAGTTGTACTGCAATCAAGTCTTTGTGACAGACTCTGTCGAAGGCATATTACCGGACTTCCTATCTATCCTACATGGAGTCCTTGACTCTCCGGATATTCCTCTCAATGTGTCTCGCTCATACCTCCAAAGTGATGCAAATGTGAAGAAAATATCTTCGTATATCACCCGAAAGGTTGCAGATAAACTCAACGACCTCTTTAAGGATGATCGTACAGTCTATGAGGAGAAATGGAGTGCCCTTGAGCTATTTGTCAAGTATGGAATGCTCACTGATGAGAAATTCTATGAAAAGGCTGAGAAATTTGCTCTTCTGAAAAATACAGAGGATAAGCTCTACACCCTTGAAGAGTACCGAAATCTTGTGTCTGCAACGCAAACAGACAAGGAGGGAAAAGTAGTCTGTCTCTATGCCGTGGACAAGGAGACGCAATATAGTTACATCAAGGGAGCTACCGATAAGGGATATGATGTCCTTTTGACGAACGGACAACTCGATATGCCATTTATCAGCACGTTGGAACAAAAGCAACAGGACACCCGATATGTCAGAGTGGATAGCGACACTCTCGAAAATCTCATCCCAAAGAAGGATGAAAATAGGGAAAAGGCTAATGTCTCTGAAGAGGAAAGAGACATCATATGTGCCCTGTTTGAACAACAGTTGCCTGCTCTATCAAAGGCAAACTTACATGTTTCGGCTTCTCATCAGGGTCTTGACCAAAAACCTGTCGTCATTGTCCAGAATGAGTTCATGCGTCGTATGAAAGACATGGCCGGATTTCAGCAAGGAATGGGACTCTATGGCGAACTCCCAGATTCTTATGAACTAAACCTTAACTTGGACAACTCACTCATTCGAGGCATAATAGAAGTATTTACAAATACTGACAATCAAGACTACAAATTGCTCATCGCTGATAAAAAGGGATATGATGCTCGCCTCGATGTACTATACAGTCAGTCTAATAACTCAGATCTCGACGATGCTGCAAAAGAAACAAACAAAAAGGATATAGAAGAGACTTCCAATCAAATATCCGAAATCAGAAACAAGCTCAATAAAGTTTATAAAGACTTTGGGGATAACAACAAGGTGATATCTCAACTCATTGACTTGGCTCTCCTCTCCAAAGGAATGCTAAGTGGAGCTTCTCTCGATGACTTCATCGGTCGTTCTTTAGAGATTATCTCAGAAAGAAAGTGATTCCCTAATATATAGCAGCGTCTCTGATCATATAACGTCCTGCACTATCATGTGCAGGACGTTTTTTATCTCTGTAGCGGGTCTTGTCATATTTTCTAATTATCTTTGATACTGCAACTCAACACATGATAAGTAAATGAAAAAAATAAATATAGCACTGGATGGACATTCGTCCTGTGGTAAGAGTACCATGGCCAAAGTATTGGCTAAGAGGATAGGGTATACGTACATTGATACAGGTGCCATGTATCGTGGCGTGACTTTGTACACGATCAAAGAGGGGTTATGGGATGCAGATACCCCCTTGGTCGAAACTATCATCTCTCGATTAGGTGATATTACTCTTAGATTTAAGACGGAAGGTGGCATAAATCACTTACTCCTCAATGGTGTGGACGTAGAGGACCAAATAAGGGGAATGGAGGTCTCCAATAAAGTGAGTCCCATAAGTACTATTCCCGAAGTAAGGGCATTTTTGGTAAAACAACAACAAGAAATGGCTGCTGAAAAGGGAGTTGTCATGGATGGTCGTGATATTGGTACAGTCGTACTCCCTGATGCAGAGTTGAAAGTCTTTGTGACTGCAAGCCCCGAAGTGAGAGCCCAACGCAGATATGATGAGCTCATAGGACAGGGAAAAGCTGTCACATATGACGAGGTGTTTCAGAATGTCGTGACAAGGGATCATATCGATAGCACTCGTGAAGCAAGTCCCTTGAGACAGGCAGAAGATGCTGTGTCGTTGGATAACTCCAACCTTACAAGAGAGGAACAGAATGAGATCTTATACAGAATGTACACTGAAAAAATGGCGACCTCTTAAATGATAGATATAGAAATCAATAAGTCTTCGGGATTTTGCTTTGGGGTCATCAATGCCATAAAGCATGCTGAAGAGGAATTGCATCAGAATGATCGCCTTAATTGCCTTGGTGAGATAGTCCACAACAGCCAAGAGGTCGAGCGATTGAGTAATAAGGGGCTCAAAACTATCAGTTATGATGATCTCAAAAATCTAAAGGATACCAAGGTCCTCTTTCGAGCTCATGGTGAACCCCCTGAGATTTATGCTTTCGCTCGTGCCAACAATATTCAGATTGTTGATGCTACGTGCCCTGTGGTACTCCGACTACAAAAACGCATCCGAAGTAGATATGAAGATACTCGTAAAGACAATGCTCAGATTATCATATATGGTAAAATCGGACATGCTGAAGTCAATGGACTTGTAGGACAAACGGGGGGTGAAGCCATAGTAGTTCAAAAGATGGATGAAATTTCCAAGATCGATTACTCCCGACCGGTTATTCTATTTTCTCAAACAACAATGTCTAAAGAAGGTTTCTCTGAACTCATCGAGAGTATTCAGACAAACTTACAGAGTGGAGTTTACTTTGAGCATTATGACACTATTTGTACACAAGTGTCAAACCGTATCCCGGATCTATCTGTATTTGCCAAGCAAAAAGATTGGATCTATTTTATAGCCGGGAAAAATAGTTCGAATGGTAAAGTCTTATATCAGATCTGTAAAGATGCCAACCCAAATACTGTATTTATTTCAACACCGGAAGAGATAACAGAACAGTTGCCCGAATGGGTCCGGAAGGTCGGTATATGTGGTGCCACATCTACTCCTAAATGGCTTATGGAGGAGGTGGCTGAAAAACTAAGAGCAATAAACCTATAATGGGTTTATTGCTCTTAATTTTTATGAGACTTTCACCGACTACTTTTCTTTGCGACATGTATCCAGGCGCAAGAAGATAAACAGCAAAATGCTAAAACTTAGTAGGGAGGAGCCTCCATAACTGAAGTAGGGTAATGGAATCCCGATAACAGGTACAAGCCCTATGACCATTCCTATATTGATTACCAAATGGAAGAATAGGATGCATGCGACCGAATAACCATAAATGCGAGCGAAAGGATCGCTTTGGCGTTCGGCGAGGTAGACAAGTCTAAGTAACAAGATCAGATAAAGCCCAAGTACAAAAGTACTACCTATAAATCCACTCTCTTCTCCTACAGTACAGAATATAAAGTCAGTATCTTGCTCCGGAACGTATTTCAATTTAGTTTGTGTGCCATTTAAAAATCCTTTGCCGGTAATACCACCGGAACCTATGGCAATCATACTTTGATTGACATTGTATCCGGCTCCGGAAGGATCATCTTTGATCCCAAGGGATACAAGGATACGATTCTGTTGATGATCCTGGAGGACATTGCTGAAAAAATATTCTATCCCTGTAAAAACAGCTACAGAGCTTACTGCAAACGCGACAATTATACCCAGCCTCTTTCCTCGATTAAGAAACAGGCATAGCAACATATAGGATGTATATATGCATAGGGATATGATAGCAGCATAGCCGTAGTTTATGGGAGTAAAAAATGATAAGATAAAGCTCGTAGAGAATACAGTCAGTGGAATGCCTATAGAAATCGGACGGAGTAATGGAAGTCGGCCATACATCTCAACAGCTAAGTAGGAGGCTGTATAAATCAAGGAAATGACGACCAAAGTATCAGCTGCAGTATCTTGCCACATTACTCCGGCAAACTTCAATGAGAGGATAAAAAGTAATGCTATGAACACACCATAGGCAATGACGCTCCCCGTGAGTCCTTCTCTATACATCACGATAAAGAATGTTGCAAATACCACTGCTGATCCCGTCTCATTTTGCAGAATGATTATCAACATCGGTAACAAAAAGATCAGTAGAGATATCAACAGATCTTGTCTATTAGCAATGCTGAATTCATACCTGGAGCACCATTGGGCCAACATTAGAGCGGTCGAAACTTTAGCAAACTCAGCAGGTTGTAGTCTCATAGTATCCGTAATGACGAGCCAGGAGTGGGATCCTTTGATATCCGGGGCAATAAAGATCGTCACAATCAGAAGCAGCAGCATCCCTACATATACCCAAGGAGTAATAGCCTTGATGAAGATGCTTTCAGACACAAGTATCAAGACAATGAATACAAAGGATACACCTAACCACATGAGTTGAGACCCTGTACGTCCGTGTAAATCAAAGACCCCGGTATTTTGTATATCATAGCCGGCAGCATAGATGGTAATCCACCCAAGAAGAACAATCAATAGGTACAAACCGACAGTGATATAGTCTATGTTTCTAAAGAATGATGTTGACTCTACCTTGTTCATCGTCTTAAATTATAGCACTTGGGCGTTAATCATTCTTCTTTCTACTTCTAAACTCCCCTCAGATAAACTCCCCTTAAGATAATATTCCATCATCAACCTTGCGATAGGCACAGCAAAGGTTGCTCCAAAACCTGCATTTTCGACATAGACACAGATGGCAATCCGAGGATTTTCGCGAGGGGCATAACCGACAAATGCGGAGTGGTCTTTACCATGAGCATTTTCTATTGTTCCGGTCTTACCACAGACTGCTATATTGGGAATTGCTGCCCCACGACAAGTTCCCCCAAAAACAGCTGCAGCCATACCATCCTCAATAACTTCAAAGACTTCCGGAGGGATATGAGTGTCCATTCTTTTAATCTTCAGCGAGTCCTTTGGATAAGCCGTTATTTCTTTGACCATGTGAGGGGTATAATAATATCCCTTATTGGCAATAATAGCACCTAAATTTGCTATTTGTAGAGGCGTCGTTAGTATCTCCCCCTGTCCAATGGCTATTGAGATAATGCTGCTGGAGTTCCATTTCCCTGCATGAACTTTATCATACACTTTAGCATTAGGTATGTAACCGCGACGTTCCCCCGGTAAGTCTACATTTAACTTGTAGCCAAAGCCAAGGTTCACCATGTTGTTTTTCCAATTCTCAAAAGCATCTTGTATGGTGTGAAATCTCTTGTTGTCCTCCAAAAGTGCCCTGAGCCCCCAGCAAAAATAAGCATTACAAGATGTTGCAATGGCCGGTACAAGACTGAGAGGTGCCCCATGTGGGTGACATGCGGGACGATTACCCAATAGCGGATAGCCATGATGACAAGAGTATAATGTCTGAGGAGTAATTACCTTTTCTTTCAGAAAAATTGCACCTTGAGCAAGTTTAAACGTCGATCCGGGAGGATAAGTCCCCATTATGGCACGATTATACAGGGGTTTTTGTGGGTCTTGTTCAAGTAGCTTATGATTTGCTCCTCTCTCTCTACCTATCAGTAGTGTAGGCGAAAAACTTGGAGCCGAAACCATGCAACGAATCTCGCCCGTTTGGGGTTCGATCATCACTATTGCTCCGCGTTTCCCCTGCATGAGCTTTTCTCCGTAAGTTTGCAGCTCGATATCTAAGCCCAATTTCAAGTCATGACCGGAGACTACCTCCTTATCATATTTCCCATCTTCATAACTCCCTTGTATGCGACCGTGTGCATCACGAAGAAGGACTGACACACCTTTCTCCCCCCTCAAGATTTTTTCATAACTACGCTCTATACCTGTACGACCGGAATAATCCCCTGGAGTATAGTATTGATCATCTTCTATATCTTTTTGGTTTACTTCGCCTGTTGTACCCAAGACAAGAGCGGCCGACGGATAGTTATAGTCCCTTGTCGTACGATGCTCTATATAAAACCCTGGAAACTTATAGAGTTTTTCCTGCAGTAGACCGGCTTCTTCAGAGGTTATCTGAGACATAAACAATTGAGGCAGATAGGGAGAGTAACCTTTATTTGTTCTCTTGTCCTTGATGCTCTTCATTTTCTCAATGATATACTCCCTATCTATCTTCAGGATACTACAGAGATCAAGTGTATCGAAGTCCTTTATCTCCCTCGTAATGACCATAACATTGGCTGTGGATTTATTATAGACCAACAGTTTATCATTATTGTCATAAATCATTCCTCTTGAGGGGTATATAGCTTTTCGCAAAAATGCGATGCTATTAGCTTGCATCTTGAAGTCTGGGTTCAATACTTGTAGATAAAAAAGTCTGAGAACATAGATCAAGACAACCAAGACAAACACAGAAGAAATAAAATACTTCCGAATGGCGTATTTTGAATTTTTCCGTTGCATAGCGCCTATTGCTTTTTTATCTCACTTAGAGCATCTAACACCATCATTACAGGCACTGAAATAACTGTAGAACACAGAATATAGGGAATGGTACGTGCATACAATGACAATGAAAAGGCTTCTGTCAGTAACAAAACGGAGATGTGCAATATCGTCAAAATAGAAATATAAAGAAGATATTTATATCCCTTCACAGAATGAAATGAAGGAGAAAAATTCTCATCTTCTTTTTCCATTTCATCATCAAATATAAGCTTTAAAAGAGGTGTCCTCACAAAGGCTACTAGGGTGGAGACTGACATATTTAGTCCCGGTGTGTTCATAAATGCATCCAATACAATTCCTGTAAAGGCACCCATCAAAATTGTAATCCATGATGGTGTTCGGACAGGAAGTTTAAATATAGGATACAGATAGATGAGCGGGATGAAGTAGCTGAATACCCTGATATTGTTCAAAAAGACAACTTGAACAAATATTAGGATTGCCAACTGTACCAATGTTGATATATACTTTTTATTCATTATTGCTACTTCTTGTTGATTCCCAATGATGTCTCAAGATCATCACGCTCCTTTCTGTGATAGTTGGTGAGGACATAGACATACTTGATGTTTTCAAGCCCCATATTCAGTCTGATTTTCAAAGCACAGAAGTTGTCATCTATTGAGCTCCCCTCACCGACAATAGTTCCTACAAATATACCTTCGGGAAATATTGCAGAATAACTACTTGTGTAGACAGAGTCTCCAACTTCATACGAAATATGCTTAGGTAGGTTGGTTAACAAGGTCTCTTGCGCATTCTCTCCATCCCATTTAAGTATACCTATATACTCACCATCCTTTACTTTGCAACTCATCGCAAAGTCCTTGTTTGTAACAGGTAAAACCTGGGCATATCTTCCTCCTACGGTTTTAACGACCCCTACCAGGCCTGATATGCCAAGGACTCCCATATCCGGATATATGCCCTCATTACTTCCCATATCAATAGTCAGATAGCTACTGTTCCCATATAAAACATTTCCAACAACTTTTGCAATTTTATACTCATAGGGAAATGGATAATTGATACTATCCTGCATTATTTGCTGATAGGATAGGGAGTCTACTGTGATGCGCTCTATCTTATTTCTCAACATTCGTACCTCTCGTTCGAGTTGAGCATTACGGTTCATGAGCTCAATATTGGCATCCTTGAGACCTATATAAGAGTTGGCTATGGTTGCAGTTTCTGTGAGTTTACCGGTGATGATATTTGTCGAACTGAGTATGACGCTACTGTGGTAATTGCTATTCCTATACAATAGTATGATAGCAATGACCTCAAGCAAGATAAATAGAACCAGATGACCTCTGGATTTAAGTAACTCAAAGAGTCTAAACATCCGACAATAACAGATATACTTTACAAATAGAATGCGCTCTTTCGATTTTATGCACCAATACCAAGAAGGCTAATATTTTATCCCTCCTTGGTATTGATACAACACGGCTTTAGATGGACCCTATTGTTTTATTATTTGAAGAGTAAGGTATACTTACTTGTGTTTTGGAGTGCGATGTGGGTTCCTTTAGCAACCACGTGTAGTGGGTCTTCTGCTACGATAAAGTCAATCTTAAATTTATCGCTCAAACGTTTTGCCAAGCCTTTGAGTTGAGCACCACCTCCGGCAAGGTAAATCCCATTCTTTACAATATCCGCATACAATTCTGGGATTGTATTATCAAGGGCATTCCCTACGGCAGTTTCAATTTTTGTGATGGACTTATCGAGGCACTCTGCAATCTCCTTATAGTTTACAGACACAGCCTTAGGTAAGATACTTACCAAGTCTTGACCAATCACTTCATAATCTTGAGGCTCTTCATCGAGTTGAGCCAAGGCAGATCCCACATTCTTTTTGATTTCTTCGGCTGTACGTTCACCTATACGAACGCTGTGCTTGGTCTTCATGTGATCGACAATATCGGCAGTGAACTCATCACCCGCAACTTTGATGGACTTGTTGGATACTATGCCACCCAAGCTGATCACCGCGATCTCTGTAGTCCCTCCACCTATATCTACGATCATGTTTCCTGTAGGCTCCATGACATCAAGTCCAATCCCCAATGCTGCAGCCATAGGCTCATGTATTAAGAATACTTCATTGGCTCCGGCTTTCTCTGCTGAGTCTCGTACTGCGCGTATTTCAACATCAGTACTTCCAGAAGGGACGCATACGACAACTTTCAAAGAGACAGGTAATATCCTCTTCTTTGGATTTGCCATTTTTATAAGTCCACGTATCATGTGTTCCGAAGCTACAAGATCCGCAACGACCCCATCTCTCAGTGGTCTGATCGTCTGGAGGTCATTGTTTTCCTTTTCAAATCTCCTGTATGCTTCATAACCCACCCATTCAACCTTTTCGGTCTTGCGGTTCATTGTTACATATGAGGGCTGATCTATTATGATCTTGCCATCTTGTATGATGACCGTATTCGCGGTACCTAAGTCGATTGCTAATTTCTGTGTAAGTGAAAAGAATCCCATCTTAGCTTATTATATATCGTTCTTATATTCTTGTATGTTATTGATCTTCTTTAGTTGAGCCTTTAGTGTCTGAAATGTCTTATGCCCGTAAAACACATTGCCAAGTCATGTTCATTACAATAGTCAATTGAGAGTTGATCCTTGATTGAACCTCCGGGTTGTATAAAGGCTTTTATACCGGCTTTATCTGCAATTTCCACACAATCAGCAAAAGGGAAAAAAGCATCTGATGCCAAAACAGCTCCTTGCAGATCAAAACCCATTACTTTGGCTTTCTCAATGGCCTGTCGCAGGGCATCTACTCTCGATGTCTGACCGTATCCGGCACCAAGCATCCTGCCATCCTTGGCAATTACTATAGCATTGGATTTGCAATACTTTACGACCTTCATAGCAAAAAGCATATCCTCTATTTCGGTAGTAGTGGGAGCATTGTTTGTCACAACTTTGAGATCTGCTTTTGTCTCGATGCGAGTGTCTCTCTCCTGAGCTAAAAGGCCTCCTAATATTGTCCTATATGTGTGAGTAGAGTGATCTGAACCCAATTTATCCAGAAGGATGATGCGTTTCTCTTTTTTACCAAATATATCAAGAGCGTCTTGCGTGTAGCCGGGTGCTATGAGTACCTCAAAAAAGAGTTTGTCTATCTCTTCAGCGACAGCACCATCAACTTCTCTATTGATGACAATAATGCCTCCAAATGCTGAAATGGGATCACATGCCAATGCCGTTTTGTAGGCTTCAAGTGCTGAATCCTTGCTCGCAAGACCACAAGGTGTGTTATGTTTCAAAATGGCACAAGTTGGACTCTCAAATTCTTCTACGAGATGAACTGCCGTATCGACATCAAGAAGATTATTGTAAGACAGCTGCTTACCCTGAATAAAGTCAAAGCGTGCTCGAATATCTCCAAAGAATTCTCCCTTCTGATGAGGATTCTCCCCATATCTGAGACTTTCAGACTTTTCAAAAGAGAGGATCAAGCCAGAAGCTCTCCCTTCGAGCGATTTTCCGGAAAAGTAATTGAATATGGCTGTGTCGTATTGTGAAGTAACAGCAAAAGCTGTTTGAGCAAATGACAAACGCTGTGCCAATGTCGTTTCCCCATTCTGAGCATCAAGAAGCTTCACTAATTCAGGATACCCATCTTTTGAAGAAATAATGACTACATCTTTATGATTTTTTGCCGCGGCTCTGATAAGGGACACTCCACCTATATCTATCTTTTCGATAATTTCCTCTTGAGTTCCTCCGCCTTTAACAGTATTCACAAAAGGATACAAGTCTACAATGACCAAATCAATCGGAAGAATATCGTACATCTCACACTGATTCTTGTCATCCGGGTTGTCTCGTCGTGTGAGAATCCCTCCAAAAATAGAAGGATGAAGTGTCTTGACTCGACCTCCCAAAATGGATGGATAGCTCGTCAAGTCTTCCACAGCAGTACAATCTATTCCCATTTTGTTGATAAAGGCTTGGGTACCTCCGGTCGAAACAAGCTCTACGTCATGCCTGTGCAAACATTTGATGACTTCATCTAAGCCGTCTTTTTCAAAGACAGAAACCAAAGCTCGTTTTATCTTGATGTTACTCATTTATCACTTTATTTTAAGGACTCAGGTGGGGCACTATCGTTCTCTACAGTTACAGACGAAATCCCCCTACATCGGACTCTAATATTTTAATGATTTGACTAATGTACAAAAGTAGTGATAATCTGTGGATATGGGGGTAAATACATGAACTTTTCTTGATCTTTGAAAGCCCATATGACTTAGAAGTTTATAAAAGTACTTAACAGATACAAATCAGATTTATTGACGTCACTTTACAAGGCTGTTTGTTGTGAATCTCCGAGCAAATATACATTTCTCAAAATCGATATGGCTACCTTGACGAATCAATCAGTCTAACTTAATGAGTCAAGTTAGACAACTTTTTTGAAGCCTACTGAAAGTACAGTCACGGTAAAGGCAAGACCCGATATAATCGAATATTATCTTGACTCTTGTGAGAATATACCTGACTTATGATATAGAAAGGGGGGACAAGACTACTGTACCGAGAGGTAGCATAGAATTGATTAAGTGTATATTTTCCGCTGATAAACAATCATCTATGGATAGGTCAGCAGGCTTTATAATTCCCTGATTTATGTACAGTTGTCTTCGGGTACCTTGAAGGAGGGGAGCTGCAGGGGTCAATAAGCCTCTCCCCTTGATTTCAACCACAATATTTGTATATGTCGTATCTGTAAGAAGCCCATTTTTGAAAAACAATGGTTCTTGATCATTATGACAAAGCGTGGAGTAGGGGAGAAAACAATTGCGATCAGCCCATTTGTATCGATAGTCGAGGTTGTCTGTACAGTCAAATATCTTCAAAGACTTTATTGTTCTGGCGGTGTAAGGTGTCAGTTTTACATTCTCTACCGTTGTATGATAAGTGATGGTACACTTCACCGAAGGATGCTCTTTCAGATTATAATCGGAGAGGGAGAGTTTTATTTGCCTTACTACTTCATCCATATTCGGAGAGCGAAATCCCAAAGATTCTCCACTTCTCTGCATACGACTGATATGTAGATCTATTCGTTGAGTTTCACCAAAAGTGATCTCCAGAGTCTCAATAAGGGATGAATGGGAGATATGTTGCATGACGTGTCAGAGTAGGGGGATATAAACCTTTTGGATAACCTCATTATATTCCTCCTTAGGGTCACTATTGATCGTAATTCCTCCTCCGCTTCGAAAATACATTTGCTTACCTCTCTTTTCTATAAAACGGATAAGTACTCCGGTATCCAATGTCTTCCCATCATAATAGCCGACTATCCCTGTATAATATCCACGAGGTTCGTCCTCTGCACTTTTAATAATGCGGATTGTAGCATCTTTAGGAGCTCCGGATATAGAACCTGCAGGAAGTAGTTGATCTATTACAGTTCCAAGACTGGAATGATAATCTTTAGGCATCATCCCTATCACTTTTGAACTGACTTGAAGCAGTCCTCTACCATTAGGTAGTTGGATTTTGTCTATATATCTGAATCTTTCGACATCGACAAATTCAGAGACTATATTGAGATCGTTGCGAATCAAATCAACTATAGTATTGTGTTCTGCAGTTTCTTTGTAATCATTTAGTATTATTTCCTCCGCATTCGGAATAGATGCATCTATGGTACCCTTCATGGGATGTGATGCTACTTGTCCTTGTGCATCTATCGTGATGAATATCTCTGGAGAAAAACAAACGAAACGATCCGGAATACAGACTTTATAACGGGCCTCTGTAGCATGGTAGATTTCCTCCAGAGACGCCTCTGTTTCTACAGGTGTCGATACAGTAAGATTACATAAGAAAGTGTCGCCTCGTTTGAGTCCATCGCAGACTATGTCAAACTTGTGTCTGTATGTCTTGTAAGGGATAGGATAAGACTTGAGAGACAAGTCTAATTTTTGAGGTTGATGGGAGTTTGTTATTTTATTGATAGAGAATAGTATATCTTTTTGTTTCAGTGGCTCTTCGACTATATATCCCTTGTTTTGTTCAAAGTCAATGATGAAAAGACAAGTTTTTTTCTTTTCCCCGTACTCATTTAGTTGCGTTATCACCTCTTGATAACTTTTTTCACGAACTCTGCACATGCTTATTTATAGTTGAATATTTTGTGTCAAAGGTAGTTATTTGAAGCGATAGATATCTTAAAAACACATCCGTCTGATACAATATAACGTGATGATTGCAAAATAAGCCGTACATTTGGATGCAATCAACAGTATCTGTCCCCCAAATAGCAATGAAACGAATACTTATAATCAATCATCACGACTCATTTGTCCACAACCTTGTGCAGATAATTCGGGAAACTCCCGACTGCACTTACACATTCGTAGATACAGAAGCACTCGCAGATCGCTTTGCGGAATTAATATCAACACATGAGTACATCTTACTGTCTCCCGGGCCGGGACATCCGGAAGAATTTACACAATTGATCCCAACAATACAGAAATGCTTTACGACACACTCAATAATGGGGGTATGTCTGGGTATGCAGGCGATTGCATTGGCCTTTGGTGGACAATTGCTATGCTTACCTTCTCCAAAGCATGGACATAAGAGTACTCTACAAGACGTCAATACAAACGCAAAATTATTTAAGGGGCTTATTCAACCAATAGAAGTTGCAAGGTATCACTCTTGGGTTGTTTCGGAGGAGTCATTACCCAAAGGACTTACTGTAGATGCTTATGATGAAGATGGCAATATCGCAGCACTATCGCACTCTGAGTACAATATAAGAGGGGTGCAATTTCATCCCGAATCGATTATAACAAAACAGGGTAGACAGATGATAACCAATTGGTTAAAGTAGATGGTAATATATCACAATAAATATATTACTATCTACTTTTTCCAACTATGACAATTATGTCACTTCTTGTAAACTTGGAGTCTGTTTTGGACTTCGTAAAATTCACTAACCATATTCTCGAGAACCTTGGCAGCGGGTAATATCTCATTGATAGCGGCACTGATCTGTCCTATTTCGAGTTCGCCATTGACTAAATCGCCCTCGAATATCCCTTTTTTGCTACGGCCACGTCCGAGTAATTCTTTCAGCTCTTCAGCCGAAGCCCCTCTGCTTTCAGCCTCTTCGACAGCAGTAAGAAAATCACTTTTGAGTAATCGAGTAGGGGAGACTTTCTTCAATACTAACTTAGTATCTCCTTCTGTAAGAGAGAGACATGCTGCTTTAAAGTTTGGATGAGCAGAGCTTTCCTCACTGAGAGCGAAAGCAGTACCAACCTGTACACCCTCTGCGCCAAGGCTGAACGCCGCCATCATCGAACGTCCGGAAGATATCCCCCCTGCAGCAATAACCGGAATCTCCACAGCATCTACAACAGAAGGGATAAGGCACATTGTAGTTGTTTCTTCACGTCCATTATGTCCTCCGGCCTCAAAGCCTTCAGCAACAACCGCATCTACTCCTGCATCTTGACTTTTAAGCGCAAACTTACTGCTGCTGACAACATGAGCCACCGTAATACCCTCAGATTGAAGTATTTTAGTCCAAGTTTTAGGATTGCCCGCAGAGGTAAAAACAATAGGGACATGTTCTTCAATTATGATCTTCATTATCTCATCAACATTGGGATACATGAGGGGGATATTTACGCCAAAAGGTTTAGATATCGCAGCTTTCGTTTTTCGAATATGTCCTCTAAGTATGGCCGGATACATAGATCCGGCACCAATAAGGCCAAGACCTCCGGCCTCTGATACCGCAGATGCCAATTCATGTCCGCTACACCAAACCATCCCGCCTGAAATAATGGGATATTCTATTTTGAAAAGTTCTGTAACTCTATTCTTCATTCTTTTACAACGTTTTGTATTGATAAACTTTTTGAGCAAGTGAGTAATACTCTTGCACAAAGGTATAGTGTTTTTCTATAATCTGGAAAGAGTTTGCATTAACAATTCGATTTTATTAAAGACCACAGCATAGAAGGCGACAGTTTTTTTATCGTTCTCCTTTTTCTTATTTTATCAACTTAACATAACGACTATTATGGTCACATGAAGAGAAAAGCTCTGATAAATCAGTTGGGACTGATATTATTAGCGCTGCCGATCAACAATGGTAAGAAGAAGCAAAAAAGTCGTCTAACTTAATGGATCAAGGTAGACACGTTGAATGTTCAAGTTAGCCACATCATTTTCAAGGGTTGTACATCTTTTGATAGAAAGCTCATTAAACATTCAATATCCCGGCAGAAAATTAAGGAGAGATCAATAAAAATATCAAACTCTCCTTCCATTATTCTCTCTTGGCCTTATTTGATTAATCAATATTTATACAAAACCATTTCACAACGCTTACAGTCAAATACGATCTTTAAAGAAACCCTATTCTGTAAGGAATGCAATCCCCATGGTTCGTTTAACTTACCGCTAAAGCCCTGTAAGTGAGGACACATGCCAAGGCTATAACGAATGCAATGTTTTGTATACATCAAAGGCTTATTAGCCTGTCGTTTGGACTCATATGCAAGTTCATCAACACGGCTACCGTGCTTAGCATAAAAAGAAAGAGCAGAATTGTTAAAAATATTTGCTGTATATCCTATATTAGCTTCTGGATAGACACTGTTTTTCAATGGATTAGGACGGTTTGGACGGCTTTGAAGAGCCTTTACTAGTAGGGCCTCTGTCAGTCTCTCAAGGACTCTTTGTCTCATTTTTGTAAGGAGGCTTTTAGGGATAAATTTGTGATGAAGTATGTTCTCTATATCAATGACACTTACTTTATACTCTGTATTACCACATTTGCTTAAAACACTTACTATAGAGGCTTTTGTATCACTATTCTGGGCGTCTTCCAACTGAATAAATTCAGATACGGATGCTTGTATATTATTTTGTGAGAGAGCAGTCAGACATAACTCATCGCCTGCAGTATTTAACTCAAAACTTATAGGTAGCTTCCTGATGGCTGTATTTTTCTCCATTTCTCGATCAAAAACAATATCCAGATTGCGATGCAAAGGCATCCCAACTCGAAGTCGATCAGGAGTTTTATTGACAGTCAGAGTATCACCATTGGCAACGTTGACCTTTAATCCGGATGTTCCGCCCTCCGGTAAATAAAAAGCTAGTCCGTCACCGTTTGCAATTGCCTTCCCTTCATCTACTTGAAGAGTTACCATGTTACCCCGAATACCTACTATCTTCCCTACTCTTTCTCCCATTGACTTTGGAGAATCAAAGGCAGCCAACTGATCTTCTCGACGTCCGTTGTGCGCAAACATCGTATATCCTCTATTGAACACCCTGTCGACATTCGGTGCGAAACTAAAAGCGACATCTCCGTATGAGCTCCTGGAATACTCCGGATGTTCCAAAATATAGTCGTTCAATAATTGGTGATAATGAGCAACGACAGTTTTAACATAGGATAAGTCTTTGAGACGCCCCTCGATCTTGAAAGAACTAACCCCTGAGGTTATGAGCTCAGAGAGGATCTCGGACCTATTGAGATCTTTGACAGACAAGAGGTGCTTATTCTTCACAATAGTATTTCCTTTTGCATCAATCAAATCAAAAGGCAGGCGACATATTTGGGAGCAGGACCCGCGATTAGCACTACGCCCATGAAATTCTGCTGCAGCGTAACATCGTCCGCTATAAGATACGCACAGTGCACCATGAATAAAGCACTCCAACTTTACGTTTGGGACTTGTTTATGGATTTTTCGTATCTGATTAGGGCTTAATTCTCGAGGCACAACAACTTGCTCAAACCCCTGCTCTAAAAGGAATTGGATGCGCTCAACGGTGATATTGTCCATTTGGGTACTCGCATGGAGAGGAATGGGAGGTAAATCACCTTCAAGTAATCCAAAGTCTTGGATTATTATCGCATCTGCACCAATCTCATATAGCTGTGTTATTAAGGATCGAGCCTCTTGCAGCTCATCATCCCTCAGTATAGTATTAAGAGCGATATAAACTTTTGCACCGAAGAGATGAGCAAAAGTGACTAATCTTTGAATATCCTCAATAGAGTTTCCAGCACTTACGCGAGCGCCAAAAGCAGGTGCACCAATGTATACAGCATCTGCACCGTGTTTGATTGCCTCAATGCCATAATCTGCATTTTTAGCGGGAGCGAGGAGTTCTAAGGGGAAACTCATATACTCAAAAATATCAATCTAATTTTTCACCAAAAGCAAGATCACCAGCATCTCCAAGACCGGGGATGATATACGAGTGATCATCTATCTCCGGATCTATTGCAGCGACCCAAAGAGTACTATCCTCAGGGAGTCTCTCCTTCAGATAATCTATAGCTGGCTGACTAGCTATAATAGACGAAAAGTGAAGTATTTTGGGTTGGCCTTTGGTGAGCAATGCTCTATAAGCTAGCTCCATTGATCCTCCTGTGGCAAGCATTGGGTCTGATAGAATCAGAGTTGTCTCTGCTAGAGAGGGAGATGCTATATACTCGATATGAATGTCAAAATTAAGCCTGTCTTTATACTTACGATAAGCCGAAACGAAAGCATTGCCTGCTCGATCAAAATAGTTCCCAAAACCATGATGAAAAGGTAAACCTGCCCTTAGTATCGTTGCAATGACCACATCATCCTCATCCAAAGACTCATTAGCCACTCCAAGGGGTGTTTGAATTTTATGCTCCTTGTAATTCAGTGTTTTGCTTATCTCGTAAGCCATAACTTCCCCAATACGTTCAACATTGCGTCTGAATCGGAGTCTGTCATTTTGGATTTCTACATTTCTTAGTTCTGATACAAATCTGTTGAGCAACGAATTTTGTTCTGATAAGTTAATGACCTTCATGTTCTCTTACTGTTCTATGTTTTAGTTCGTTTATTTCGTGGTTATTGCTTTGTAGACATCTTTACGAGCCATTATATTACTTACATAAGCTACGGTCTCTTTTCCTCTCAAAAAGCCATACTTACATACCGGATCATTGTAATATTTTGGGTTACTTTTCAAGAGCACATACTCTCTGACATTATCATCCCAGATATCCGGGGATGCCCCATACTTCTTTGCTAGACGGCGAGCATCTTGAATGTGAGCAGGGCCGGCATTATAAGACGCAAGCGTAAACTTCATACGCTCATTTTCATCCTCTATGTCTTGATAGCTTTTGCCTATTGCCAACAAGCAATCTACAGCTACGCGCACAGAAACGGCGGGATCTTTCAATTCTTCCACTGTCGCTCCAAAGGCCCTGCCGGTGGCAGGCATAATCCCCATGAGCCCGGTAGCACTACTCCAACCAACGATATTACTTTGAAAGTTCGACTCCTGAAAAGCTATAGCTGCAAGAACCGTCCAGTGCCAACCAAGACGGTGACTCTCATTAATAAAAAGCTCATCATACGGAGAGATATTTCCCTCGGGTATTTCGATCTTAATAGGATTACGGAATGCTCCTCCAAAATAAAACAGGTAGTTCATTGATTGTTCTAGATTCCTATCCTTCTTATCCGAAAAGTATAACTCTAAAGTATCCGCAAGAGATGTATTATGTTTATGTGCTATCCAACCGTATCGTATGGGAGTACTCAGTTTTGTCTTGATATCAATACCTTTGTAATGCTGAGCATACATTCTGGCCAAATCTTCGTCTGCGACCGTATAGTTTATACCATCCTGACATACGAGAGTGAGTAGATCCGGGACAGAAAGAGTGTCTACATAGTTTATTGCAAAGTCTTGCTTAGGACCGATTTCGTCATCCAACTGTTTGATTCTGAAATCTTCTACACTATTCCTCACGACATGAATCTGCTTGTCGGCAAGATCGAGTACGGACTGCACTTTCTCTGCACTCCTACTCTGAAGTAAAACTAATGAGCTTGTACGTATTGGGCCACAAAAGGCAAATTCTTCCATATGCTCCTTTGTCATGGCAAGAGGCGCAATACACAGATCTATGGAGTCTTGCTGTATCCATTTTTTCAGAGTATCCAAAGAGTGAGAAAGCTTTATCTCCAACTGAAGACCCTTATCAGCAACAAAGTCTCGGATTTTAAAGAACTCTGCACCCATTTCCTTGCCGCGATAGATAAAAAAAGCGGAAGGGGACGTTGTGGTCCCGATCCGCAAAGTATCAATCTGTTTTATAGTTTCCCACGATCTAAAATGACTAACCGCCTCATCCGTGTTAGAATATACACATGAGGTTAAGATCAAAACTGATGTGAGCAAAATACCCCCAAATTTTCTCGATGTCTTCATATCATCAAGTTACTTAGTTTCGTTGCAAAGTTACATCTATTCTCTCTACTCGACAAGTTCGATAGTTTTCTCTCTTAGATCTCTTTTATTTGTTAATAATATATATAGGGAGACACCCCCCCTGTATCCAAACATATATCTCTGTAAAAAGATTATCAATGTATCTACAAGGTATATCCACATATATCTACAATAGAGATATACTCCACCCCGATGAAAATTCGTGCATTTCAACACATCAATAAATGTTATTCGCCATTAAATAGAATGCATTAAGATGAGACTAATCAACTAATTATCATATTAATATAAGTCGTTTCCTATATAATGTGTCGAACGGTGAATAGGTCGGTAATATATCAATTCATGTTATCCCTAAAGCAAAGTCTCGAAAAAATAATAAATATCTGATTACCAGTTGAATTGATTCAATTATATAAACTCTATATAGGAACTGATGTACTTAAGTCTGTTGCAGAGAGATATTTTTATGTGGCAATCATTGTCATCTACATATATAATTGCTAAGTTTGTGTGTATACTTACATAAGTATATATTTATAACCTGTATACAAAGATAGAATTCAACTATTTCACTCAAAAAATAATGGATCCAATAGCAGCACGAATAAAAGAAATCATCGAGCAAGAGGGCATTAGCCAAATTCTTTTTGCAGAAAAGACAAGGATAAATAAGTCTACATTGAATCATGTACTGACAGGAAGGAATCAACCAAGTTCTAAGGTTATTCAGAAAATATTATCAGCCTTTCCACATTATCGACATGAATGGCTCTTAAGCGGAGATTACCCAAGAGTCAAAGAAGGATACAGAGAAGAACAAGCAAAACTCACCAACATCCCTCTATTCATGGATCTGAAGGAAGCAGAACTAATACAAACCGAGAACACGCCCCCTACTCGACACACAGCTCTGGTAAACTCAACACCTTGCCCTCATCAGGTAACACCCTCTCCCTCAAATAATACCAGAAAGGTGGAAAAAATTATCATTTACTATGATGACAACACTTATCAAACTTTTTTGCCTCAAGAAGACTGACGATACAAAACGTAAAAATACATTGCTACGAAACAAAACTTTATATTACACATTAAATTAGGTTGTATGAGAAGAGAATTAATGTGTGAGAATTTTGACAGCTTCAGAAATATGTATTGACGATGTGACACTTAATTGGATCGTCTCTCCTGACGTAAGAGCAAGGGGGAGAAAATAAGGCATGCCTTCCAAAATTGAGACGCCTCCTTAAAGTGTCATGTTACACTGATTTTCCACCCAAGGAGAGTTCAGAATATCCCAGTGTATGTCACCTATAAAAAAACTAAACAAAGACACTACGACTGAAATCAAAATCAAATCAGTCATATGAACTTCATATTATCTAATAAAAGAACGCTTGAAATCCTAACCATCACCAAATAAATATGACCATAAGAAACATTGACAAGCCTAATGAGACACAATTTTGATACACTTTGTTCTACATCAAATGCCTAACTCTTCATTATGGATCGGTATATGTTTAACTATCAACATAATAAAGAATAAACTTCAATATCAGATAAGACTCAAATATCTCCAGGCGCTTAATGATGCAGTGGGTATCATTACCCTAGGCTCGTTTTACTAAACCAAAATCATATAAAATGAAGTAGGTAGATATGCTGATAATTAAGAAAATATCCCTATCTTTGCACAGAATTTATCCGGTTACCGCAACGAAATTATAGAAATATAAACAACAAAATAATATACAGCAATGAAAAAGGACATCCATCCTGAAAACTATCGCAAGGTTGTCTTCAAAGACATGTCTAACGAAGAGATCTTCATCACACGTTCGACTGCAAACACTAAGGAAACAATCGAAATTGATGGTGAGACTTATCCACTCATCAAGGTTGAAATCTCTAGCTCTTCACACCCTTTCTACACAGGTAAGGCTAAACTTGTCGACACTGCAGGACGTGTGGATAAGTTCATGAACCGTTACGGTAACAGAGCAAAGAAGTAATAAGAGTTTGGCTTCACACCACGTGAAGTTAATACTTAAGTTATTGTTATCGGTGTCTTAGACCCGATACATAGAGCGAGGGTTGCATAAGTCTGGAGACAATGCACCCTCGCTTTGTTTTTTCTTTCACTCATAATATTTACGGCGTATGTCACTCTATTCTATCAATGAAACAATTTGTGCACTCGGGACTCCCATGGGGAGGGCTGCCATTGGTGTGATAAAGATGTCAGGAGCCCATGCTTTTGAAATTCTCAAGAAAGTATTCAGGCCATTGGTCAAAAAGGAGTATGATCCCCTATCCCAACATGTAACTTATGGTTGGATCATAGACCCCACAAATGAAGAACATATTGATGACGTAGTCGTAGTGACATATGTCAATCCTAAGTCATACACGGGAGAAGACATGGTCGAGATCTCCTGTCATGGCTCTCCTTATATCCTGAGTGAGGTTATGAAGCTATTGGTTTCCTCAGGAGCAAGACCCGCAGAAGGAGGCGAATTTACCAAACGGGCTTTTGCCAATGGAAAAATGGACCTCAGTCAGGCTGAAGCCGTGGCTGATGTCATCGCAAGTACGAATAAGGCTGCTCTTAGGATGTCGATGAATCAGATGCGTGGGCACTTTAGTCGTAAGATAGAGGCTCTTAGAGAGACCCTTATCCGATTTTGTTCTCTTCTCGAACTCGAATTGGATTTCAGTGAAGAGGATGTCGAGTTTGCTGATAGAAAAGCGTTGACAGATTCTTGTACATCTATTTTGGAAGAGTTAAAAGAGCTCAGCGGCAGCTTCGAAAAAGGTAGAGTAATCAAAAACGGCATACCCATAGCTATCGCAGGAGCTACAAATGCAGGAAAATCAACCCTATTGAACGCACTTTTGGAAGAGGATAGAGCTATCGTCTCAGATATACACGGCACGACTCGGGACGCCATCGAAGATACTGTCATCCTCGGAGGGAGAGAGTTCAGATTTATCGATACTGCCGGTATCAGACATACAGATGACCCCATAGAGAGCATTGGGATAAATAAATCCTTTGAGAAGATCAATCAAGCATCCCTAACCCTTTGGATGATAGATGCTTCGGACAATGGACTTGACCTAAATAGTCTCCTTGACGATATCATCAAACATGCGACAAAAGATAACATCTGTGCACTGATCAACAAAAAGGATATAGTAGATCCCCTACGCATAGAAGAAATGACGCAAGCACTCAAACAATTAGGAATATCCAATGTCATTCCTATGAGTGCTAAAGATCAGCAAGACATCGCAAAAGTCAAACAGCAGATACTTCAGCATTTTGAGGACCTCAATGTCGGAGAAAACGATATCATTGTCTCAAATCTCCGACACGTAACAGTGATACAGGAAGCCTCCGGACACCTTCAAACGGTTCTCAACGGACTATCCCTAAACATCCCGGGAGACCTCTTGTCTCAAGACCTCAGAGCTGCCATAAACCTACTTGGAGAAGTAGTCGGGAACGTCTCATCAGATGACATCCTCCACTCCATCTTCAAAAACTTCTGCATCGGCAAGTAATTTCTGATTACAACCGATAATCATATATCACCAAATATCAAAAAGGCGTTCATTATGAGCGCCTTTCTTTTTGCCCTTTCTGTTCGTTAGGGATCATTCGGAGCCATTCTTTCGCTCATTCTTGTACCTTATTTGTACCGCATCTTGCGACTGTCAGTTTAGAGCCTCACGTATATCGAGAGAAACTTTAAAATCTGGACATGATGAGACACCAATTGACAGGAACTAACAAATGAATGGCGAAATGATGGCAAGTAAAATTCCAATAAAAAAGTTTGTGAGCATTGCCAAAAGGAGTTTGTCGCTTTGAAGACAACCACCAGATATTGCTCACATCGATGCAATAGCAGAGCATACAAGACTCAAAAACGAGAGGAGCGAGTACGCAGGACAGAGCTTTCTGAGCAAGAGAAAAAGGTTAAAGATCTTGTGGATAAACCTTATCTCACTGTTTCGGAAGTCAGCAAACTATTAGGGGTATCTCGTCAAACAATCAGTATATCTACTCTGGGCGATTGAAAGCGTTTAGTATGAGTAATCAAAGATCTATTGTTCGTAGAGCTGATATTGAAACGATGCTTGAAGCGAGACCTTATGAAAAACGTCAACCACGAGACGCTGTAACTATTTCAGAACTTTATACTACCGAAGAGGTCTGTAAAACTTGTATACCGCTCTTACCGTCCTTGCCGTCCTTGATGTTGGGTAATGTCGAGGTAGCGATAGAGGTGTATCCGTCCAACATGATCTTGACCTCGATGTCGAGGTACTCCCTGGCATCACTTCGGTCGGACAAGGAAAATGTATATCCGGGCTCCCAAGAGCTGAACTCAGATATCTCGGAGCCTGATCGGAAACGATACCTCCACAACTTGTCCGCCCCATACCGGGCATACCCGGTCTTGTCTATAAGCTCCGCACGGATCGAAAGTCCTCGGAGCTTATTATTACGATAAGATCCAGTCATATACATGACGGCGGTATAAGGGTTGCCGTCCTTGGGTTTGATGGAGTCGATATAGTCCTCGAGGGTTGTATCCTTGTCCCCAACGGTGATGAGTGCGCCCTTGAGGCGAGTCTTACCGTCCCCCATGCTGTTGATGTCGAGGTATCCACCGTCCCAGCCAAAGTGGTAACGCTTACCTTCAAAGTCGACATAATCCCTTCCGTCGGGACTGACGAGTCGGGGCGTGGTGATGCGCCCCGGAAGTATCTCGGTGAAGCCATGGAGGCGCGCAAAACTGCGCCCCTCAAGCCCATCTACCGACAGTCCGACAAGGAGGTTGTAATACCCGGCATCGGCATCCATGGCGACGGGAGCAGTCTCCAGGCGATAGGTCGCCGATGTCCCCGATATCGGAGCCTTGATGTAGAGGTAGTAGGTCTTCTTTGGCTTGAGAGCGGGACTCTCGTACCTTGGTACATCCCATACCTTGTACCCGGTATGGGAAGAAGAGATCGTATCGATGCCGATGGTCATGTGCTGTATCGTCCCTTCGGGGGCGATGAGCTGCGCCCCCTCGACCTTGTGAGTGATCTCGTGGACGACAGGCGTGAGATCGTTGCGACTCCGGACGAAGCGAAACTGCAGACGCTCATCCCCAACGATGAGTTGCATCATCTGCGCAAGGATGGGCGTTATCGGCTTGTCGTAGCCGAGTTGATCTGCCATCCCCTTAAGGGCATCCTGAGCCTCCTTGACGTGCTGCCACTGTCTCTCGGAGTACTTGTACATATCCTTGATGCCCTTATCGATAAGCACCTCTTGTGCCTCGAGTTTGGAGAGGGTCGATCCGAACGATCCCGAGACCGTCGTATGGCTGAGGGTCATTTCGGGTGCTTTTGGGTTGTTGAGGTGCTGTGTCACGCTGACGATACGGATGACCGTACCAGCAGTGTGAAACTCTGTATCCGAGAAGAGTACATGACCACCAGGCTTGATCTTGCCGCCGATCTCCGGCCACCTGCGGGTCGACCATACGGCATCGAGCCTGCCCCCGAACTCATACATCGGCTCGGTCGGCAAGCTGCTTGACTGCCTCCCGAAACAGTTCATCGGCTGCTGCCCGAGTGTAGGCCTCGGGCAGGTCGATATTGAAGATGGCGTACTTGTCCCCGACCTTGGGGACGAAGACTCCACCGGGCATGATCATATCGTCTATCTCTTGAGGGACGACCTCAAATCGACGATCATCGTGGTGGTAGCCCGTAAGAGCCTTGTCGGTCTGCTTGATCTCGAACTCTCGCCCAGCAAGCATCCCCGACTCAAACTTGATGACGGCCTTCTGCCCGGGGATGCGATACTGACTATAATTAAGGTCGGCAGGGATGGCCGTGTCGATCACATCGTAGAAGTGTTTTGCCTCGTCAACGATGGTGATGCTGGTGAGTGTGCCGACTCTCTTGGGGTAGATCTGCGTGAGGGCTACGGCAGCTTGAGTGATGACATTGCTCCCCCAGCGATAGACATACGTACCGTCGGCATCGGTACGGTAGGTATGCCCTTGATACTCCAGGCGTGCGGCCTTGGGAAGCATGAGGGCACGCGCCTTGTACTTGGCAGGATCGATGTTGCGCTCGCCACCCTCGACACAGAGACGGCCGCCCTGCTTGTCGTTCGATCCGATCCGGGAGACCCCCGAGACGAAACCGTTCCCCTTGCCGTAAGACAGAGGCAGGGGGTCAGTCTTGTCATGCTCCACCTTACGCAGATGGATCCGACGCCCCTCGACCTCCCACTCGGTCTCGAAGGTCTGTGCGATCACTCCGAGGGCATTGAGACACGACTGCCCCGAGAACGCTATCGTCTGATCCTCCTTGTCGATGGTCTCGCCCACCGACCAGGCGTCGCCCATGTTGCGGACGATCAGGCGGATGAAGTCGGCAGGCTTGCCGGTGAAGACGAACTTAGTCCTTGCCGGCTTGGACTCATCCTTGATGAGGATATCATCCAAGCTCATTGCGATCTCGTGGAAGGTCGCCGTGTACTCGATCCAGGATGTGGCCACCTTACGTACTTCGGGGGATCGGTACAGGTAGTACCTCCGCCCCTCGTAGACCAAAATGCAAAGCAAGCTCTTTCTCTGCCAGCCCTACCTAAAGAGGAAGATTTATCGAAGAATTGGGCGAAGCTATAGAAGACCTTGGAGAGGACCTATTCGACAGCAAAGCACCTACCGTAGATGTTGCCGAACTCGTATTCCAACGTAAACTCAGAAATCAAGCAAATAAGAAACTAAAACGCAGAAGATTATGAACGACCAAATCAATGTCCTCCTCGAAGTACTCGAGGAAATCAAGCAACAAAACAGAGAACTCAAAGCGAGCATCTCCAATTTACCACAACCAACAGAGTCGCAAGGCGAAGTCGAGAACAGAAAGAATCTCGCAGGAATCGCCAAGATTTTAGAGGAGCAACTGGAGTTTCATCGTCGATTCAGAGAGGAACTTTGTCAAGTAATTGCTAAACTTGGAGAGCGCATCCACGAAATGAAGTCAGGCATTGCCGAGGTACGAATAAGTCAAGACGAAACAACCGACAAACTCCTGACAGAACTCCAAGCCAAACAAACCACACCCGAGATAAAGCTCTCCAAATACT